>NZ_SMKH01000158.1 GCF_004348515.1 Actinomadura sp. KC345 | reverse complement strand
ACGGAGCGTTCTCCGCAGGGCCCGGCGGGTCGGGTGGGGCCCATCCGCCGGCCGGTTCGGAGTCGTTGTCAGCAGGAGGTGGCGTACTCACAGCCGCACGGTAAGCCGGAAATTTCGGCAAAAGGGGCATTTCCGGCGGTTGTCGCCGAGTTGTGATGGCGGGGCGCCGCGACGGGCCGCCCCCGGTCGCGGCGCCCCGCCATCACCGGGTCAGGCCAGCGGCGGCTGGGGTTCGTCGTTCTCGGCCCTGATCACCTGCATGACCGCGTTGATCAGGGCGAGGTGGGTGAAGGCCTGCGGGAAGTTGCCGAGATGGCGGCCCGTGTGCGGGTCGATCTCCTCCGAGTACAGCTGCAGCGGGCTGGCGTAGGACAGCAGCTTCTCGCACAGGGCACGCGCCCGGTCCAGCTCCCCGATCATCACCAGCGTGCTGACCAGCCAGAACGAGCAGATCGTGAACGTGCCCTCCTCCGTCTCGAAGCCGTCGTCGGTCTCCGAGGCCCGGTAGCGCAGGACGAGGTCGTCCTCCGACAGCTCGTCGGCGATGGCGAGGACGGTCTCGCGGACGCGCTTGTCGTCGGCGGGCAGGAAGCCGAGCATCGGGATCAGCAGGGCCGAGGCGTCCAGCGCCGTCGCGCCGTAGTGCGCGGTGAAGACGCCGCGCTCGTCCAGCGCGTTCGCCATCACGTCGGCGTGGATCTCGTCGGCGGCCGCCTGCCAGCGCCGTGCCCGGTCCTGGTCGCCGCGGACGCGGGCGAGGCGGGCGCCGCGGTCCGCCGCGACCCAGCAGAAGATCTTGGACGAGGTGAAGTGCTGCGGCTCGCCGCGCACCTCCCACATGCCGCAGTCCGGGGTCCGCCAGTTGGCGACGGCGTCCTCCACCTGCTTGATGATGATCTTCCAGAGCCGGTCGTCGAGCCGGTCCCGCTTGCGCACGAACAGGTAGATGGAGCCGATGATCGCGCCCCACACGTCGTGCTGCGCCTGCATGTACGCCTCGTTGCCGATGCGGACGGGGCGGGCGTTGTCGTAGCCGGTGAGGTGGTCGAGCGTGGACTCGGGCAGCTCCTCCCGCCCGTCCAGCCCGTACATGATCTGCAGCTTGCCCTCGGCGGCCTCGGCGACGTCGGTGATGAAGTAGAAGAAGTCGTTGGCCTCCCAGTCGTAGCCGAGCGTGTAGAACGCCCACAGCGCCATCGTGGAGTCGCGGATCCAGGTGTAGCGGTAGTCCCAGTTCCGGTCGCCGCCCGGCGCCTCCGGCAGCGACGTGGTCGCCGCCGCGGCCACCGCGCCCGACGGGGCGAACGTCAGCCCCTTCAGCGTCAGCGCGCTGCGCTGCAGGTGGCTGCGCCACGGGTGGTCGGGGAACCGGCCCCGGTCCAGCCAGTGCTGCCAGTGGTGGACGGTCCAGACGAGCCGTTCGTGCGCCTCCTCGTAGGACGACGGCGCCGCGTGCTCGCTCCACGACAGCGCCACGAACCGGGACTCGCCCTGCTTCAGCAGCGTCCGGGACGTGGCGAGCGACCCCTCGAACCCGACGTTCATGTCGGTGCTGAGCCGCAGGCCGACGCCGTTGCCGCGCGCGAGGGCCTCGTGGTACCCGGCCCCGGTGTGCTCCCAGCGGGCGGGCGTCTGGCCGTAGTCGAACACCGGCATGCAGTCGAGCCGCACTTGGACCTGCCCGTTCACGCACCGCACCATCCGCAGCAGGACGTGGTCGGCGTCGTAGTCCGTCGGGGCCCTGCGGTGCGTGTGGGACCGTTCCGTCTCGTGGTGCCACGGCCCCATCAGCAGGGCGTCCGTCACCACGAGCCAGCCCCCGTGCACCCACCAGGTGGTCTCCATCACCATGGTGCCGGGGATGTAGCGCTGCGCGGCGGGCACCTCGACGCCCGCCGGGCCGACCCGGAAGTACCCGGCGTCGCGGTCCAGGATCGACCCGAACACGCTCGGCGAGTCCATCCGCGGCAGGCACATCCACTCGATGTTGCCGCTCGGCGCGACCAGCGCGGTCGTCTCGCAGTCGGACAGGAACCCGAAATCGGCTATCGGGGCGAACGGATCCCCCGCCCGGCCGCCGGCGACCTTAGGCCTCACAACCTCACCTCCTTGATCCATCATTCCCTCTCCAGCGGGGTGGGTACGCCACCGTGTGCGGGGTGTTCCCCGGATGCTCCGTCCGGGCCGCGCCCCGCGCGCGAGCCGGTGTTCTCTGGGGGCGATCCCCAATGGAATAGACCACTATCTGGCATCTGACCTGGGATAACGCCCCTTGCCGCACCGGGCGCCGAGCAAGGCCGGGCTTCGCGGGTACAGTCCCGGCAAACAGGGCAGCGGACTCGTCGCGGCCTGCGGGAACGCGATGCCGCGCCCCGCCCCGGCGGGCTCGAGACTGCCACTGGGTGGAACCGGAGCGAGAAGGAGCTCCCCGTGCCGAAGTTCGTGTACGACTTCACTGAGGGAAACAAGGACCTCAAAGATCTGCTGGGCGGCAAGGGCGCCAACCTGGCCGAGATGACCAACCTCGGACTGCCCGTGCCTCCCGGGTTCACGATCACCGCGGAGGCCTGCCGGTACTACCTCGAGCACGGGAACCTGCCCGAGGGGCTGGCGGACGAGGTGAACGCGCACCTGGCCGGCCTCGAGTCCGCGATGGGCAAGAAGCTCGGCCAGAGCGACGACCCGCTGCTGGTCAGCGTGCGTTCCGGCGCCAAGTTCAGCATGCCCGGAATGATGGAGACCGTCCTCAACGTCGGTCTCAACGACGAGTCCGTGCACGGTCTCGCCGCGCAAGCGGGGGACGAGCGGTTCGCGTGGGACTCCTACCGCCGCCTGATCCAGATGTTCGGCAAGACCGTCCTGGACATCGACGGCGACCTGTTCGAGGACGCCGTCGAGGAGGTCAAGCGGGCCCGCGGCAGCGACGACGACGCCGACCTCACCGCCGGGGACTTCGAGGAGCTGGTGGGCCGCTTCAAGACGATCGTCCGGGAGCGGGCGGGCCGGGACTTCCCGACCGACCCGCGCGAGCAGATGGACATGGCCGTGGCTGCGGTGTTCGACTCGTGGAACGCCGACCGCGCGGTGCTCTACCGCCGCCAGGAGCGCATCCCCGTCGACCTCGGCACGGCCGTCAACATCTGCTCGATGGTGTTCGGCAACATGGGCATGGACTCCGGGACGGGCGTCGCCTTCACCCGCGACCCCGCGTCCGGGCAGCAGGGCGTCTACGGAGACTACCTGCAGAACGCCCAGGGCGAGGACGTCGTCGCCGGCATCCGCAACACCGTCGCGCTGACGGAGCTGGAGCGGATCGACAAGGCGTCCTACGACCGGCTTCTCGAGATCATGGAGACGCTGGAGAACCACTACCTCGACATGTGCGACATCGAGTTCACGATCGAGCGCGGGAAGCTGTGGATGCTGCAGACCCGGGTCGGCAAGCGGACCGCCGCCGCGGCGTTCCGCATCGCCTGCCAGCTCCTCGACCAGGGGCTCATCGACAAGGACGAGGCCGCCCGCCGCGTCACCGGCGACCAGCTCGCGCAGCTGATGTTCCCCCGCTTCGCCAGCCGGGTCGAGGGCGTCCGGAAGCTGACCAAGGGCATGAACGCCTCGCCCGGCGCGGCCGTCGGCAAGGTCGTGTTCAACTCCGAGCGGGCGGTGGAACTCGCCGGGCGGGGCGAGGACGTCATCCTCGTCCGCCGCGAGACCAACCCCGACGACCTCGCCGGCATGGTCGCCGCCAGGGGCGTCCTGACGTCCCGGGGCGGCAAGACCTCGCACGCCGCCGTCGTCGCCCGCGGCATGGGCAAGACCTGCGTTTGCGGAGCCGAGGAGCTGGACGTCGACGTCAAGGCCGGGCGGTTCACCGCGCCCGGCGGAGTGACGGTCGGCGAGGGCGACGTCATCTCCATCGACGGGACGACGGGGGAGGTGTACCTCGGCGAGGTCCCCGTCGAGGACTCGCCCGTCGTCCAGTACTTCGAGGGCGAGCTGTCCGCCGAGGAGGGCGGCGACCTCGTCAAGGCCGTCGACCGTGTCATGACGCACGCCGACTCGCGGGCCGCGCTGAAGGTCCGCGCGAACTCCGACAACGCCGAGGACTCCGCGCGGGCGCGCCGGTTCGGCGCCGCCGGCATCGGGCTGTGCCGCACCGAGCACATGTTCCTCGGCGACCGCCGGCGGCTCATCGAGAAGCTCGTCCTCGCCGCGGACGGCACGGAGCGCCAGGCCGCGCTGGACGCCCTGGAGCCGCTCCAGCGGAGCGACTTCGAGGGCATCTTCGAGGCCATGGACGGACTGCCGGTGACGATCCGGCTGATCGACCCGCCGCTGCACGAATTCCTCCCCGACATCACCGAGCTGTCGGTCAGGGTCGCGCTGGCGGGTGACGACGCCGACGCCAAGGACCGGAGACTGCTCGAAGCAGTCAACCGACTGCACGAGCAGAACCCTATGCTGGGCCTGCGCGGCGTGCGGCTCGGTTTGGTGATTCCGGGACTGTTCGGCATGCAGGTGCGCGCGATCGCCGAGGCCGCGGCGGCGCGGCGCGCCGCGGGCGGCGACCCGCGCCCGGAGATCATGATCCCGCTCGTCGGGGCCGTCCAGGAGCTGGAGGCGGTCCGCGACGAGGCCCGCGCCATCCTGGACGACGTCAGGGAGGCCACCGGGGCCGACGTCCCCGCGCTGATCGGCACCATGATCGAGCTGCCGAGGGCCGCGATGACCGCCGGGCAGATCGCCGAGGCCGCCGAGTTCTTCTCCTTCGGCACCAACGACCTCACGCAGACCACGTGGGGCTTCTCCCGCGACGACGTCGAGGCCGCGTTCTTCGGCCGCTACCTGGAGCTGGGCATCTTCGGGGTGTCCCCGTTCGAGACCCTCGACCGCGACGGCGTCGGGCGGCTCGTCCGCATCGCCGCCGAGGAGGGCCGCGAGGCGCGTCCCGGGATCAAGCTCGGCATCTGCGGCGAGCACGGCGGCGACCCCGACTCGGTGCACTTCTGCCACGAGGTCGGGCTCGACTACGTGTCCTGCTCGCCGTTCCGCATCCCGGTCGCCCGGCTGGAGGCCGGACGCGCCGCGATCCAGGCGTCGGGCGGCGGTTCCGGGGGCGGCGACAGCCGGTGACGGTCCCGGCGGCCGTCCCCCGGCCTGCGCGCGGGGACCGGCCGCCGGCCCGGACGTGGCGTGCGGCACGCCGGGTTCGGGAACTTCCCACGCCCGCCGCGCCATCTAACTAACGTGTCCCAAGCGATGACGTTGGAAATGGAAGTGCCGGAGACCGGGGACCCCGACCAGGCCGAGCCCGCCGGGCGGAAGCGTCGGCGGCGCAGAAGACCGCTCTGGCTCACGGTGCCGCTGTACGTCGTCCTCGGGCTGCTCGCCGTCACCGTGCTGACGCCCCTCGCCGTCGGGGGGCGGGTCTGGCACCAGGCCCGCCAGGACGAGCGGCCCAAGTCGGACGCGATCGTCGTCCTGGGCGCCGCCCAGTACAACGGGAAGCCGTCCCCGACCCTGCAATGGCGGCTCCAGCACGCCCTCGACCTCTACCGGGAGGGCGTCGCGCCCGCCATCGTCACCGTCGGCGGCAAGGCCCCCGGTGACAACTTCACGGAGGCGGGCGCCGGCCGCGCCTGGCTGATCGAGGAGGGCGGGGTGCCCGCCGCCAAGGTCTTCGCGGTGCCGGTCGGGCGCGACACGCTCGAAAGCATGCGGGCCCTCGGCAAGGAGTTCGACCGGCACCACTGGTCGTCCGGCGTGATCGTCACCGATCCGTGGCACGGGCTGCGGTCGAAGAAGATGGCCGCGGACCACGGCGTCGAGGCGGCCGCCTCGCCGACCCGCAGCGGCCCCAGCGTCCAGACCCGCGAGACCCAGTTCCAGTACATCGTCCGCGAGACCGGGGCGTACCTGTCGTACGTGCTGCTGGGCAGGAGCGTGCAGGTGCCGGACGAGACCGTCAGGCGCATTCACATCGACCCGTCCGTCCGGCCGTCCTCGCAGCCGTCCTCGCAGCCGTCCGATCCGCCGCCGAGCCGCTGACACCGGGCCCCGCCGCCGCGGCCCTCCCCGAAGGTCAACGGAACGTCATCGCGCCCGCATACCCTGGACAGGGACATGACGATCACCTTCACTCACGGCGGCTCCGGCCGCTACACCGCCCGCGACGGGCGGCGCTGGGCGCCCGAGCCCGCCAAGCGGCGCGACCGGACGGCCTTCGAACGCGACCGCGCCCGCGTCCTGCACAGCGCGGCCCTGCGGCGGCTGGCCGCCAAGACGCAGGTCGCCTCGCCCGGTGCGGACGCCGGCACCGACACCGTGCAGAGCCTGCGCACCCGGCTGACCCACTCGCTCGAATGCGCCCAGGTCGGCCGCGAACTGGGCAAGTCCCTCGGCTGCGACCCCGACCTGGTCGAGACGGCGTGCCTGGCGCACGACATCGGGCACCCGCCGTTCGGGCACAACGGCGAATCCGCCCTGGACGTCGTCGCACGCGACTGCGGAGGGTTCGAGGGCAACGCGCAGAGCCTGCGCGTCCTGACCCGGCTGGAGCCCAAGTCGTTCGCCCCCGGCGGCCCGCCGCTGCACGGACGCAGCGTCGGCCTCAACCTGACCCGTGCCGCCCTGGACGCCTCGATGAAGTACCCCTGGACCCAGGCGGATGCGGTCAACGGGAAGTTCGGCGTGTACCCGGACGACGTCGACGTCGCGCACTGGGTACGCGAGGGCGTCGAACCCGGCCGCACATGCTTCGAGGCCCAGGTCATGGACTGGAGCGACGACGTCGCCTACTCCGTCCACGACCTGGAGGACGCGCTGGTCGCCGGGCACATCGACTTCGCCCGCCTCGCCGATCCCGCCGAGCGCCGCCTGGTCGCCGCCACCGCGGTCAAGCTGTACTGCCCCGGCGGCGACCCGGCCGAGCTGGCGGAGCGCTTCACCGGGCTGCTCGCCGAGCCGTACTGGCCCGACCGGTACGACGGGACGCCGCGCAGCCTGGCCGCCCTCAAGAACCTCACCAGCACCCTGATCGGCAGGTTCTGCGTGGCCGCCGAGACCGCCACCCGCGAGGCCTACGGCGACCGCCCGCTGACCCGGTACGCGGCGGAGCTGATCGTCCCGCGCGCCCAGCGGCTGGAGAACGCCCTGCTCAAGGGCATCACCGCCCACTACGTGTGGATCAGCCACGAGGAGGTCAGGGCCCGGCAGCGGACGCTGATCACCGAGCTGGCCGAGATGACGCTGGCCGGCGCGCCCGGGACCCTCGAACCCGGTTTCCGCGCCGCGTTCGAGGACGCCGGCGACGACGCGGGCCGGCTCCGCGCGGTGATCGACCAGGTCGCCTCGCTGACCGACCTTTCCGCGATGGCCCGGCACCGCATGCTGGAGGACGCCTCCTGACCGCCGCCGGCGGCATTTCCGGGCCGATCGCCGGGTGGAATATGCCTCGACGCGCCCGACGGTGACCCTTGTCTCACTACAGACCGCGCTGTAGGGATGGCTACAGGTCAACTACTGGAGGTCGCCATGCCCGAGGAGACGTTCGTCATCGCCGGTGCCAGCCTGGCGGGTGCCAAGGCGGCGGAGACGCTCCGCGAGGAAGGCTTCGCGGGCAGAGTGCTTCTGATCGGGGACGAGATCGAGCGGCCGTACGAGCGGCCTCCGCTTTCCAAGGGCTTCCTCCTGGACCGGGAGCCTCGCGAGAAGGCCCACGTCCACGAGGCCGACTGGTACGACAAGCACGACGTGGAACTGCGGCTCGGCGCCTCCGTCGCCGCCGTCGACCGGGACGCCCACCAGGTGCGCCTGTCCACGAAGGAGCCGATCGGGTACAGCAGGCTGCTCCTGGCGACGGGCGCGTCCCCGCGGCGGCTGGAGGTGCCCGGGTCGAAGCTGCAGGGCATCCACTACCTGCGGACGATGGGGGACTCGGCGGCGCTGAAGCAGGCCCTCGCGCACGGCGGGCGCCGGGTCGTGGTGGCCGGGGCGGGCTGGATCGGGCTGGAGGCGGCGGCCGCCGCCCGCACCCACGGCAACGACGTGGCGGTCATCGAGCCGGAGCCGACGCCGCTGCACGCCGCGCTGGGCCCCGAGCTCGGCGGGATGTTCGGCGACCTGCACCGCGAGCACGGCGTCGACCTGCGGCTCGACCAGGGCGTCGCCGGTTTCTGGGGCGCCGGGCAGGTGTCGGCGGTCGTCACCTCCGGCGGCGCCGAGGTGCCCGCGGACGTCGTGGTCGTCGGCATCGGGGTCCGGCCCAACACCGCGCTCGCGGAGGAGGCCGGGCTGGAGGTCTCCGACGGGATCCTCGTCGACCAGTCGCTGCGCACCTCGGACCCCGACATCTTCGCGGCCGGGGACGTCGCCAACGCCTACAACCCCCTGCTCGGACGCCGCGTCCGCGTGGAGCACTGGGCGAACGCCCTGAACGGCGGGCCCGCCGCCGCCCGCGCCATGCTCGGGCAGGACGTCGCCTACGACCGGGTCCCGTACTTCTTCAGCGACCAGTACGACCTGGGCATGGAGATGTCGGGCGTCGCGTCGCCGGGGGAGTACGACGAGGTGGTGTACCGCGGGGACGCCGCCTCCCGGGAGTTCATCGCCTTCTGGCTGTCCGGCGGCCGGGTGGTCGGCGGGATGAACGTCAACGTCTGGGACGTCACCGGGGAGATCCAGGCCCTGATCCGGTCCGGGCGCCAAGTGGACGCCGCCCGCCTCGCCGACCCGGGCGTCCCCCTGGCCGACCTGGCCTGACGCGGTGCGGCGGTGACCGGCCGCCGGGAGCCCGTGCCGCGCGGTCCGTAAGGCGCGTACTGTCTCCCGGGTGGTGACGGACAAGATCGCGGCTCTCGGCCGGGCACGGGTCGCCGTGACGGTGGCGTTCGCCGCGCACGGACTGCTCGCCGCCGCCTGGGTCGTCCGCATTCCGCAGATCAAGGAGCATCTGGGGCTGAGCGAGGGCTCGATGGGCGTCGCCCTGCTCGGCGCCCCCGTCGGCGTCGTGGTCGCCGTGCGCTTCGCGGGACGGATCATCGCGAGCCGGGGCAGCAGGGCGACGACGATCGCCGCCGGCATCGCCTGCGCGGCGTCGCTGGTCCCGCTCGGGCTCGCCTGGAACCTGGGCGCGCTGACCCTGGCCCTGCTGCTGCTCGGCGCCTCGCTCGGGCTGATGGACGTGGCGATGAACGCCCAGGGGGTGGCCGTGGAACGCGGCTACGGGCGGCCGCTGATGTCCGGCCTGCACGGCGCGTACAGCATCGGGACGCTGGTGGCCGCGCTGGCCGGCTCGGCTGCGGCGCAGGCGGGCGTGCCCGTCCCGCTGCACCTGGCGGCGGCGGCCGTGGCGCTGGCGGCGCTGATGGCGGTCGGCTGCCGTGGCCTGCTGGACCGCTCGGCCGACGCCGTCCCCGTGCCCGCGGAGCCGCCCGCGGCGGGGGAGCGGGCACCCGCCGCCGCGCCGTCGTCCCGGTGGCTGCTGGTCATGCTCGGGGTCATCGGGCTGTGCTCGTTCGTCGGCGAGGGCGCCATGGCCGACTGGAGCGCGATCTACCTGCGGGAGGACCTCGGCACCGGGCCCGGCGTCGCCGGCCTCGGCTACGCCGGGTGCGCGGTGGCGATGACGGTCGGCCGGCTCGCCGGCGACAGGGTCGTCGCCCGGTTCGGCCCCGTTCCGGTCCTGCGGGCCGGGTCGCTGACCGCCGCGCTCGGCCTCGGGCTCGGCCTCGCCGCGGGCCATCCGGCGGCGGCCGTGTGCGGCTTCACGATCTTCGGCCTGGGCGCCGCCGTCGTGGCGCCCGTCACGTTCAGCGCGGCCGGCAACATCCCCGGCGTCCCCGCCGCGGCGGGGATCTCCCGGGTCACCGGGGTGGGCTACCTCGGACTGCTCGGCGGCCCGCCCGTCATCGGGTTCGTCGCGCAGGGCGTGGGGCTCGGGTGGGCGCTGGCGGTCCCCGTCGGGCTGGTCGGCCTGATCGTCCTGCTGGCTCCCGCGACCGCCACGGCGGAGTCCTGAGGGAGGCTGTTGATCTTTTGCCGGGGTTGGGCCATTCGTATATGTCCTAGTCAGGTAAGGTCTGGGCGAGTGAGCACCATGCAGCGGTCCAGGCCGGTCAAAACGGTTGAAACCGCCCCGGCGTACCGGACGTTCCTCGGCGAGCTCCTCAGCTTCGGCTTCGTCGGGGTCGTCGGCACGCTGATCATGGTCTTCGGTGCCAACCTCATGCGCGCGTGGCTCGGCGGCAGCCCCATCACGAGCGTCGTCATCCCCACCGTGGTGTCCACGCTGGCCTCCTACCTCCTCAACCGGTTCTGGGTGTTCCGCCACCGCGACAGCGACGGCTCCGGCCGCGAGCTGGCGGTCTTCTTCGCGCTGAACGGCGTGGGCCTGCTGATCCAGGTGCTCTGCACCGGCTTCACGTACTACACGCTCGGGCTGCACGGCGGAGTCGGCTTCAACGCCGGGCTGCTGGCGGGCGTCGCGTTCGGCGCCGGGTTCCGCTACTGGTCGTACAAGAAGTGGGTCTTCACCCCGTCGGCGGCCTGAGGCCCCGCCGTCCGGCGCCTCACCGTCCCGCGGGGACGATCTCCCCGGTCCGGGCCAGGGCCTCGCCGAGGACGCCCGCCAGGTCCTGGCCGGCGCCCTGGGAGAAGATCGCGTGGTCGATGCCGCTCTCCGCGAGGCGTCCGACGGTGTCCGCGACCTCGTCCGCCGACGGCGTGCCCGTGAAGTAGCCGAGCGAGGTCTTCTCGATCTCGGCGAAGTCGCGGCTCTCGCGCTCGCAGTGCCCGCGCAGCACGTCCAGCTTGTGAGGCAGTTCGTCGCCGTCGAACAGGTTGCACGCGTCCGCGTACCGGGCGACGAGCCGAAGCGTCCTCTTCTCCCCGCCGCCGCCGATCAGGATCGGCGGATGCGGCCGCCGCAGCGCGGGCGGCGAGTTCAGCGGCCGCTCCAGCGTGTAGTGCCCGCCCCGGAACGCCGACTCGTCGCCCTTCCACATCCGGTGGGCGATCTCCAGCGTCTCCTCCAGCCGCTCGAACCGCTCCGCCACCGGCGGGAACGGGGTGCCGAGCCCCCGCGCCTCCTGCTCGTACCAGGCGGCGCCGATGCCCAGCCAGGCCCGTCCGCCCGACAGCACGTCCAGTGTCGTCACGGTCTTGAGCAGGATGCCGGGATGCCGGTAGGTGACGCCGGTGACCATCGTGCCGAGCGTGATCCGCTCGGTCAGCGCGGCGGCGTACGCGAGCGCGGAGTAGCTCTCCAGCATCGGATCCTCCGGGGGACCCACCATGTCGATCTGGAAGAAGTGGTCCATGACCCACAGCGAGTCCAGCCCCGCCTGGTCGGCCTCCCGGGCCATGCGGCCGTAGGTCGGGCCGATTTGCTCGGGTCCGCCGGGGAAGGTGAAGCTCGGTATCTGGAGGCCGACGCGCATGAAGATTTCCTCTCGTCCCGGTTCTCGTCCGCGGGGCCTTACCCCCGCGGGCGTTCCCCACTCTGCGGCCTGGAGCGCGCTCCAGGTCAAACTGCTCCGCATCGTTGACCTGGAGTGCACTCCAGGTGGGATTCTGGGGACGTGAGCGCCTACTCTCCCGCCCAGACCGCCGAGAAGAGCGGCTTCAGCATCGACACGCTGCGCTACTACGAGAAGATCGGGCTGCTTCCCGGCATCGCCCGGAACGCGTCGGGGCGGCGCGTCTTCAGCGACGACGACCTGCAGTGGCTCGGGATGCTGCGGTGCCTGCGCGAGACCGGCATGCCGATAGCCGAGATGCTGCGGTACACGGAGCTGGCCCGCGGCGGGACCGGGACGGTCGCGGAGCGGCTGGAGCTGCTGCAGGACCACGACCGCCGGGTGGAGGCGCGGATCGCCAGGCTGCGCGAGCAGCAGGAGCACATCCAGTGGAAGATCCGCCTCTACAGCGGCGGGGTCCGGGCGGGCGCGGGCCGGCCCGCCTGACCGCCCGGCGCGGACTACCGGTGGACGGGCGTGACGCGGTGGCCGTCGGCGCCGAAGAACAGGACGCGGCTCAGATCGACGCGCAGCGCGACAT
The DNA here is from genome assembly GCF_004348515.1 of Actinomadura sp. KC345. Taxonomy (GTDB): domain Bacteria; phylum Actinomycetota; class Actinomycetes; order Streptosporangiales; family Streptosporangiaceae; genus Spirillospora. The sequence continues at coordinate 5,024 of NZ_SMKH01000158.1, read as the reverse complement.
GGTCGCCGCGCTGCGGCCGGTTGCCCGGCGCGATGCGGAACACCAGGTCGGAGCGGCGGTGGTGGCCGGCGTGCTCCTCGACCGGCGGGTCGTCGCGGACCGGCCCGCCGAGCAGCGTCCGCAGCCTGCCGCGCATGCCGGGGCGCCCGGGGTCGCGGGGCTCGGGCGGCGGCGGCCGCCCCACCTCGGCCGCGTCGGCGGTGGGGACGCCCGCCTCGGCGTAGGCGAGCCACTCGTGCCCGTGGAACTCCATCGCGCGGATCCGGCCGGACAGGGTGGTGCCGGGCGGCGCCGGCGAGCCCGGCGTGACCGGCAGCAGCGTGTCGGGGCGGACTCCGACGATCACGGACCGGCCGTGGTGGCTGATCAGCGACGACGCCCGGGGATCGTTCCACGGGACGCTCAGCCGCTGGGAGCCGAAGTCGAGCACCAGCCCCTCGCCCTCGACGGCCCAGAGGGTGGCCTGCAGCAGGTTGATCGGCGGCGAGCTGAGGAACGCGGCCACGAACACCGTCGCCGGGTCCTCGTAGATCTGCTCCGGGGTTCCGACGTCCTCCAGCAGCCCGTCGCGCAGCACCGCCATCCGGTCGGCCATCGTCATCGCCTCGACCTGGTCGTGCGTGACGTAGACGGTCGTGGTCCCCGTCGAGCGCACCAGGGCGGTGATCTCGATGCGCAGTTCGGTGCGCAGTCCCGCGTCCAGGCTCGACAGCGGCTCGTCCATCAGGAACAGCGACGGCTCGCGGATCAGCGCCCGCCCGATCGCCGCGCGCTGCCGCTGGCCGCCCGAGAGCGTGCCCGGCAGCCGGTCGATCATGGAGTTGATGCCGAGCGCGCGGGCCAGCTCGACGACCTTGGCGCCGGCCTCGGCGCGGTCGTCGCCCGACACCTCCAAGGGGAACATCATGTTGCCCTTGACCGTGCGGTGCGGGTAGAGGGCGCCCTCCTGGAACACCATGGCCACGTTCCGCTCGCGCGGCGCGAGCCCGTTGGCGACGGATCCGTTCAGCCACAGGTCGCCGGTGGTGACCTCCTCCAGCCCGGCGATCATGCGCAGGACGGTGGACTTGCCGCAGCCCGACGGCCCGAGCAGGACGAACAGCTCACCCTCGTCGATCCGCAGACGGAGGTCGCGGACGGCGACCTGCCCACCCGGGTACACCTTCTCGACGCCGTCGAGCACAACATCCGTCATCGGGTCCGCCTGATGTGAGCGAAATCTCGGTCAGTCATCACATCGCGCGACGGTACGGGTTGTCCAGAGTGATCGAGGCGCCGCCGCCCGCCGACCCGGCCGGGTCCGGCCACGGCGGGCGGGGCGCGGACCGGTTCGGGCGTCGGGCGCCGGATGTCGCGGCCCCGCCGTAGACTCCTTCGTCGTGGCAGGCCGGATTCGCAATGAGGACATCGCGCTGGTGCGGGAGCGCTCGTCGATCGCCGACGTGATCGGCGACTACCTGCAGCTCCGCAACGCGGGCGGGGACAATCTCAAGGGGCTCTGCCCGTTCCACGACGAGAAGTCGCCGTCGTTCAACGTGACGCCCTCGCGGGGGCTGTACTTCTGCTTCGGCTGCGAGGCGGGCGGCGACGTCATCAAGTTCGTCCAGGAGATGGAGCACCTCTCGTTCTCGGAGTCGGTGGAGCGGCTCGCGGCCCAGGCCGGGATCCAGCTCCGCTACGAGGACGGCGGCGGGCGCGGCCCCCGGCAGGACGGCGGGCAGCGCGCCCGGCTGATCGAGGCGCACAAGGCGGCCGCCGAGTTCTACACCGCGCGCCTGGACTCCGACGAGGGCGCGATCGCCCGCACGTTCCTGGCCGAGCGCGGCTTCGAGGCCGCCGACGCGGCCCGCTTCGGGGTCGGTTTCGCGCCCCGCGAGTGGGAGGGCCTCGTCCGGCACCTGCGCGGGCGCGGCTTCGCCGACCGCGACATCATCGCGGGCGGGCTGGCCAAGGAGGGGCGGCGCGGCCCGATGGACCGGTTCCGCGGCCGGCTGATGTGGCCGATCCGCGACCTGAGCGGCGACGTCATCGGGTTCGGCGCCCGCAAGCTCTACGAGGACGACGACGGCCCCAAGTACCTGAACACCCCCGAGTCGCCGCTGTTCCACAAGGGGTCGGTGCTGTACGGGGCCGACCTGGCGAAGAAGGAGATCGCGCGGCGGCGGCAGGCCGTGGTGGTCGAGGGCTACACCGACGTGATGGCCTGCCACCTGGCGGGCGTCCCGACGGCGATCGCGACGTGCGGGACGGCGTTCGGCGACGACCACATCAAGGTGCTGCGCCGGCTGCTGATGGACCAGGACGAGTTCCGCGGCGAGGTGATCTTCACCTTCGACGGCGACGCCGCCGGGCAGAAGGCGGCGCTGCGCGCGTTCGAGGGCGAGCAGAAGTTCGTCACGCAGACGTTCGTGGCCGTCCAGCAGGACGGCCTCGACCCGTGCGACCTGCGGGTCAGGCACGGCGACGCGGCGGTGCGCGACCTGGTCGCCTCCCGGCTTCCCCTGTTCGAGTTCAAGGTGCGCAGCGCGATCGAGCAGCACGACCTCGACACGGTCGAGGGCCGGCTGGCGGCGCTGGACGCCGCGGCGCCGGTCGTCGCGTCCATCAAGGACCGCTCGCTCCGGCACGGGTACACGGTCAGCCTCGACCGCTGGCTCGGCATCATGGACGAGCAGTTCGTGCTGCGCCGCGTCCGCGAGCTGGCGGCGCGGCGGAACGGACGCGCCCACGGGGGCAACGGGCGCGGCGGCGAGGCCCCGGCGGCGCCCGAGCGTCCGGCGTTCGATCCGAACGATCCCGAGGTGCAGCGGGAGCGGGAGCTGCTGAAGCTGGCCGTCCAGCGCCCGGCACTGCTCGGGCCGGTGTTCGACGAGGTCCCGGCCGAGGCGTTCATCGCGCCGCCGCACGCCGCGGTGCGCGTGGTCATCGCGGAGGCCGGCGGCGTCACGGCCGCGGGCACCGTCACCGAATGGGTCGCCCACCTGCTGGAACGGGCACCGAACGACCAGGTGAGAGAGCTGATCACCAGATTCGGGGTGGAGCCGGCCCGGTCCGCCCAGGAATCGGATGACCGTTATGCCGTGGAACTGCTCGCCCGAATACAGGAACGCCAGCTCACCCGCATGATCGCCGACGTGAAATCTAAACTCGGACGGCTGAATCCGGTCGAGGCGCCCGAGGAGTACCAGCGGCTCTTCGGCGATCTTGTCGCGCTTGAGCAGCAGCGACGGGTGTTGCGGGAGCGAGGGCTCGGATCACAGTAAGTGAAGGGACCGCAAAATAGGTCCTGTGATCTAGCCCCGGTTTGACGCAGACTGTCTGCGTGGGCCCTTCGGTGCTGCCAAGCGAGGCGCCATCGGTTGATCAGGTGGCGGACCTCGTCGCACGTGGCAGAGAACGCGGCGGTGTGACCGTCGAGGACGTCGCTGCCGCGCTCGATCGCTCGGACTTGCCGGACGACTCCCTGGAAAGGGTCGTCCGGATGCTCGCAGAGCAGGGGGTGGAGGTCCTCGAGTCTCAGCAGGAGACCGAGGACGTCACGCGAGTGGACGAGGGTGACCTCGGCAAGCGGGCGCCGACGAGCGACCTGGTTCGGATCTACCTGAGAGAGATCGGTCGCGTACCGCTTCTCACGGCAGAAGATGAAGTAGAACTCGCGAAATCGATCGAGGCGGGACTGTTCGCCGAGGAGAAGATGGCGCGTACCGCCGTCCTCGCCCGCGGCGAGCTGCTCGACCTCGAACTGCTCTCCCGCGAGGGTGCGCGGGCGAAGCAACGCCTGATCGAGGCCAACCTGCGGCTGGTGGTCTCGATCGCGAAACGCTACGTGGGCCGGGGAATGCTCTTCCTCGACCTGATTCAGGAGGGAAATCTCGGACTGATCCGTGCGGTCGAGAAATTCGACTACACCAAGGGGTTCAAGTTCTCGACCTACGCCACCTGGTGGATCCGGCAGGCGATCACCCGGGCGATCGCCGACCAGGCCCGGACGATCCGCATCCCGGTGCACATGGTGGAGACGATCAACAAGCTGGTCCGGGTGCAGCGGCAGATGCACCAGGATCTCGGCCGTGAACCCACCCCCGAGGAGATCGGCCTGGAGATGGGGCTGTCGCCCGTCCGGGTCATCGAGATCCAGCGGATCGCGCAGGAACCGGTGTCGCTGCAGTCGCCGATCGGCGAGGAGGACTCCGACCTCGGCGACTTCATCGAGGACTCGGACGCCGTCGTGCCCATCGAGGCCGCGGCGTTCATCCTTCTCCAGGACCAGCTGGAGGACATCCTGGGCACCCTCTCGGAACGGGAGCAGCGCATCATCCAGCTGCGCTTCGGCCTGACCGACGGGCATCCGCGCACACTGGAGGAGGTCGGCAGGGAGTTCGGCGTGACGAGGGAACGGATCCGCCAGATCGAGTCCAAGACCCTCGCCAAGCTGCGCCACCCGTCACGCGCCCAGATGCTGAAGGAGTATCTCGACTAACCGTCCTCCAGCCCCCACCCACCACCTTTCAATGGACGAGCTCCGCTCGACTAACCGTCCTCCATCCACTGCACCGACCGCCCTTCCGGCCGCGCGCCGGGAGGGCGGTGGCATGCGGGCGCCCCTTCTCTCGCGGTTGCGTCGCAATCGTCCGAGACGTCATCTACCGTGGTGGGCATGCTGATCCTGACGACTGACGGCGTGGCGGGGTACGACATCAGGAGTGTGCTCGGAGAGGTCCTCGGCACGGCCGTCCAGGCCGACCAGGCCGCCGCGCCGCAGCCCGGCCACGGCGGGAGCAGCGCCACGTTCCGGGTGACGGGGGAGCAGCCGTCGGTGGGCCTGTCCGCGGCCCGCCGCGAGGCGGTCGACCGGCTCCGCGAGGAGGCGCGCCGCATGGGCGCGAACACGGTGGTCGGCATGCGTTTCGACACCGCCGCGATCGGCGGCGGCGTGGAGGTCTGCGCCTACGGGACGGCCGTCTGGGCCGAGCCGGCCCAGGCCCGCGAGCAGGCCCCCCAGCAGCAGCCGCACCCCCAGAAGC
>NZ_SMKH01000157.1 GCF_004348515.1 Actinomadura sp. KC345 | reverse complement strand
CACCAGGCCCGCCCGGACGCGATCGCCCTCAAGACCAAGGCCGAGGCCGAGGCCGAGGCCCTCGACTTCGAGGCCGACCTCCGGACCCACGACTCCGAACCCGAGGCCCAAGCCCACCACTCCGAACCCGAAGCCCACCACTCCGAACCCGAAACCCACCACTCCGAAGCCGAAACCCACGAAGAACCCGTACACGCCGCAGCAGGTCTGCAACAGCGGCGGCAGCGGCGGTGACTACACCGTGCAGCGATCCCTGCCGTTCTCCGGCGGGCGTGCCTACCAACTCTACAGCCGTAGTACCAAGCGGAATTGCGCGGTCACGATGAAGACCGAGAACGTCGGCAAGAGCACTCACGTGTGGGTCCGCCTGCAGGAGCGGAGCGGCGGGGAGGTCGGGAACGACAGCGGCACGTTCAAGTACTACGCCGGGCCGGTGTACGTGAACGCCCCCGGTATCTGCGTCCGCTTCTCCGGCGGCGCGTCCGGCGCGAGCGCGTCGTCCGGCTGGGGCAACTGCGGCTGACACCGGGAAAGGACGAGTTTTGAGCACCACCACGGCCGAGTTCGTCGCGATAACGGGTGAGGAGGCGGTGCTGGCGGCCGACGCCTTCGAGCGGATGGCGGCCGGCGTCGGGGCGGTGGCCCGCTGCGCTCCCGCGACGGTGCGGCTGGTCCTCACCGCGTTCGCCACGGGCGGGCACGTCCTGCTGGAGGACCTGCCCGGTATGGGCAAGACGACCCTGGCCCGCGGGCTGGCCGCGGTGACCGGCGGGACGGTGCGCCGCGTGCAGTGCACCCCCGACCTGCTGCCGTCCGACATCACCGGCGTAACGATCTTCAACGACCAGACCCGTGAGTTCGAGTTCCACCCCGGGCCCGTCTTCGCCAACGTCGTCATCGTGGACGAGATCAACCGGACCTCCCCCAAGACGCAGTCGGCGCTGCTGGAGGTCATGCAGGAGACACAGGTCACGGTGGACGGCAGGGCCCACCCCGTACCGCACCCGTTCCTGGTCGTCGCGACCCAGAACCCGGTCGACCTGGAAGGCACCTTCCCGCTGCCGGAGGCCCAGCTCGACCGGTTCCTGATGCGGCTGTCGCTGGGGTACCCGGGCGAGGAGGCGGAGCTTTCGCTGATGCGAGGCTCGGACCAGACCGCACCCGAGGACCTGGCGTCCGTGCTGGGCGGCACCGACTTCACGCGGCTGGCCGCCGCCGCCCAGCGGGTCGTGTTCGCCGATCCGGTGTACGAGTACGTGGTGCGGCTGGCCCAGCGAACCCGCCGGCATCCTCGGCTGCGGGCCGGGGTGTCGATGCGCGCGTCCATCGCGCTGTGCCGGGCGGCCCGCATGTACGCGCTGGCCGATGCCCGCGTCTATGTCACCCCGGAGGACATCAAGACCCTGGCCGGGCCGGTGTGGGGGCACCGGTTGGTGCCGTTGTCGGGCGCCGCCACGGCGCAGGAGACCGCGGTGCTCCTGGCCGATGTCCTGGCCGAGGTTCCGGTGCCGGGGCCGCACGGGACCCGGCGCTAGCCCATGGCAGGCGGCACACCCCGCCCCACCCGCCGCGGTTGGGGGCTGCTCGTCTCGGGGGCCGTCCTGGCCGGGGGCGGTCTCGGTTCGGGCCACCTGGCACCGGGGGCGCTGGGCGCGCTCGCGTTCCCGACCGTCGCGCTGGCCATGGCCCTGGCCCGGCCGCCCCGCGCCGCGCGGGTGCACCGCAGGGTCACGAACAGGCGGGTGCGCGCCGGCGAGTCGGTCACGCTCATCGTCGAGGTCGGCGGCACGGACACGGGCCGGGTGACCGCCGCCGAACGGGTCACCGCGTCCGCGGGCACGTTCGTCCTCCCGCTGGGCCCGGCCCGTGCCCGCACGCGTTACGAGCTGACCGCGCAGCGGCGGGGCGTGCTGGAGGTGGGCCCGCTCGCCCTGGTCCGCACGGATCCGCTGGGACTGGTGCGGGCCGCCCGGCGAGCCGACGACGAGCCCGTGCGACTGCTGGTGCACCCCCGCCACCACACGCTCGCCGCCCTGCCCGCGGCCGGTGCGGGCGGCCGGGACCCCTCGTCGGTCGCGACCCGGGCGACCGAGGGCGCGTTCGCGGGGTTGCGCGAGCACGCGCCCGGTGACGATGTCCGCCGGATCCACTGGCGGACCTCGGCCCGCCGCGGGCGCCTGATGGTGCGCGAGCACGCCGACTCCACCCGTTCCGGCGTCACCGTGCTCGTCGACGACCGGCGCGGCCCGGCGGAACTGGACGACCTCGCCGAGGTGGCGGCCTCGATCGTGCTGTCCGGCCCGGACCTCCCGGTCGAACTGCGCCTGGTCGGCGGCGGGCGCACGCCCGCGGCCGCCGGGGCCACCGCCCACCTGGACCTGCTCGCCGAGGCGACGGCCCGTCCAGGCGCGGACTTCGCGGCCGCCTGCGCACGGCTGCGCTCCGGTCCCGCCGGGCGCGCGATCGTCCTGCTGCCCGCCGGGACGGCCGCCGAGGACACCGCCGCGGCGCTGGGCGCTCTCGCCGCGCGGCGCGTACCGTCGCTGGTCGCCCTGATAGGCGCCCCTTCCGAAGCGGAACCCCCCGCACCGCCCCCCGGCGTGCGGCTCCTGCGCGCCGACACCCCGGCGGACTTCGCCGCCGCCTGGGACCGCGGGCGCTGGTGGACCCGGTGAACCGGGCGCGGGCCGTCCTCGCGGCCGCCATGATGAGCCTGGCCGCGGCGGCACCGGCGCCACTCCTCGCCGCCGGGTACGAGCGGCCGGCGCCGGTGGTGTTCGTGCTGGGCGGTACGGCGATCGCGGCGGTGGCCGTGACCTCGGCCGCGCACCGGCTGCTGCGCGGCCTCGGGCCCGTCGCGGTACCGGCGGGGCTGCCCGTGGCCCTGGTCGCGCTGGCCGCGCTGGCGGCCTGGTCCCCCGGACCGGTCGAGGAGCCGCTGCCCGCGGTGGTGGACGCCGTCCTGCACTCGGGTGCCCGCATCCTCACCACGGCCCCGCATCCGCCGGCGACCGTCGACCTGCTGGCGTTCCCGGTGCTGGCGGTGTGGCTCGCCGGGGCGATCGCCACCGTGCTGAGCCGTGACGGCCGGCCCCTGCCCGCGCTGCTGCCCGGCACCGTGCTCCTGTGCGGGGCCGGCGCGCTCAACCCGGAGGCGATTGAGCCCGGATACCGGTCGGCGGCGCTGCTCGCGGTCGCGGCGGCGGGCTCGCTGGCCTGGGCTCCGCGGGCCGCTCCCGATACCGCACGGGCCGGGTTCACGCTCCGGGTCCCGGCCCCGGCCGCGGGACGCGCACGGCGCGGTTCCCTCCCCCGTGTCGCCGCGGCGGGGGCGGCGGTGGCGTGCGCGGTGACCCTTCCCGGTGCCGGCGCGGCCGTCGCGGCGCCACGCGTGCTGGACGGCTGGCCGGTACGGGCGGAAGACCCGCGCAGGCAGAACGAGGCCCCCGGGAAACCGCGGGAGGTCCGCAATCCGCTGGCCTACCTGTCGGTGTGGGCGGCCCATCCCGACGTGCCGCTGATGACGGTGTCGGGTCCGCGAACGGATCTGCGGTGGGTCGCGCTCGCGGAGTTCACCGGACCGGTGTGGCTGCCTGACAGCACCTACCGTCCCGCGGGGCCGGTACTGCCGCCCGCCGAAGTGGAACCGCCGCGGACGAGGCGGACCACGGTGCGGGTCTCGGTCGGAGATCTGCCCGGCGACTGGGTGCCGGTTCCAGGCGCCGCCACCCGGGTGGCGGGGATCGCGATCGGCCACGACGCGGTCTCCGGCACGCTGCTGTCCCTGGACGGCCCGCTGACCGGACGGTCGTACACGGCGGCCGGGACGGTCCCGGACTGGCGCGGATGGAAGGGCTCGAAGGCCGCCGCCTCCGGAGCCGGGCACGGGCGCTACCTGCGGCTGCCGCCGGGCGCCCCGGCGCGCCTGGTCGACATCGCCCGTGCGGCGGCCGGGGACGGCACCGCGCACCGGCGCGCGTCCCGGATCGCCGAGTACCTGCGCGACTCCTACACCTTCGAGCCGGGCGCCCTGGGCGGGCACGGCTACGCCGAGCTCACGGACCTGCTGGTCCCGCCGGGCCGGAAGGGCGGCGGCGCCACCTCCGAGCAGTTCGCCAGCGCGTTCGCGGTCCTCGCCCGCGCCGCCGGGCTGCCGAGCCGCGTGGTGGTCGGGTTCGGGGCCGGGAGCGGTGGAGGCGAACGCGTGATCCGCACCGGTGACGCGGTGGCCTGGGGCGAGGTCTACTTCGAGGGCCTGGGCTGGGTCCCGTACGACCCGAACCCGCGGAAACGTTCCGCCTCGTCCCCGGACCCGCGCCCGGCGGAGCGGACCGGCGGCGAAGGTACGCACCGCGACGACGGAGCGGACGAAGCGGCGGGCGTCGGCGCACGCCGCGCCGGGCCGCCGGCGGACGGCCGCGGGTTCACCCTGCTGATCGTTCCCCCGCTGCTCCTGCTCCTCCTCTTTCTGCTGGTGGTGCCGTTGCTTCGGCTCCGCGGGCCGCGCGGGACGCGCCGGGGCGGGGCGCCCGAGCGGATCCTGGCCGCCTGGACGGAGCTTCTGGTGGCGATGCGGCTCGCGGGCCTCACCGTCCCCGCGTCGGCCACGCCCGCCGAGGTGTCGGCGCGGCTCGCGGAGCGGTTGCCGGGAACCGATCCCGCCCGGCTGCGCCGGCTGGCGGCGCTGGTGAACGCCGCGGGCTTCGGTGGCCCGGTCACGCAGGACGACGCCGCGTTCACGTCCGAGGGGGTCGACGCGCTGGCCACCGGGTTGCGGCGCTCCTGCCCGCTGCCGCGCCGCCTGTCGTGGTGGTGGAATCCGCGTGCGCCGTTCTGGTCGGCGTCCTCCGGCCCTTGTCTCAATAAACGGAATGCTGTCCCAGAAAGTTAGGAGGTCTCCCCGCCTTGTCAAAGCCCGGCCCGCCGCGGCACACCCCGGTGCGGGGGTCCGGAAACCCCGTGAGAGGGTCATTAAATGTGACGAATTACGCCCGTATGTATCGCTTCGGCATGACGCCCTGGGAGCGCTACGGCAAGTCCGCGTCGGACAGCATCGCCGCCCTGCTGGACCGGGAGGAGACCGAGCGCTCCCGTCCGCTCGGGCGGGCCCTCGACCTCGGCTGCGGCCGGGGCCAGTTCACGCCCGAGCTCGGACGCCGGGGCTGGGAGGCGGTCGGCGTCGACTACGTCCCGGCCGCGATCGAGGAGGCCGGGCGCCGGGAGGGGAACGGGGTCACCTACGTCGTCGGCGACGTGACCGACCTCGCGTCGGCCGACCTCGGAACGTTCGACTTCTTCCTCGACATCGGCTGTTTCCAAGGGTTCGGCACCGAACGGCAGCGGGCCGAGGGACGGGGCGTCACCGCGCTGGCCAACCCCGGCTCGACCTTGCTCATGTTGGCCTTCGGCCCCACCCGGCTGCGCTCCCGGATAGGCGGGGTGTCGCAGGCAGAGGTCGAGGCCGCGTTCCCGGACTGGGAACTGCTCGACGTCCGGCCCGCCGAGACCGCGGGGCTGGGCTGGCCGATGAACAAGACCTCGCCCCAGTGGTACCGCCTACGCCGGGGCACCTGACGCGGTTCGCGCGTCGGCGGGCCCGCCGAGCAGCGCGTCGCCCACCTCCGGAAGGAGGAGGGGCGTGCGGGCCACTCCGCCCGCGGCGACGGCGGCGGTGGCGATGGTGTCGCCGTCGAAGGTGAGGCGGACGGCGGCTTCGACCAGGGGCCAGTCCGCCATCTCGCGGGTGGTGGCGCGGCGGTAGGCGGCCCGTTCGGCCGGAACCGGCGCGGGCATCCCGATCGCCTGGAGGATCTCGCCGGGCTCCAGGCGATGGTCGCGCGTCGGGTCGCCGCCGTCCCCGTACAGGTCGGCGATGCCCAGCGGGGACCGGCCGTGGACCTCGGCGGTGGCGCCGTAGGCGAGGAGGGCGACGGCGAGCGAGGAGGGGTGCGGGGCGACGCAGGGGCCGAGGTCGATGGCGGCCGAGTAGAGGTGGGCACCCTCGCGGGCGGGGCAGGCGGCGTCCTCAGGCGTCGCCGTCAGTGACCGCGGACCCGCTTCACGCGAGGTTCCAGAGGCGGACGGTCCGGTCCCGGCCGGCGCTCGCCAGGGCCTTGCCGCCGGGGTGGAAGGCGAGCGCGTTGACGTCGCCGGAGTGCCCCGTGAGCGTGCGGGCGACCTCACCGGTGCGCACGTCCCACAGCGAGATCTCCCCGGCCATCGTGGCATCGGAGGCGGGGGCCGTGGCCAGGAACCCGCTGTCCGGGCTGAAGGCCATCGGGCCGGAGGAGTTCCCCATGCCGGAGAGCTCGCGGATCCTCCTGCCCGTGGCCAGGTCCCAGAGCAGGGCGGGGCCGGTGTCGCTGCTCCCGGCCAGGATGCGCCCGTCCGGGCTGACCGCGACCGAGTGGGCGCGACCCTTGATCCCGGCGAAGGTCCGGATGGTCGCGCCGGTGTTCACGTCCCACAGGCGCACACTGCCGCCGCCGCCCGCCAGCGCACGGCCGTCCGGGGTGAAGGCCAGCGACGCGCCGGCGTCCCCGGTGAAGGTCCGGACGCGCCCGCCGGTCGCGGCGTCCCACAGCATCGCGTCGCCCCCGGACGCGTCCGTCGCCAGGTACTTCCCGTCCGGACTGAGGGCCATCGCGACGATCGGGACGGGGTGCTCGGAGCGCCCGGCGGTGGAAATGGTGCCCGTCCTGCGGCCCGTCGCCGCGTCCCAGGTCATGACGCCCTCCGCGCCGGTGGTCAGGGTCCTGCCGTCCGCACTGAAGATCATCGCGACCAGCGGGTAGGCGTGGCCCTCCAGGGCGCGGATCCGTGCGCCCGTCGTCACGTTCCACAGCAGGACGGGCCCGTCGGCGCCGCCGCTGGCGAGGACGTCGCCCTTCGCGGTGAACGCCACGTCCGTGACCACGGCTCCATGCCCGTTGGCGAGCACGCCCTCGTGGATCGTCATGGTCGGGGTCGGGGCCGGGGTCCTGGGCCGCGCCTCGGCGCCGGAGTCGCGCACGGCCACGACGACCGCCGGGACGGCGACCGCGGTCACGCCGGCGAGCCCCGCCAGCAGGAAACGGCGGCGCGGCACCGGCGTCGGCCGCGCCGTCCCCGACCCGCCGGCGGAAGGTTCGGTGCGGGACGGGGGCGAGGGAGCGGGCGGAGGCGGCACGAAGGCCGCCCCGTCCGAGCCGGACAGCCACCCCAGCACGTCGGGGGCGGTCGGCCGGCCCGCCGGGTCCTTGGCCAGGCAGGCCGAGATCACTCCCCGCAGATCACCGGGGATCCCTCCCAGATCGGGCTCGGCGTTGACGATGCGGAGCACGATCGCCGGGATGGTGGCGGCGGCGAAGGGGCTGTGGCCGGTGGCCGCCCATGCGAGTACCGAGCCCAGCGAGAAGACGTCGCTGGACGGCCCGACCCCACCGGCGTTGACCTGTTCGGGCGACATGAACGCGTACGTTCCGACGACCCCGCCGGACTCGGTGAGGACACTCGCGTCCTCCATGCGCGCGACGCCGAAGTCGATGATCCGCGCCCCGTCCCCCGCCATGATCACGTTGCCCGGCTTGAGATCGCGGTGCACCAGCCCGCAGGCGTGGATCGCGGACAGCCCCTCGGCGAGCTGGGCGGCGAGCGCGCGCACGTTCTCGGGGGACAGCGGCCCGGCGTCCCGCACCAGCCGCTGCAGGGACGGTCCGGGAATGTACTCGGTGACCATCCACGGCGGCTCGGCGTGCGGCGCGGCGTCCACGACCTGCGCGGTGTGGAACCCGCCGACGCGCTGCGCCGCCGCGATCTCGCGGGCGAAACGGCGGCGCGCACTCGCGGTCCCCGCCAGCTCGGGCCGGATGACCTTCACCACCACCTCGCGGCCACCGGGCGAGGCGGCCAGGAAGACCTCGCCCATCCCCCCGGCCCCCAGCCGGCTCCGCAGCCGGTAGGAGCCGATCCGCTCAGGATCGTGCGGTCGCAGTGGGTCCATCGTCTCCCCTGAAGGCACACCGGAGAAGATCATGCTAGGGCCCGCGGACCGGGCGGTCGGCGGCACGTCACCCTCCGCCGACCGATCACCACGAAACGCCTCAGACGGTGAACGCCTCGACGAGCATCCAGACCGCCAGGCCCGCCATGCACAGGCCGCCGACGCGCTGGACGATCTTCAGCGGGACGCGCTTGGCGATGAACCTGCCCGCCAGCAGCGCCAGGGCCGACACCGACATCAGGGCGGCGGCCGAGCCGATCGCCGTCGGCAGCCACCCGCCGGTGGCGGCCAGGTTGGCCGTGGTGATCTGGGTCAGGTCGCCCCACTCGCTGACGAACACGGCCGTGAAGGCGGCGGTGTAGGAGGGCCAGAACCGGGTGATCCTCTGGCCGGCCTGGTCGTCCTCGTCATCGTCGTCCCCGCCGCGCATCAGCACGAAGGCGCCGAACGCGAACAGGGCGGCGGACACCAGCTTGACGGCCATGGCGGGCAGGAGGCCGAGCAGGCTTCCGGCGCCCACCGCGATCGCGACGTGCACGATGAACGCCGTGGACGTCCCGAACCACACGTACAGCGGGCGCATCCGCGTGCCCATGGCGAGCGAGGCGAACATCGTCTTGTCGGGAAGCTCGGCGAGGAAGATCAACCCGAACGCGGTGACGACCGCCAGAGGGTCCAGGGTCATGTGCGCAACCTTCTGCTGGGGCCGGGCCGCGTGCGTCGGTCGACACCCAGAAGGCGTCCAGGGGGACCACTCGGCCCGGCACGACGGTACGGCCCGCGCGGTCGCGCAGGCCGGGTCATGCCGTGGCCGAAGGTCTCGTCCACCCCCCGCACGGATGCGGCGGGCCCGGTGGCCGGGACGCCCGGAGGCGTCCAGCGTGTCGACCAGCGGTGTTACAGGACTACTCCCCTTCGCCGCCCCCGACTGTACCCGATGCGCCACGTCACGCGATGTGGCACCGGCCACGGACCGAGGGCGCGAACCCGCCCCGGGTGGCGGGCCCGATTTCAATGATTGGAAGCCAGGCCCTCCTCCAGTCGCCACAACCGCACGGTGTCGTCGTGGCTGCCGGTGGCCAGGAGCTTGCCGTCCGGACTGAACGCCACCGAGTTGACGCCATCGCTGTGGTCGGCGAGGGAACGGCCGATGGGGCGGCGGGAAGCCACGTCCCACAGACGCACGGTCTCGTCATCACTGCTGGAGGCCAGAATCTTCCCGTCCGGACTGAACGCCACAGAGTCGATGTTCTGGTGGTGGCCGGTGAGGGGGTGACCGATAGGGGTGTGGGTTGCCACCTCCCACAACCGTATGGTCCCGTCACTGGAGCCGGTGGCCAGGAGCTTCCCGTCCAGGCTGAACGCCAGGGAGTAGACGGAGTCGGTGTGGCCGGCGAAGGGGCGGCCGGCAGGGCGCCGGGTTCCCACGTCCCACAACTGCGCGGCGTCGTCATCGGTGACGGCCAGAGTTCTGCCGTCCGGACTGAACGCCACCCCGACGACGAGGCTGTGCGGGTCGGTGGCGATTCGGAGGCGGCCTACGGTCGTGCGGGCGGCCACGTCCCACAACCACACCGTGTCGTCATCCGAGACGGCCAGGAGCTTGCCGTCCGGGCTGAACGCCATTGAGTAGACGGAGTCGTTGTGGCCGGTGAGGGGACCCCCGACGGGGACGTGGGTGGCCACATCCCAGAACCGGACGGTGGCGTCACTGCCCCCGGCTGCCAGCAGCTTGCCGTCCGGACTGAACGCCACCTCGCCGACAGAGTCCGTGTGGCCGGTGAGGGGACGGCCTACAAGGCGGCGAGTGGCCGCGTCCCACAACCGCACGGTTTCGTCATTGCTGCAACTGGCCAGGAGCTTGCCGTCCGGGCTGAACGCCACCGAGCGGACGCCGCCGGTGTGGCCGTTGAGGATCTCACCGGTGGGGGTGGTGCTCTCGTCCCGGGTGGAGATGTAGTGCGCGGCGGGCAGGGCGGCGGCCAGGCCTGCGACCCCCAATCCGGCGCCGAGTCGGGTGAGCAGGCGGCGGCGGGTCAGGGTCCGGTGCGGCGGGGCAGCGACGTGAGTTCGCGTTGGGGCGTCGGAGCGGGCCGACGAAGGGGCCGGAGTCTGCGGGGGCGCCTGGCCGGGGGCGGTCGTGCCGGTTTCGATGGCCTGCCGCATCGCCGCGGCGTCCCGGTAGCGCTGCCGGGGATCTTTGGCGAGCGCGGTCGCCAGCACCTGGTCCCAGAAGGCGTCCAGGACCGGGTTCAGTTGCGAGGGCGGCCGCGGGGTCTTGTTTACGTGCTGGAAGAGCACGACGCTGTGCGAGTCGCCGGTAAAGGGCGGCCGGCCGGTGAGCATCTCGTACAGCACGCATCCGGTGGAGTACAGATCGGAGTACGCATCGGCGGCCTCGCCGTCGGCCTGTTCGGGCGACATGTAGGACGGGGTGCCGATCACCAGTCCGGTGGCGGTCAACCGGGTCGCGGTCTCCGACATGAGCTTGGCGATCCCGAAATCCAGCACCTTCACCCGCACCCGGCCGCCGGCGCGGTGGACCATGATGTTGGCCGGCTTGATGTCGCGGTGCACCACCTCCCGCCCGTGGCTGTGCTCCAACGCCTCCAACACCGCCACCACGATCTGCCCGGCCTCGCCGAGTGTGGGCGACGCCTCGCGCAGCAGATCGGCCAGCGTCCTTCCCTCCACCAACTCCATCACCAGATACGGGACCGGCTCTTCGCCCTCGGCGTCCTCACCGGTGTCGTGGATGACCGCGATGCTGGGATGCGACAAACCCGCCGCCGCCCGCGCCTCCCTCCGGAACCGGGCCCGGAAACCCTCGTCGCGCAGCATCTGCGCGGGCATCACCTTGACGGCCACGAGCCGATCCAACTGCTGGTCACGCGCCCGGTACACCACCCCCATGCCGCCCCGTCCCAAGGGATCCAGGAGCTCATAACGCCCCGACAGCATCCTCACCGCACCCTCCTCGCCATCCACCCACCAATCATGATCAGAACCCCGACGATCCACCAGCCGTGACCACGAAGCGACCGGACGGCACACATCTCGCACTAACGCGCGAAGGGGTCATCGCTTGTGCAATCGCTATCGATTGCTAGGCTTTGCGGCCATGAGCGCATCACCACCAGACCTCGATCAGGTGGCGGCGGCACTCCGGCAGGTCAGCCGAGGGCTCGCCGCCTTGGCCGATGCCATTTCCGGCGCCTCCCAGCACCCGGAGGAGGCCCGCTACCTCGCCGTCATGGCGGAGTGGGGGCGCCGCGGCCTCACCCGCGACGAGTCCAGCCGGCTGTTCCGCAAACACGGCTTCTCGCCGCAGGCCGCCGGCGGCTGGGTGAAAGGCGACTGGCTGGAGGTCCGGGACGACGGCAGGCGCTACCTCAGCGACCGGTCCCTTCAATGGCTGGCCGACCCGGAGGCAGACGATGAGCAGTGAGCCGTTCAGCGTGCGCTTCCAGGTGCGGGTGTACGAGGTCGACCCGCAACTCCACCTCAACGGCGCCGTCTACGTCCAGTACGCGGACCACGCCCGCTTCGCGTGCGTGCAGGCCGCGGGCGTCTCGGTAGAAGAGATGCTCAGCGACGGCTTCGGCCCCGTGAACCTCGAAACCGTCATCCGGTATCACAGCGAACTGCGAGCAGGGGACGAGGTCGATGTCTCCTGCGACTGGAAGTGGGGCGAGGGCAAGACCTACCGCGTCGAGCACGTCTTCCGCCGACCGGACGGCGCGGTGGCCGCCGAGGTGAACCACGTGAGCGGCCTGATCGACCTGAAGGCCCGCCGCCTGCTGACCGCCCCGTCCCGCGAATGGCTCTCCCGAGCCGCACAGCCGCACATCCTGGGACTCCCCGCGACCGACCGACCGACCGATGATTCGCGGCGGCGGCTACGGTCGACACGACCATGAACACCTTTGAGATCACCATCGCCGTCCCGACCGAAGACCGCCGGCGGGCGTACGCCTTCGCGCGGGCGCTGGGGTTCGAGACCCCGGGAGAACTCGCCGAGGACGGGGTTCCCGAGCCCCTCCAGGTGGTCGTCAACGAACGCGCACGTGTCATGTACATCCCGACCGGGGGGTTCGGCTGGGTCACCGCCGGCCGGGCCACCGCCGCCCCCGGCACCGTCGAGTGCCACCTGAGCCTTACCGTCGACTCGACCGGCGCCGTGGACGATCTGGTTCGCACGGCGGTGGAAGCCGGCGGCAAGGTCGCGACCGAGCCGGAGCAGCAGGAGTGGGGCTACACCGGCACCATCGCCGACCCCGACGGCCACCTCTGGGAGATCGTGCATCCCGGCTGACTGACGCCGAACCCACGCGGTCCCCCCGGTGCTGATCTTGTTGGCGGTGGGCGTCGCCGGGCGGGTACGGTGAGGATCATGGCGACGGGCAGTCTGTTTCTGTGACGCGCTTCCCGGGAGCGCGTCCCCCGACCGGTCGGTGAGACCGGGGGCCGGTGCTGCCTCGCGCTCCCCTCGGTGAACGAGAGTCATCTCTGCCACGACTGGAGTCACGCCATGTCCGACCTTTTCCAGCCCGCCGTCCTCGGGGGCCTCGACCCGGCCGCGCCGCTGGACGACCTCGAGCCCCTGCGCGACATCGTCGGCGACGCCCGCGTCGTCGCGCTGGGCGAGGGCTGCCACTTCGTCCGCGAGTTCACCGCCGCCCGTTTCCGGCTCCTCCGCTTCCTCGCCGAGCGCTGCGGGTTCACCGTGCTGGCCTTCGAGTTCGGCTTCGCCGAGGGCCGCCCGCTCGGCCGCTGGATACGCGGTGCGGGCGGCGAGGACGAGCTGCCCGGCATGCCGGGCACCACGTTCGCGGGAATGACCGGCGAGTTGGCCGCCCGGCTCCGCGAGCACAACCGGACCAGTGAGCATCCCCTCGACTTCGCGGGCGTCGATGTGCCGCAGGCCGGAGGGGCGCTGCGTCCCGCGCTGGAGCCGGTCGCCGACTACCTGCGGGAGGTCGACCCCGACGCGGTCTCCTTCGTGGAGACGGCGCTCCGTATATCGGACGAGTTCACCGGGGCCTCGATGGCGCTGGCCGCCCCCGGCTGGGGCAGGCTCGACCGGGCCGACCAGGACGCGCTGACCGCGGCCCTGGCCCGGCTGCTCCTCCGCGCACGCGCCCTGGAGCCCCGCTACGTCGCCGCGGCGGGGCAGGAGCGGTACGACGTCGCCCTGCGCGACATCGAGGCCGCCTGCCACACCGATCACATGTTCGGGACCATGAGCGCGGTCTTCGCGGGCGGCGGGCTGCCGCAGGACACGTCCGTCCGGGAACGGTTCATGTCCGCCACGCTCCAGTGGCACCTCGACCGCGCCGACCCCGACACCCGGTTCGTCCTGGCCGCGCACAACAACCACATACAGAAGACGCCGATCCACTTCGACGGCGAGCTGTGGGCCTACCCGATGGGGCATTACCTGGCCCGCGAACTGGGCGCCGACTACCGCTCCCTGGCACTGACGCACACCGCCGCCAGCGTCCCCGAGATGCTGCCCGACGACACACCCGGCACCGGCTTCTCCATCGCCGACACGCCCGTGCCTCCGCCGGAGCCGGACAGCGTCGAAGGCGCACTCACCCGGGCCGGTCTCGATGAGGCCGTCACCCTGACCGACCTGCGCCCCCTCGCAGGCGGCCCGTTCCCCGCCCGGATCCGCAGCCAGAGCAGCGACCTGGAAATGCCCGTCCCCGACGCCTTCGACGCCGTCCTCTGCACCCCGACCGCAACCCCCGAGGTAACACTCTCCTTCTAAGCCCGCCGCAAGACGATCACCACGAACATCGCCAGGTCGCCCCACGTTGACTTGCGGCGTGTTGTTGTTTTCGACGCGCTCATAACAACAACTCGCCGCAAGTCAACGCACGCGGTGAGCCTTGCCGGGCACCGTCCTGGTCGACTCGCCCCGGTTTAGGGGGTGGGACGGTCAGCGCTTCGGGTACCGCTTGACACGCTCGATCAGGTCGGCGAACTCCGCGACGGACAAGGTCAGGTGGCCACCGTCCGGGGCCTTGCTGTCCCGCACACCGATACCGGCCCCCGGCGCAAGTCGTCCCAGCTCAACGCACTGATGGTCATCAACACCGCCGCTATGACTGCTCTTGCGCCAATGAACGATCATGAGTACAACTCCAAGTACTTCTCGACGAGGGCGCGCGAGGCGTCTTCGGGGAGGGCCTTCGCACCGATACGTTCGAACCTAGTCGAAAAGTCCCTCACCTCGATGGGGCTCTCGATCAAGCGTCCGCCGTGTTGTGCCCCGGCGTAGGCGACATCCCGCTCTTCCAGGCATATGACCTGGAACGGGCCGTCGAACCACTGATGGGCACCCGCCTCAGTCGGCACAATCCGCATGATGACGTTCTGGTGGCCCGCCATGTCGAGAAGATGCTCCAGCTGGTACTTCATGACCTCGGGACCACCGATGGGAGACGCCAGAACATTCTCGTCCACAAGCATCCAGAGCGTTGGCACGTCTGGGCGCTCCAAGATCAAACGCTGCCGCTCCACGCGCATGGCAATCCCAGCCTCGATGTCCTTGGTCGACCCCGTTTCGAGGAGCGCGCGAATGTATCCCTCGGTCTGGAACGGGCGAGGTATCGCCTTCCCGTGGTAAGTCTTGATCGCGGTGGATGTCTTCTCGTACTCCATACACTGACGCGCCCAGTCCGGGTCGTGGGCCATTCGGGCAAACCAGAGGATCAGCTGAAAAAGTAGACCCGTCCCGTAGCGCTCGTCCAGCAGTCGCATTTGATCATCCTGAGGACGACGCCTCCCCGCCTCCAGGTTGGAAACAGTGGAGCGAGCAGCCCCCATGATCTCCCCACACTGGGCGAGCGACAGGTTCGCCTTCTCCCGCATGAAGCGCATGTAGAAGGCCAGGAACTGCCACATCGAGATCCGAGGGTCCAGGGGTTCACGGACGGGGGGCATCGCTTCTCCCTAGTTTTCAACCTAGGTGGGCACACCAATAGATTAGGCACCTCGGGTGATCCTTGCCGCAGGAAATCGGAATCTCGGGCAAGGACGGGACGATGTCGATGACAGCGACCGAAGAGTCGGTCATGCCCCTAATGGGCACACCGGCGGCAGTGGGGCTCGCACGCACTTTCGTGGACACGCGAATCCGCAAATGGGACTACTTCCACATTCTCGACAGCGCGCTTCTCGTCGTCTCGGAACTCGTCACCAATGCGAGCCGCCAGACGCCGCACGAGGAGATCCGCCTTCAGCTCAGCCGGGACGCCTACGGCGTCATCATCGCCGTCTGGGACGCGGCCCACGAACTCCCTCAGGCCAAGCCGATGACCGAGCTCACCCTCGACGACCTCGACCTGTCCGAGGAGGCGTTCGACGACAACGGCGGCTGGGGCCTCCACATCGTCCGGACCCTGTCCGCCACGTGCGGCGTCATCGGTGACCCCGCCGGGGGCAAGTGGGTCTGGGCACGAATCCGCCCGTAGCGCGGGGCCGCCGCCGGCGGTGAACATGGATGCTCAGCGATGGCTGGGCCCGCCGGTCAGTCGATGCCTTCGATGATGCGGAAGTCGCGCTCGACGCCGTCGGGGAGGGCGACCAGCGCCTTCTGGTATGCCTCGCTGTCGTAGGCCGCGACGGCCTGTTCAAAGCTGTCGAATTCGATCAGAACGACGCGTTGCGTGATTCCGGCCTCGTGGGCGACGACTCGACCGCCACGGGACGGGATCCGGGACAGGACGCGCCCGCCTCCAGCCTGGACGGCCGGACCGGCCAGCTCGTCGTAGGCAGTCAGCCTCTCAGGGTCGGAAATGGCGGGGTAGACACTCACCCAGTAGCCCTTGGCCACGGAGACCTCCTGTGTTCGGCCGGACACGTCCGACTTCGAATCGCCCCTCAGATCGTCGATCCCGGCGACGGGTACTGCGGACGGCTGAATCGTCGTATGCACAGGTTAGGGCTTGATCTGCGGCCGAGGGAAAGACCGGTACGGGATAGACTCAGAACGGATCGTTATCAATCGGCCGGGAGGGCACGTGGCGCCGGACACGGTGAGCCTGCGGTACTTCCTGGTGCTGGCGCAGGAGTTGAACTTCACCCGCGCGGCCGCACGGATCGGTATCGCACAGCCCGCACTCAGCGCCCGGATGCGCCGACTGGAGGCGGAACTCGGTACGGCCCTGCTGGTCCGCAACACGCGTAGCGTCGTATTGACCACGGCCGGTGCGGCTTTGGCGGAGTCCGCGCCGCCCGCGCTGGCGGCGCTGGACCGGGCATGGGACACCGCCCGGAGCGCGGCGGCAGGTGAACTCGGCACGCTGCGCATCGGATACAGCCTCAGCACCGGGTCCGAGACGGCACCGGCCCTGGTGGACAGGCTGATCCGCGGCAACAGCGGACTCGAGGTCGGCGCGGTCCCGATGGCGACACCGGAGATCTCCCCCGCGGTCGCCGACGGCCGCATCGATGCCGGGATCACCCGCGGTGAACAGCCGGGTCGTGGCGTGCGCCGGTTCCTGCTGCGGCGTTTGCGCGTCGGGGTCCAACTGGCGCAGCACCATCCGCTGGCCGAACACCCGGAGATCGAGATCGCCGACGCGGCCGCGTATCCGCTGCGACTCCCGGACCGTGCGGCCAACCCCGTGGTCCACGACCAGCTGTCCGCCCTGTTCCGAGACACCCGACCGCACCCCCGATTCCACACCCCCGCCGTCTCTTTCGACATGGATCAGCGCGACCTGCGCGACGGGGTCACCCTCGCCCCGGCCGGAGAAGCCGCGGTCACCGCACAACCGGCCGGTCTCACCTGGCGACCGCTGCGGGGCGCTCCCAGCCTGACGATCCACCTGGTCCTCCCGCGCGAGCAGTCACCGCTCCACCGCCGCCTCCGTGCCGTCGCCAAAACCTTGGCGCACGAGTTGCACTGGCTGCCGGACTGACGCGTAAGCCCCCTGCTTCCGGGCCTCCCGGTGGATCAGGTCACGCGAGGTCGATGTCCGGCGGGGCGTTCACCGCGCCGTCGCGGCCCTGATCCGACACGTCAGCGATCGGCCACCTGACGTTCACTTGCGCTTCGGGCGGGCTCGGCCGTCGGAGTCGTCTCCCGGTTTTATGATCATCTGTCCGGAGTGTGCCTGAC
>NZ_SMKH01000156.1 GCF_004348515.1 Actinomadura sp. KC345 | reverse complement strand
GGAGAGGGGTCCAGGACGCCGCGGAC
Source organism: Actinomadura sp. KC345 (assembly GCF_004348515.1). Classification (GTDB taxonomy): domain Bacteria; phylum Actinomycetota; class Actinomycetes; order Streptosporangiales; family Streptosporangiaceae; genus Spirillospora. The sequence continues at coordinate 17,152 of NZ_SMKH01000156.1, read as the reverse complement.
GCGTCCGAGGACCCCGCCAGGATCGGGGTACGCGATGGCGGTTGAGGTTCCCGCCCGGCCCGAGACGCCGGTGCCGCGGCGCAGCGGCCTGCGGCACCGGCTCGCCGAACGCGGCGTCGACCGGGTGCTGCTCCTGCTGGTGCCCGCGGTGCTGGTCGTCGGGCTGCTGTTCGTCTACCCGATGCTGTACGGGGTCGGCCTGTCACTGCAGCCCAAGGAGGGCGGCGGCCCGCTCGGCAACTACGTCGGCTTCTTCCAGGACTCCTACGAGCGCGGCACCGTCTGGAATACGCTCCGGCTCGCGCTCCCGGCCGCGCTGATCAACGTCGGCGCGTCGATACCGATCGCGTACCGGCTGCGCGGGAGGTTCCGCGGGCGCCGGCTGCTCACGGCGGCGCTGGTCCTGCCGGTGACGCTCGGGACCGTCCTCGTCGCGGACGGGATCCTGCGCTACCTCGGCCCCAACGGCTGGTTCAACCGGGTCCTGATCGACATCGGGCTCGTCGACGAGCCCGTCCGGCTGATCTACAACTACTGGGGCGTGCTGTTCTCCCTGATCATCACCGGGTTCCCGTTCGCGTTCCTGCTGGTGCTCGCCTACATGTCGGGGATCGACCCGACGCTGGAGCGGGCCGCGGCCACGCTCGGCGCCGGGCCCTGGCAGCGGATGCGGCGGATCGTCCTGCCGCTGCTGGCTCCGGGCCTGGCCACCACGTTCGTCCTCGCGTTCGTGCTGGCGTTCTCGGTGTTCCCGTCCGCGAGCCTCGTCGGCGAGCCGGCGGGGGAGACGCGGGTGATGGCGATCGCGGCCTACCAGGCGGCCTTCGAGAAGTACGACTACTCGATGGCCTCGACCATCGCCGTGCTGATGGGCGTGTTCGAACTGCTCGTCATCTCGGTCACGCTGCTGCTGCGCGGCCGCCTGTACACCGGGCCCGCGATGGGAGGTAAGGGATCATGACGGCCACCGTTGCGGGCGACGCCCCGGGGAGGCGGAGGCTGCCGAAGGGGCGGCTGAGCGGCTGGTTCGTCTGGGCGTGCGTCGCGTTCTTCCTGGTCAACCTGGCCGCGCTGATCCTCTCGGTGATCGTCAACTCGTTCGGCACGCGATGGTTCTCCGGCTGGCTGCCGCAGAGCTTCACCACGGCGTGGTACGCCGACGCCTGGGACGAGTTCGCGCTCGGCGAGGTGCTGTCGGTGACGCTGCAGATCACGCTCATCGTGGTCGCGCTGTCGCTGCTGATCGGCGTCCCCGCCGGGTACGCGCTCGCGCGGCGCGACTTCCCCGGCAAGCGGGTCGTGATGTTCCTGCTGCTCCTCCCGGTGCTGCTGCCGCCGATCACCTACGGCATCCCGCTCGCGACCGTCCTGTACAAGGTGCATCTTGCCGGGACGATGACGGGCGTCATCGTGGCGAACCTCGTCCCGGCGCTGCCGTTCGTCATCCTCGTCATGACCCCGTTCGTCGAGCAGATCGACACCAACGTGGAGTCGGCGGCGCGGATGTGCGGCGCCCGCACGCGGCAGGTGTTCACGCGGGTGCTGGTGCCGCTGCTGCTGCCCGGCATCCTGGCCGCGGGCATCCTGGTGCTGGTGCGGACCGTCGCGATGTTCGAGCTGACGTTCCTGGTCGCCGACGCCGACAGCCAGACGCTGATCGTCGCGCTGTACAGCGCCGCCTTCACCCCCGGAATCCGCGCCGCGCAGGCCATCGACGCGATGGCCGTGATCTACATGGCGCTGTCGGCGCTGCTGCTGGTCATCGCGCTGATGTTCGTCAACCCGACACAGATCGTGGCCCAGGTGAGGGAGGCTCCCAGCGAATGAGCGACACGCACACGAGCACGGGTGGAATGAGCACGGGTGGAACGAGCACGGCGTCATGAGCGCGGTGCGGTTCGACTTCACCGGGGAGCGGGTGCTGGTCACCGGTGCCGCGGGCCTGATCGGCCGCGCGCTGGTGCATCGCTTCGCGGACGCGGGCGCCGGCGTCCTCGCCGTGGACGTGGACGCCGAGGGGCTCAAGGTCTTCGACGGGGCGCCCCGGGTCGACGCGATGCCCGGCGATCTGGCCCGCGAGGACGTCGCCGACGCCGTCTTCGACCGGCTCCGCCGGGACGGCGGCCTGGACGTGCTCGTCAACAACGCCGCGATGACCGAGTTGCGCACCCCGTTCATCGACATCGACGCCGAGGTGTGGGACGCGATCATCGCCGCGAACCTGCGGTCGGCGTACCTGCTGTCGGTGCGCGCCGCCCGGTACTGGCGCGACAACGGGCGTGGGGGCGCGATCGTCAACATGTCCTCGCCCGGGGGCTCCCGCGCGCACGACGACCAGAGCGCCTACGACGTGACCAAGGCGGGCATGGAGGCCCTCAGCCGCGCGATCGCCGTGGAGCTCGGCGGCATCGGCATCCGCGCGAACTGCGTCGCCCCGGCCAGCGTCGTCGGAGAGGTCCGGCCCGCCACCGACATCCCGGCGGGCCGGACCACCGCTCCCGAGGAGGTCGCCGACGCGACGCTGTTCCTGGCATCGCCCGCGGCGGCGCAGTTCAACGGCCATGTCCTGCGCGTGGACGGCGGCCTGCACGCCCGGTTGCGCACCGACCCGTCGCAGGAACAGCAGCGCGACGGGTAGGCCGGGCCGTCAGACGCGCCAGGAGCGGACGAGCTCGTCCAGCATCGCCTGGTCGTAGACGATGCCCTGCGCCCTCAGCTCGGCGGCGACCAGTTCCCCGTTGCCGTGGTGCTTGGCGAGGAGCCGGTACACCGCGTACGGGAACCAGTGGTTGTCGCTGATCCGCTGGATCTCGGCCTCGTCGCAGGTGTAGCCCTCGGCCCGGACCTCGGCGAGCGTCCCGGGAACGTCACCGTGGCGGCGTTCGAGGACGTCGATGACGAAGTTGCGGAGACCCTCCGGGTCGGGTGAGGGCGCGGGGGCCGTCTGCTCGGGGGCCGGGACGTAGCTGCTGTGGCCGTTGAGGCTCCCGCGCGCGGCGGCGCTGACGACGGCCAGTTCGGGCTCGGGTTCCGGGACGGGCGCCGGAGCAGGGGCCGGGGCAGGAGCCGACGCCTCGGCCGACGCAGGGGCAGAGTCCTGGGCGCGGGCGGGTTGAGGAGCCGGCGCGTCCGGCGGGGCGGCCTTGGCTTCGCCGGTGGTCCCGGTGGTCTCAGCGGGCTCGGCCTGTGGCTTGGCGGCCGTCCCGGTACCGGTGGTGGCGGACGCGGTGGTGGCGGACGCGGCGGCGGTGGCCGAGGTGCCGGACTCGATCGCCTTCCCGGAGTGGCCGGGGACCTGAATCTGCGGGAACGGCCCGGTGTTGCGCAGCGGCATCAGCGTGATCTGGTTCAGCGTCACGGGCCCGGCGATGGCGCGGGTCTGCGGCTCCGGCTGCTTGGTCCGCTCCTTGTCTTCGGCGTCCTGCTGGACGTACCGGTGCAGGGTCCGCAGCAGGACGAACAGGCCGAGCATCGACACGATCGGCGGGACCGCGGCCGTCGCCTGGTACGAGAACGTCTTGTGCCCGACGTGCCCGACGTTGAAGACGAGGCTGGCCGTCCAGCCGGCGAGGGCGATGGTCAGCGGCAGGAAGAAGTCCAGCCAGCTCATCAGGGCCCGCCGCCGCAGCACGAAGGCGTCGATGGCCAGCAGGAAGAGGCCGAGCTCTCCCACGATGATGAAAAGGTCGACCAGTAGGGGGAACGACTCGGCCTTCCAGCCCCGGAGACCGTGTTCCAGCGCCCAGTGGTAGAGGCCCGCGTAGGACTGGGCGAATCCTCCGGCGGTGGCGGTCAGGACCGCTGCCGCCATGAATGCGATGGCTCCCCACCGTGTGATGACCTGTGCCTTGGTGGCAGCGCTCATGCGGCTGTGCTCCAGATTTCAGATTTCCTTACCAACAGAAAGTTTCCGTTGGGAGGCTATCCATTCCCTTGGCGTTTCGTGGGGGATTCGCATCACGTCTCGATCCCGTTACGCGAGGCCCAGATGGTGCGCCACGGATAAAGTGGAGCGAAACGGAACTTTTCGGGCGAAAGCCGCGCAGGATGCGGCGTGGTCTATATCCGTAATTGTCGCGATTGCCGCAATTGTCTTGCTTCAGGGAGGCGGCGCCGTGGCGGCGCCCGGCGGCACCGCGCCCCCGCATCCCGCGGGTGCCGGCGGCATCGTTGCCCGGATCCCGGGCAGGGGCCGGGAGAAGGCGACAAAAGGGGGGATGTGGACATGTCACGCCCAGGAAGCCACACCGCCGACGAGGTGCTCGGGGCGGCGCTGCCGCTGGAGTACGAGGACGACCTCGGCCCGCTGCTGGACCGGATCGGTGACGCCCGCTGCGTGCTGATCGGCGAGGCCAGCCACGGCACGCACGAGTACTACGCCTGGCGGGCGGCGCTGACCAGGCGGTTGATCGCCGAGCGCGGGTTCTCGTTCGTCGCGGTCGAGGGGGACTGGCCGGACTGCCGCAGGGTCGGAGCGAGCGTGACGCTGGCGCCGGGGGCGCCGGGGGACCCGCGCGACGCCCTGAACGCCTACGAGCGGTGGCCGACGTGGATGTGGGCCAACCAGGAGACCGTCAACTTCTGCCGATGGCTGCGCGATCACAACGCGGGCCTGCCGCCGGATGAGCGCGCGGGCTTCTACGGGCTGGACGTCTACAGCCTGTGGGAGTCGCTCCGGGCCGTCGTCGACTACCTGGCGGAGCGTCGTCCGGAGTATCTGGACGCGGCGCTGGAGGCCTACCGCTGCTTCGAGCCGCACGGCGAGGACCCCCAGGCCTACGGGTTCAACGCCGCGCTGGTGCCGGACGGGTGCGAGGACGAGATCCTCGCGCTGCTGACGCGGCTGCGCCGGCCGGAGGCGCGCGGCGGCGCCCGCGGCACCGCGGAGGCGTTCGACGCCTGGCAGAACGCCGAGGTCGCGGCGGGGGCGGAACGCTACTACCGCGCCATGATCGGCGGCGGGCCGCAGTCGTGGAACGTCCGGGACGTCCACATGGCCGACACGCTCGAACGGCTCATGGAGTTCCACGGCGGGACGCCTCCCCGGGACGGGACCGGCGGGACCGGCGGGACCGGCAAGGCCGTGGTGTGGGCGCACAACACGCACGTGGGCGACGCGCGGGCGACCGACATGGGCGACGCCGGAATGGTCAACCTCGGCCAGCTCGCCAGGGACCGGCAGGGCGGGGACGCGGTCGTGCTGGTCGGGTTCGCCGGCGGGCCCGGCGAGGTGATCGCGGCCCCGCGCTGGGGCGCCCCGATGGAGGAGATGCACGTCCCGCCGCCCGTCCAGGGGTCGCTGGAGGCGGCGCTCGCGGAGTCGGAACTGCACCGCGGGATGTTCATCGTGCCGCCCGAGCCGGACAAGCCCGCCTTCTTCACCGAGACCCTCGGGCACCGTGCCATCGGCGTGGTGTACGACGCGGACCGCGACCGCCGCCAGTACGTCCCGACGAGGCTGGCCGACCGGTACGACGCGCTGTGCTGGTTCCGGATCACCTCCGCGCTCGAACCGCTGCACCTGGAGGCGGCGCGGCGTGGTGAACTGGAGACGATGCCGACGGGCGTGTGAGCCGACGGGTGTCCGAGCCGACCGGAGTGTGAGGAGAAACGGCATGTCGCTGACCATGCGGCCGGGGCCGCTCGCGGGTTCGCCCGGGGACGAGGTCAACTTCAGCATCGACGGGCCGAAGCACCGGCTGTTCATGCACGCGTTCCCGCGCCGGGTCCGTGCCCGGTTCGGGGGCGAGACGGTCCTGGACACCGCCCGCGGGCGGTTCCTGCACGAGACCGGCCTGCTGCCCGTCCTCTACGTCCCGGAGGAGGACGTGCGGACCGACCTGCTGGAGAAGACCGACCACACGACGCACTGCCCGTTCAAGGGCGACGCCGCGTACTGGACGGTCCGTGTGGGCGACCGGGCCGCAGAGAACGCGGTGTGGGCGTATCCGGAGCCGATGCCGGAGTCGGAGTGGCTGCGCGGCTTCATGGCGTTCTACTGGGGCCGCATGGACGCCTGGTACGACGAGGACGAGGAGGTCCGCGGGCACCTGCGCGACCCGTTCCACCGCGTCGACGCCCGGCAGTCGTCCCGCCACGTCCGCGTGCTCCTGGACGGGGAGGTCGTCGCCGAGAGCGAGCGTCCGAAGGTGCTGTCGGAGACCGGGCTCCCCAACCGCCTCTACATCCCCGCCGCCGACGTCCGCACCGAGCTGCTCACCGAGAGCACGAAGCGGACCGTCTGCCCGTACAAGGGCGAGGCGACGTACTGGTCGCTGGACGGCGCGGAGGACGCCGCCTGGTCGTACGCGGAGCCGCTGGAGAACGCCGTCAAGGTCGCCGGCCACCTGTGCTTCGACCACGAGGCCCTCACGATCGAGACCGAGCCGCCGCCGGGAACGTGACGCCGCCGGGAGGCGACGCCGCCTTGCCGTGATCCGGTCTGTGCCGTGTCCAACTCATGGCTTCCGGTTTACTGTTCAGGTGACTCTGGGCATGTCAGGAGTTCAGGGAAGCCAAGGAGGAGGCAGGTGGCACCGTACGCGGCGACCCCTCCGCGCCCGGAATTCTGGGCCGCGCTCGACGCCGCGCAGCAGTCGGCGCTGCGCGCCGCCGGGCGGCCGAGGCGGTATCCGGTGAAGGCGCCGCTGGTGTACCAGGGCGACGAGGGCGACCACGTGATCATCATCGAGCGGGGCTGGGCGAAGGTGACCTCGTCCACCGAGGACGGGCATGACGTGGTGCTGGCCGTCCGGGGGCCGGGCGATCTGCTCGCCGAGAGCGCGGTGCTCGGCGGGCGGACCAGGTCGGCCACGGTCACCGCGCTGTCGCCGATCCGCGCGCTGGTGGTGCCCGCCGCCCGGTTCACCGGCTTCCTGGACGACCATCCGGACGTGTGGATGCTGGTCACCGGCACCTTCGTCCAGCGCCTCGACGACTCGGACCGGCGCCTGAAGGCCCACGTGACCAGCCGGGGCACCCAGCGCCTCGCGATGCTGCTCGCCGAGCTGGCGGAACGCTCCGTCCACTACGCGCCGCCCGCGCCGGACGGGTCGATCGAGATCGGGCCGCCGCTGTCGCAGGAGGAGCTGGGCAGCTGGATGGACGCGTCGCGGGAGACGGTCGCGCGGGCCCTGACCGGCCTGCGCCGCGAGGGCCTGATCCGCACCGGCTGGCGCAAGATCACCGTCATGGACCTGCCCGGCCTCCGCGAGTTCGCCAAGGACAACGACTAGGCGCAGGACCAGGCGCACGACTGGGCGCACGACTGGGCGCACGACTGGGCGGACGGCTAGGCCCAGGTGAGGCGTTGCTCCAGGAGGGCCTGCTGGGCGCGGTTGGTGGTGAGCCGAAGGGCGCGCTCGTCGGATGCGCGCGCCTCGCCGGGGCGGCCGAGGTCGCGCTGCAGCTCGGCGAGTGTGGCGTGGTAGAGGTGGTGGCCGTCCAGGGCGCCGGACAGGGCGTCGAGCTCGGCCAGCCCGGCGGACGGGCCGGCGTGGCGGTGCAGCGCGACGGCCCGGTGCAGCCGCGTCACCGGGGACGGGGCGAGGCGCAGCAGCATGTCGTACAGGACGACGATCTGGTGCCAGTCGGTGTCCTCCCAGGTGGGGGCGTCGGCGTGGCAGGCGACGATGGCGGCCTGGAGCTGGTACCGGCCGGGTTCGCCGCGCCGGGCGGCGCGGGCGAGGAGCGCGGTGGCGTCGGCGATGGCGGCGTGGTCCCAGCGCGACCGGTCCTGGTCGCGCAGCAGGACGAGGCGTCCGGCGTCGTCGAAGCGGGCGTCGGCGCGGGCCTGGTGGAGCCGGATCAGCGCCAGCAGCCCGGTGACCTCCGGGTCGGCGGGGACGAGCCACGCCAGCAGCGCGGCCAGCCATTCGGCGTCGTCGGCGAGGTGCCGCTCCTGGTCGGGGGTGCTCGACAGGTAGCCCTCGTTGAACATCAGGTAGACGACCGTCAGCACCTCGGCGAGCCGCTCCGGCATCTCGGCGTCGGACGGGATCCGGTAGGGGATGCCCGCGTCGGAGATCTTGCGCTTGGCGCGGGTGATGCGCTGCCCCACCGTCGCCTCCGGGACGAGGAACGCCGCGGCGATCTGCGCGGTGGTCAGTCCGCACACGACCCGCAGCGTGAGCGCGACCTGCGCGGCGCGCGGCAGCGCGGGATGGCAGCAGGTGAAGATCAGCCGGAGCCGGTCGTCCGGCCGGTGCGGCGGGGTCCAGCGCAGCGCCGCGAGCTTGTCGCGGTAGCGGGCCTGGCGGCGGAGCACGTCGAGTCCGCGCCTGCGGGCGACGGTGAACAGCCATGCGTCGGGCCGGTCGGGAACGCCCTCCACCGGCCAGCGTTCGAGCGCGACGCACACCGCGTCCTGGACGACGTCCTCTGCCAGGGAGAAGTCGCCCAGGACCCTGACCAGCGCCCCGGCCAGCCGGCCGGCGTGCTCGCGCACCACGCGGGCGAGTTCGGCGCCGGCCTCTCTCCCGTCCCCGCCGGGCCCTGTATCGCCGGGCCTCTTATCACTGGGCCCCTCATCGCTGGGCCCCTCATCACTGGGCATGCTCAGAGCGCGGGGCGGATCTCGACGATCGGGCAGGACGGCCAGGACTTCGCCAAGGCGAGCGCCTCGTCCAGGTCCGCGACCTCGACCTCCACATAGCCGCTGATGACCTCCTTGCCCTCCACGAACGGCCCGTCGGTCACGATCGGTTCGCCTCGGTCGAGCCGGACGGTGGTCGCGGTATCGCCGTCCTGAAGCCTCGTCGCGTGCACGATCTGCGGCGCGTGGTCGGCGAGCCACTTCTCGACCTTGTCGAAGAGCTCCTGCCGCTCGTCCTCGGTTTTGGCCTCCCAGTCCTTGGTGTGCTGCTCGGAATCCACGAACATCAGCACGTACTTCATGTGAGAACCTCCTGATCCTGTCCTGGAGAGACGACCTAATCTAGAGACGAACGGCGCGGCGCCGGATCCGACGTCGGCCGCATCCGATTCTCCCGCGTGGCCAACTTGTCAATGGCAAGATAGGGTGGCGGTCATGAGCGGCGGAACCTACCACCACGGCAATCTGCGGCGGGCGATCATCGATGCCGCCGTCGGGGCGATCGCCGAGTCGGGCCCCTCCACCTGGAGCCTGCGCGAGCTGGCGCGCCGTGCCGGTGTCTCGCACGCGGCGCCCGCGCACCACTTCGGCGACAGGGCGGGCCTGCTGACGGCCGTCGCCGCCGAGGGCTACACGTTGTTCGCGGACGCCCTCGAAGCCGCCGGCGGCGACCTGCACGAGGTGGGCCTCGCCTACATCCGCTTCGCCGTCGACCACCGGCCCTACTTCGAGGTGATCTTCACGCCCGAGCTGTACCGGCCGGACGACCCCGGGGTGAGCGCCGCCCGCGACCGCGCCGGCCGGGTCCTGACGGAGGGCGTCCGCGACGTCTCACCGGGCGGCCCGGACGGCGACCGGACGGCCGGGGTGGCCGCCTGGTCGATCGTCCACGGATTCGCTCACCTGTGGCTGAGCGGCGCCCTTCCCGCCGAGCTCGGCGACGACCCCGTGGCCGCCGCGCGGCCGGTCATCCGGCACCTTTTCGAGCGCTGACCGCCGGCCGGTCGCCGTCGCCCTCCTCGGCCGGCCCCCGTTCGGGGACGACCGCCAGGTCCTCCCGGAACCGGCGGTTGAGCGCGGCCCGCACCCGGCCGACCCCGCTGCGGGCGCGCGGGCTCTCGACGCCGCCGATCGGCGGCGGGACGTCCAGGTCGGCGGCGGGCGCGGGGCGCGGGTCGGTGATCGCGGCGATCTCCTCGGCCGGCAGGTGCCGCTCGACCTCGCCGTACCTCCCGTCCGGCGACTGGCGGATGACGCCGGTCTCCAGCCCGTGCCGGACGAGGTGGAGGTCCCGGCGCTGCAGGCCGAGGCATATGCGGTAGGCGATGATGTAGCCCAGCACCGGCCCGAGGATGATCAGGCCGCGGAAGAACCACGTCGTCCAGAACAGCGGGATGCTGAAGCGCTCGGCGATGACGTCGTTGGCGCCCCCGAGCCAGAGCGTCCCGTAGAAGACCACGCCGCCGACGCCGATGCCGGTGCGCGCGGGGACGTCCCGCGGGCGGTCGAGCAGGTGGTGGATCTGGTGGTCGCCGGTCACCCAGCGTTCGACCCACGGGTAGACGGCGAGCCCGGTGAACAGCAGGCCGGGCACCACCAGGGCCGGGACGACCACGCTCATGGAGATCGTGTGCCCCCAGAGGGTGATCTCCCAGGCCGGCATGATCCGCAGCGCGCCCTCCAGCCAGCCCATGTACCAGTCGGGCTGCGATCCGGAGCTGATCGCGCCCGGGTCGTACGGGCCGAACAGCCAGACCGGGTTGATCTGCACGAACGCGGCGAGCAGCGTCGTCACGCCCAGGACCCACAGGAACAGCGACGTGGTCTTGGCGATGAAGACCGGGAAGAACGGGTAGCCGTACTGGGTCGTGTTGGACGCGCGCTTCCCGGGGAACTGGGTGTGCGTCTGCCGCCACGTCAGCACGATCGCGTGCAAGGGGATCAGCGCCGCCAGGATGCCCGGGATCAGCAGGATGTGGATCACGTACAGCCGCGGGACGATGTCGGTGCCCGGGAACTCGCCGCCGAACAGGAACATCACCGCGTACGAGCCGACCAGCGGGATCGACGCGAGCACGCCCTCCAGGATGCGGATGCCGGTGCCCGACAGCAGGTCGTCCGGCAGGGAGTAGCCGAACAGGCCGTTCAGCATGACGAGCGTGAACATGGCGACGCCGATCAGCCAGTTCAGCTCCCGGGGCTTGCGGAACGAGCCGGTGAAGAAATGGCGCAGCAGGTGGACGAGGATCGCCGCCATGAAGATGAGCGTCGACCAGTGGTGCATCTGCCGGACGAGCAGCCCGCCCCGCACATCGAAGCTGAGCCTGAGGGTGGAGGCGTACGCCTCGCTCATCTCCACGCCTTGCAGCCTGGTGTAGGAGCCGTTGTAGACGACCTCCTGCATGCTCGGCTTGTAGAACAGCGTGAGGAAGACCCCGGTCAGCAGGATGACCACGAACGAGTACATCGCGATCTCGCCGACCAGGAAGCTCCAGTGGTCCGGGAACGCCTTGCGCATGGCCCTCCGGAGGAACCCGGTCGACCCGAACCGCTCGTCGAGGGCCCGCGCGGACCCTTCCACGGCCTTCGGCGGCCTGCGCCCGCCCGGCCTGCCGCCGGCCGTCCCGATCTCCGCCATCGTCAACGTCCTCTCGTCGCGCGTCGCCGCGGCGCGACCGCGCGTGCCACCCGACCGCGCGTGTCGTGCTTCTGTGCATACGACCGATCAGTGCGGGCGAATGTGACATCACATGATGTGGAGCCCGTCACACCCCGGCCGCGGGGCGGCCGGGCGCGTTCAGCAGGCGGGCACGGCCAGGCGGCTGCGGCGCAGGTAGCGGGGGCGCCAACTCGTCCTGTAGAAGAGCCGGATCGGCGGGGGAAGCAGGTCCAGTACCGCCCGGCGGGTGCCGTCCGGTGCGCCGTCCAGCAGCCAGGGCAGGAACACGCCGAGCCCTCGCATGCCGATCTCGCGGCGGAACTCGACGTCGAACGTGCCCCATTCGAAGGCGGTGAGAGTGTCCGGGATCAGCGGGAGGACGTCGGACTCCTTGAACTCCAGGAGCGCCTCCACGGAGGCACGCAGGTCCCGCGTGTAATGGGCGAACATCAGCCGGTCACCGTGCTCCAGCGCCGCGTCCACGGCGTCGATCATCGGGACGACCCGCATCGCCCGCATCGCCATGGCGTCGAGGACGATCCCGAGCCGGCCCGGGCCGCCGGCGTCCTTGGCGTACATCACCGTCCAGAGGGCGATCTTCTCCGTGTTGTCCTGGATGCGCCAGTGGAACCTGAACAGGGACCAGGTGTTCGCCAGGGCCGCGTCCATCGGCACGCCGCCGGCGCCGGCCGCCGCCTCCATCCGGGCCGTGTCGCGGCGGAACGCGGCGTACGCGGCGTACAGCATCGTCAGGTCGAACCGTCTCGGTTCGCAGCCCATGGCGCCTCCCAAGCTCTCCGCCGGTGCCGCCGGAGCGGGCACCTACAGACAAGATGGATCGAGCGTCCCGATTGTGACGTGACCCTCGGCGTGGACTTCTGTGATCTGCCCCGCACTGGCGCGAATACACGGCGCGAACACACAGCGCGAATACACGGCGCGAATACACGGCGCGGCAGTACGGCGCGGCGGAATCCCCGGAGCGGCGGGAGACACGACCGGCCGGACGGCGGGCGCGGCGCCGTCCGGCCGGTCGGGCCGGGTCGTCCGGTCCGGCCGTTCGACCGGTCCGGATGCGGTCAGGTCACCGTGTTGTCGACCAGGTAGACCTTCGGGGACGGTTCGTCGCAGGTCGCCGGGGTGCTGCCCGAGCCGCCGTCGAAGGACAGGTCGGCGGCGGCCGACCCCAGGCGGACCGCGACGGTCTCGGCCCCGGAGGACGGGCGGAACGGCCCGGCCGTCAACGTGCCGTCGCTCGGCAGCGGCACCGTGATCTTCCGGTCACGGACGAGCGGTGTCTCCGGGATGGCGACACCGCCCGAGGGAATCACGTGCTGTGTCGCCGGGGTGCCGCCCTCCACCTGCAGGTTCAGGGCCGTGACGGTACCGGACACCGAACCGTGTCCCTGGTCGACGAGCCGGTTCACCGTCTCCGGGGGGATCACCAGCGCGCCGCTCGCCTCGTTGAAGGAGAACGAGCCGAACCGGCCGACCACGAGCGGGATGTGGGCGCCGACGGCGATGCCGACGTTCAGCGGCTCGCCGCCGACCGCGCAGGTGTACGGCGCGTTGATGATGCCGACCAGTTCGTTCGAGGCGGGCTCGGGGAAGTTCAGCGGGCGCCGGAGATCTTGGCGGGGGGCTGCCCGGGTTCGCCGCCGACGCCGATCGTCAGCAGCGCGTTGCCCGCCGAGGGCTTGCAGTCGGCCTTGATCGGCAGGCTGAAACCGGCGGACGAGTTCAGATTGATCTCCGCCACCGCGTGCTCGAAGCCGAGCGTGGTCCTGCCGGTGTCCGGTGCCGTGAAGGGCCCGACGTCGAACGTCCCGGTCAGCGGCAGGCCGACCTTGAGGGGCTCGCCGGGCGTGATCGCGATGTCGTCGATCTCGAACGGGTCGCTTTCGGCGATGTTGATGGCGGGCGGTGTGGAGTCGCTCGCGCCGATGGTGAGATCGGTGACCACGGCGTCGGCGGTGGTCAGCCCGAGGATCGGGGCGAGGGAGGTCAGCCAGGTCGGGAAGGTGATGCTCCCAGAGCCCTGGGTCAGCCAGAACTCCTGCCCGGGGCCGAGTTGGACCGGGGCGACGCCCTGCACGTCCACGTCCGTCGGAAGATAGAACACCGGCAGGCCGGCGAGCGAGATGGTGCAGCCGATGGGCAGCTTGAAGCGCCCGGTGTCCACGCCGATCTCCGGAACGTTCTCCGGCGGCAGCGCGTGCGCGGCCGGAGGGGCCAGGAGGGAGAGGGCGGCCGCGGCGGCGCCCGCGGCCACCGCGAGACGCCGGCGGAGGCGCCCGCCGGGGCCCGCGGTGCGGGCATGTCTGGAACTCATGGGACGTCCCTTCGGAAAGCGGGGTGTTCGGGGGTAGCCGACATGGTGATCCCGGCCGTGCACGGCGTGATACGGACGATTGTGCGGAAAGTCGATGAAGCGTTAGCAGTGCGCCATAAAAGCGACCGGACGCGCCCGGTACCGCCCACCGGGACCCGCACGTGCCCGGTTCCAGGCCGTCCCTGTACTTTGTCGGGACGTGAAGTCCACGAAGGGTGTGGCCTCGATGAGGGAAGGTGCCGTGAATGGCTGTTGACGCGGCGGGCATCGATATCGCGTCCCTGGTTCTGCGGGTCTCCGTGGGCGGCACCCTGATCGCGCACGGCTGGAACCACGCCTTCGGCGGCGGGAAGATCGAGGGCACGGCGGGCTGGTTCGACTCCATGGGCCTGCGTCCGGGGAGACTGCACGCGCTGATGGCGACCGGCACCGAACTCGGCGCGGGCCTCCTGCTGCTGCTCGGCCTGCTCACCCCGCTGGCCGCCGCCGGCGCGGTCGGCACGATGGCGGTCGCGTTCATCACCGCGCACCTGCGCAACGGCTTCTTCATCTTCCGGCCCGGCCAGGGCTACGAGTACGTCCTCATGATCATCATGGTGGCGTGCGCGCTCGGCGCGCTGGGCGGCGGAGGCGCCTCCCTCGACCGCGCCCTCGGGATCGACGGCGGCCTGTCCGGCTGGACGGGCCTGGCCGTCACCGCCCTGGCCGGCGGTCTCGGCGCCGCCCTCCTCCTCGCGGTCTTCTGGCGTCCCGCCAAGAAGCCCGCCGAGACGACCGAAGCCTAGGACCGGTTGAGGGAGGGGCCGGCCTCCGCACACCAGAGGAGGCCGGCCCCATGGCACCGGCGAGGGACGGTGCCTGTATCCGGGCGGGCTACCGCCTGGCGCCGGCGTGGATCGCCACCGCGCCGCCCGCGGGGATGGTCACGGTCGCGGTGCCGCCGGATACGGTGACGGCCGTGCCCGCGCATCCGCCCGGCCCGGTTCCGCCGGTGATGACGTCGCAGTAGACGCCGTCCGCGAGCCCGGTCGCGTAGGACGCGGTGGACGGGCCGGCCGAGTCGTTCAGGCCGATCCAGCCCAGGGACCCGCGGCTGAACCCGATGACGTCGCGGGCCGTGGCCGTGAAGTCGGACACGGCCGTTGCGGAGGCGGTCGCGTTGCGCCAGCCGACCATGCCCGTGATCCCCGTCGACCGGGTGATGCACTGCCATCCGCTCGCGCAGTCGGCGTCGGTGACGAAGCCGCGCGCGTCGGCGGGCGGCGACTGGCCCCTGGACGACCAGGCGAACCCGTCGAAGACGGCCGGTCTGCCGTACGGGTAGGCCAGCAGGAAGTAGTTGGCCAGGGTGTAGTCGCCGCCGTTCTTGTAACTGAGCGTGGAACCGTCCCGTTCGGTGTCGTGGTTGGTGACCATCGCGTAGGTCTGGGAGCTGGCGGCCTCCAGCGACCAGGACGGGATGCCCTCCAGGTTCGAGAGCGTGCCGTTCTGGAACTGGGTCTTGATACCCATCGCGTAGGCGAAGCCGAGCACGTCGCCGTTCCGGGTGAACGCCGCCGCCTGCAGCTCGGGGTTGGAGGCCCCCGGGAAGATCTCCTGGGCGATGTAGGGCGGCCTGCCCTCGGCGGTCGTGTCGTTCAGGGCCCCCTTGATGGCGGCGAAGTCGTCCTGGTCGATGTGCTTGGCGGCGTCGACCCGGAACCCGTCCACACCGAGCCCGATCAGGTCGTTGAGGTACCCGGCGATCTTGCCGCGGACGTAGCCGGACTGGGTCTTGAGGTCCGACAGCGCCACCAGCTCGCAGTTCTGTACCTCGGACTTGTCGTTCCAGTCGTCGATGCCCGCGTCGTCGTCGTTGCAATAGCCGTCGTTGGCGTGGTGGAAGTCGCCGTAGCCGTACGGGACCGCCGGGTAGGAGAACCCCTGCGGGTCGAAGGCCGAGCCGCCGTAGGTGGTGTTCACCGTGTTGTCGTGCCCGGCCATGTGGTTGATGACGGCGTCGACGTAGACGCGGACGCCGGCGTCGTGGCAGGCCGTGACCATGGCGGCGAACTCGTCACGCGTGCCGAGCCGGCTGGTCAGGCCGTAGGACACGGGCTGGTACACCTCCCACCACGGATGGGCGCCCTCGCTGGTGCCGGCGAGGCTGACCGACTCGGCGGGCGGCGCGACCTGCACGGCGCCGTACCCGGCCGGCCCGAGGTGCTCGGTGCACGCCCGCGCGACCGAGGGCCAGTTCCATTCCCAGAGGTTGGCGGTGACGTCACTCGGATTGAGGTCCGCGGCGGCGGGCGGCGCCGCCCCGGCGGTTCCGCCGGGGAGGAGCGCGGCCGCGGCCGCCGATCCGCCGAGGACGAGGGCGCCCGCGGCGAGCAGAGGGGCGAGCGGAGGAAGGCGGCGGGGGACTCTTGCGCGTTGCATGTGGGCGAACTCCTGTCAGGGCGCCCGCGCCCGGCCGAGTCGGGTCATCGGCGGTGTGGGCGCCTAGGGGTGGGGGGACGGCCGTCCGCGATGCACCGTGAGAATGCTCTCCTCTTGCAACAAGGTCAATAGCTTGCGCAAGGTTTCAATCGACTTTCAGAAAGTCGGCAGCTCAGCCGGTCCCGCCCGCGACGGCCGCGGTCTGGCGTTCCCGCTGGGGAACGACCGTGTACTTGGGGTCCCGGGCCGACTGCAAGCCCGCATGGAAGACGCCGAAACGGGTGCAGGCCGAGCCCGCCAGGAGCGCCGCCCCGCTGAGCGCCGCCGCCGCGCGGCCGCGCCCGCCGAGCAGGACGCCCCCGGCGGTACCCGCGGCCGTCAGGATCTCGCCCGCGCGCATGTACCTGCCGGCCTTGCCCGTCCTGTACGGCTCGGCGGCCAGACCGGCTCGATGCTCGATCATCTTCGCCGCGGCCAGCTCCACCGCCGCCCCGAGCAGCGTGGCGCTGCGCATCGGACCGGCCTCGCGGGCGGGAGAGACGATCAGGCCCATTCCGGCCGCGGCGGCGGTGGCCGAGCCCGCGAACACCATCGGCAACTCGCGATGGGCGTCGTGCCACGCCGGAACCGCCGTGTCGGCGGCGAGCGCGGCGGTGTAGGTGGCGACGGCCGGGCCCAGCAGGGCGGCCCCGGCCGTCGCGGCCCCGCCGAGGCGGGGGAAGAGCCCGGTCACGTCCAGGACGGCCGCCGCGCCCGCGGCCGGGCCGTAGGCGGCCAGCAGCCACGAGCCCATGCTCATCGGCGAGGTGGGCTTCATGACCCGCAGCATGTTGGCGAACCGCGCGGGGCGCCCGAGGTCGTGGATCAGCATGGCCGTGGACCCGCCGATGCTCACCAGCGACGAGATCTTCATCGCCCGCGCGGCGGCGGGGCGCCCGGTGAGCTGCGCACCCGCGGCCAGCACGGAACCGGCGCCGGCCAGCCCGCCGAGGAAGAAGTAGCCGGCGATGTCGTAGGACTTCCAGACGGGCGGGTTCAGGATGGGCAGGCCGTAGTAGGAGGTGAACTCCGCCTCCGGCACCATCGCCTTCTCGCCCCGGCGCCTGCGGCGTTTCCCGCCCCGGCCGGTGCCGCCTCCGGGCAGGCC
>NZ_SMKH01000155.1 GCF_004348515.1 Actinomadura sp. KC345 | reverse complement strand
GTCCGGGAGCGGGAGGACGCGGGGACTGCCGGCGCGGCTTCGGCTCGAGCCGGTCGTCGCGGCCACCGGAGGGGGTGTTGCGCGCGCCGAACGGATCCTCCGTGCGATGGCGGGACCGCTTCGCGCGGGCCTCACGCCGCTTGATGTCGCGCCGGCTCGGGCCGCGGGACGACCGTCCCCGCTCAGCCCCGTCCGGCTGCTCCGACCACCAGGACCCCTCGGGCCACTGCGCGTTCGGCTCGCCGGCCTCCGAGCCCGTGCGGGGCTCAGGTCCCGGCGAGGGACGCGCGGGCGTGTCCGCCCACGGTGAAGCATGCGAGTCGTTCCCTGACGCATGCCCGATATCGCGTCGCGCCATGCCCTCTCCTGTGGAGGAGACGGAGGGCTCGGCGAACGCCGGTTCGGCTCCGGACCGCCCGGCTCATACCCGGCGGCCTTCCCGCTGAGACAACCGGGGTCCGCGGTTTGGGAGCCCGCTCGCTCCCACCACGTTCCCCGGACGGATTCTTGGCGAACCCGCTCGATCACTCGGGAGCATAACGCCCCATGAGCCACTCTGATGCGAGTTGGCACCAAAAAATTTCGCTACAAATCTGTTTCCGCGGCGTTCCGCTCTTCCTTGGGTACGCGCGGGCACCACGGCGCGTTCACCCCTCCCGCCTTTGCTTTCGTGAACGGCCGACGGCCTTCGGCAGGATGCGGCTCGCGGCCGTCACCTGGCCATGTGTGGTGACGGGCTTAGTGACGACTGATCCATTCCTTAAGTGCGCTTTAACAGTGGTGCCAAGGCGGCGGACCGGTCCGTAGCTTCAGGAGTGTCCACGACCGCGGACGCGACCAGCGGCAGGAGGCGCCCCGATGAACCGATCACCGCGACAGGGATCAGGGGCCGCCCACCGTTCCTGCCCGTCCGCGGACGGGCACCGCCGCGCGCCGCGCTCGCGGTGCCGGATGCCGGGGCCGTGCCCCGCGCTCCCGTCCACGCGAACCGGATCCGGCCCGGCGGGCCGGCCGCACGGCGCTCCCGTCTCCAGGTCATCCCCCGCGGGGGCGCCGGGCCGGTCACGCCGGATCGCACCGGCCCCGCCTCGGCAGGGGGGTTCGCGCGGAACTGGTCTCGGGAGGCGGGGCACGGTCCCAACCGGACGCCGGTCCCCGGGAGGAGGTCCCCGCCTACGGCGCGGGGGCGGGGTCCCTCCCGGGCACCGGCCCGGCTAGCGCGTCCAGGGAAGCCGGACGGCCTCCAGGTCGGGATCGGCCAGGACGGCGTCGACGAGCGCGGTGGGGCCGACGACCTTGGTCCCCCACAGGTCCCAGTCGCAGTAGACGACCCAGGAGCGGTCCTCGGCCCACAGGTCGGACGGGCAGCTCGGCATGTCCGGATGGTCGTACAGCGCGGCCGCGTCGCCCAGCCGCCCCGCGAAGACCGTCTCGTCGTCCCAGTCGGCGGTGACCAGCGGGCAGTAGTACGCCAGACAGCGGGTCCCGGCGCCCGCCGGGCTGTGCCGCAGCAGCACCCCGATCAGCCGGTGCCAGCTCTCCCGGTCGAGGCATCCCTCCGCGGGCGGCTGGATGGCCGCCGACCAGCTCCCGGCCGGATGCCCCTGCCGCAGGCAGCGGTTGCCGGGCAGCTCCCCCTCCGGGACGACCGGCTCCCCGAAGCCGCGCGCGAGCTCCCGCCAGCGCAGCCGCCGCCACCCCGTGCCCGGGTGGCCGCTGCGGCCGAGGTCGGTGCCGGTGACGATCGCGCCCTCCAGCAGGTCGCCGACGTCGCCCGGGTCGCCGGGCGCCTCACCGGCCGGGTCGGTCAGACCCGCCGCCGTCACCGACTGGTGGACGTCGTCGTGGGTCGTGGTGACCAGCCCCTCCTCCCACGCGTACATCGCGTGCAGGAGCCAGACGGAGTCGGGCCGGCGCAGCGGCTCGAACCCCGAGTAGCAGTGGTCGGGATCCATATCGTGGAGCCACCGGGCGGCCTCCCCGGGAACGCGGGCCCATGCATCCTCGATGTCCATCAGCCTCCTAGCTTCCCTGGCCTGTGCCGTTTCCTACCCCCCGCGAGGGACCGGTCCGAGCCGGACCGCGGCCCTCGGGCCGGAAGCCCCCTCCCCCGGATGTGAGGCGTGGTCACAGCCGCATCTTGTCATCCGCGGCCACGTCATGGCGATATGAGCAGCCCGTCCAGGCGGGCGGCCTGAACCTCCCAGCGCCATTCCCGCTCCACCCAGGAGCGCCCCTTCTCCCCCATCGCGCGGGCGCGGGCGGGGTCCGCGAGCAGGCCCGCGAGCGCCTCGGCGACACGGGCGACCGACCTGCCGGGGACGACGATCCCCGTCTCGCCGTCCAGCACGGCGTCGGGCGCGCCGCCGGAGTCGCCGGCCACGACCGGCAGCCCGGTCGCCGACGCCTCCAGGTAGACGATCCCGAGGCCCTCCATGTCCAGGCCGCGGCGGCGGGTCCGGCACGGCATCGCGAAGACGTCCCCCGCGTCGTAGCAGGCGGGCAGCTCCTCCCACGGCACGCCTCCGGTGAACACGACCGACCCGCCGACCCCGAGCGACGCGGCGAGGCGTTCCAGGCCGGCCCGGTACGGTCCGCCGCCGACGAGCAGCAGCGCGGCGTCCGGCACCGACCGCAGGACGCGCGGCCAGGCGTGGATGAGGGCGTCCTGCCCCTTGCGCGGCACCAGCCGCGAGACGCATACGGCCACCGGGCGGTCCACCAGGCCGTGGCGTGCCCGGATCTCCTCGCCGCCGGCGCCCGCGCGGAAGACCTTCTCGTCGACGCCGGGCGCCAGCCGGGTCATCCGGGACGCCGCGCCCGGCGACAGCGCCCGCGCCATCCGGGACCGCGTGTACTCGCCCAGGTAGGTCAGCACGTCCACGCCGTCCCCGATGCGCCCGAGCAGGCTCCGCGCCACCGGAAGCGACGCCCAGCCCGCCTCGTGCCCGTGGGTGATCCCGACGAGCCGCCCGGCGCCGCGCCGCCGCAGCGCCGGGGCCAGCAGGCCCAGCGGTGCCGCCGCGCCGAACACCACCGAGTCGCAGTCCTCCGCGCGCAGCACGTCCGCCGCGCGGCGCAGCACCCGCGGCTCCGGGAGCATCAGCGAGCCCGGATGCCGGACGACGGGGAACGGCTGCGCCGCGTCGAACTCCGCGGCGCCCTTCCAGTCCGGGGCGTAGACGACCACCGAGCCGGGCGGGCGCCGCGCCGCGAGACCGTGCACGAACGCCTGGATGCCGCCCGGGCGGGGCGGGAAGTCATTGGTGACGAGCAGGGTCTTGGCCATCGCGGACCAGCATACGGACCGGCGGCGGAACCCGGCCGGGCGGGCACGGCAGGGGCCCGGCACCGCGGCGTGCGGTACCGGGCCCCTCCGAAGCCGGGTCACAGGTCAGCGGTTGGCCTGCTCCGACTCCTTGCCGCCTTCGATCGCCTCCTGCTCGCCGTGCCCGTGCTCACCGTGCCCGTGCTCCTCGACGGGAATGTCGTCGAAGTTCCACGCGCGGTTGAGCCGCGAGCGCAAGTGCCCGATCGGGCCCTTGGCGGCGGGGATGCCCTGGGCGTCCTTCTCGGGCAGCGCCGGCCGGGCGTTCTCTTTGGACAGCAGGACGACCTTCTCCTCGTCGCGCGCCGGCTCGTGGCGCTCGGAGAACTTGCCGTCCGGCGACATGAGGATCACGCCGCTCTCCACGCCGTGCCCGACGGTGTCGGCGTCCTTGCGCTGCAGGCCGAGGCAGACCCGCTTGGTGATGACGAACGCCAGGATCGGCCCGAGGAAGAACATCACGCGGAAGAACCAGGTCGTGGCGAACAGCGACACGTCGAACCGCTCGGCGATGATGTCGTTCGCGCCGCCGAGCCACAGCAGCCCGTAGAACGTCACCGCGGCGATGCCGGTCGCGGTGCGGACCGGGGCGTTGCGCGGACGGTCGTTGACGTGGTGCTGGCGCCTGTCGCCGGTCACCCACGCCTCGAGGAACGGCCACAGGGCGGCGCCCGTCATGATGATCCCGAGGGGGAGCAGCGCGGGGATCAGCACGCTCAGGCTGAGCGTGTGGCCCCAGGCGTTGATCTCCCAGGCGGGCATGATCCGCAGCGAGCCTTCGAGGAAGCCCATATAGAAGTCCGGCTGGGAGCCGGACGAGATGGCGCCGGGATCGTACGGGCCGTACAGCCAGACCGGGTTGATCTGCGCGAACGCGCCCAGCAGCGCCGTGACACCGAAGGTGAACAGGAAGTAGGCGCCCGTCTTGGCCATGAACACCGGGTAGAACGGGTAGCCGTACACCTGCTTCTCGGTCTGGTGCTTGACCGGCATCGCGGTGTGCTTCTGGTGCCACATGATCATCATGTGCGCGGTGATCAGCCCGAGCAGCAGCGCGGGGATCAGCAGGATGTGCAGCATGTACAGGCGCGGCACGATGTCCGTGCCGGGGAACTCGCCCCCGAACAGGAACATGTAGATGTAGGTGCCGACGATCGGGATCGACTCCGCCACGCCCTGGGTGATCCGCAGCCCGGTGCCGGACAGCAGGTCGTCCGGCAGCGAGTACCCGAACAGGCCCTCCAGGATGCCCAGCGTGAACATGCCGAGGCCGATGAGCCAGTTCAGCTCGCGCGGCTTGCGGTAGGCGCCGGTGAAGAACACCCGCAGCATGTGCGCCATGAGGGACGCCATGAACAGGATCGCGGCCCAGTGGTGGATCTGCCGCATCAGCAGGCCGCCGCGGACGTCGAAGCTGATGTGCAGCGTCGAGGCGTAGGCCTCGGACATCTTCACGCCCTGCAGCGGCGCGTACGAGCCCTCGTACACGACCTCGATCATGCTGGGCTTGAACCAGAGCGTCAGGAACGTCCCGGTCAGCAGCAGGATGATGAAGGAGTACAGGGCGATCTCGCCCAGCATGAACGACCAGTGGTCGGGGAAGACCTTCTTGACGTTGCGCCTGAAGAAGGTGGTGGACCCGAGGCGTTCGTCGATGAAGCCGAGCGTGCCCTCGACTGCCTTCGGGGCGGTGGTGTCGCTCATCCGCGCTCCCAGAAGCTCGGTCCGACGGGCTCGGGGTAGTCGCTCGTCGCGATGAGGTACCCGTCCTCCACCGACAGCGGGAGCTGCGGCAGCGGGCGGGCGGCCGGCCCGAAGATGACCTTCGCCGCGTCGGTGGCGTCGAACGTGGACTGGTGGCACGGGCACAGGATGTGGTGCGTGGTCTGCTCGTACAGGGCCGCCGGGCAGCCGACGTGCGTGCACACCTTCGAGTACGCCACGATCCCGTTGACGTGCCAGTTGCCGCGCCCCGGGGCGGGCTTGAAGTCGTTCTCGGGCACGTTGATGAGGATGGTGACCGCCTTGGCGACCTCCGTCAGCACGTCGTCGTGGGGGACGTGCTCCTCGAGTCCCTCCGGCAGGACGGTGATCATCGCGCCGGGCGTGGCGAAGTCGCTGACCCGCAGCGGCTTGTGGGTGCCGTCCACCACCAGGCGGACGCCCCTCTTGCCCTGCGACTTCGCCCGCTCGACGGCGTCGGCCCAGTAGGTGCTGCGGAGCCGCTTCTCCGGCAGCGGGCCGAGGTCGCGCAGCAACACCAGCGGGGCCAGCCCGAGCGGCGCGGCGGCCAGCAGCAGCGTCCGGCGCAGCAGCGGCCGCTTGGTGATGCCGCTGTCCTCGGCGCCCTCCATGAAGTCCTGGGCGAAGGCGGCCCGGCTCTCCTCGTCGCTGGCCAGCTCGTGGCGCTCCTGGACGATCGGCTTGCTGGTCATCAGCCGGCGCACCCAGATCGTCACGCCGAACGCCATGGCGAGGAACGCCACCGCCATCGTCCCGCCGAGCCAGAAGTTGCTCTCGCGGGCGTCCAGGACGCCGTGCATCCCGCCGTCGCGGCCGCTCCAGCCGATGAAGTAGGCGATGAACGCCACGCTGGCGGCGAACGCGAGCAGGAAGAACGACGCGACGATCCGCTCGGCCCGCTTGGCCGACGCCTCGTCGAGCTGTTCCCCCACGCCGGCGGGCGCGGAGATGTCGTCCTCGGCGAGGAGCGCCTTCTCCGTCGCCGGGGACGGCGTGCCGATCACGCGTTCGCGCCGGCCGCCCTCCTCGCGCGGCTCCTGCGAGCCCGCGGTGTCCTTGTTGTCGTCACTCATGACTTCTTCAGCTTCTTCGGCTTCTTCGCGGTGATCCACATGGCCGCCAGGACCAGCAGGCCGAGCCCGACCAGCCAGCCGACCAGGCCCTCGCTCACCGGGCCGATGCGGCCGAGGCCGTTACCGCCCGGGTTGGGCTCGTTGCGGACGTCGACCAGGTAGGCGATGATCGCCCGCTTGTCCTCCGGCGTGAGCGTGGTGTCGTTGAACACCGGCATCGCCTGCGGGCCGGTCAGCATGGCCTCGTACATCTGGGTGGGCGTGACGTCCCCCGTCAGCGGGGGCGCGTACTTGCCGCCGGTCAGCGCGCCGCCCTGCCCGGTGAAGTTGTGGCACTGGGCGCAGTTGGTGCGGAACAGCTTGCCGCCCAGGGCCGCATCACCCTGCTCGGGGTCGACCGCCGAGGCCGGCGGGACCTCCGGGCCGCCGCCCAGCGACTGGATGAAGGCGTTCAGGTCCGCGACGTTCTTGCGGGCCTGGGCCAGCTGCTCCTCGGCCGCCTTCCGCCGCTCCGGGTCCTCGTAGTCGGTCTTGATCGAGGTGTCGAAGGCGGGGATCGGGTCCTTGCGCGGCACCTGCGCGCCCGGGTTCATCGCGGGCATCCGGCCCGTGGTGACCTGGAAGTCGACGGACGCGGCGCCCACGCCGATGAGGCTGGGCGCGATCGGGTTGCCGTCGGCGTCCTTGGTGCCCTCGGCGTTGGGCCCGTGACAGCTGGCGCAGTTCTTGTTGAACAGTTCCTGGCCGTTCTTCAGGTCCTGCGCGGCCTGGACGCTGCTCTTCGCCTCGGCGCGGTCGGTCTGCGGCGAGAAGCCGGCGTAGACCACGCCGATCGCCGCCAGGGCCGCCAGCACGACGGCGTAGCCCGCCCACGGGCGCCGTCGCCATGCGGTGATCCTTTTCACGGAAATCCCCGTTCGGGTCATGTCTGGTGGTGGTCAGGGTCGGGCGGTCAAAGGTCGAGCAGGTAGACGACCGAGAACAGGCCGATCCACACCACGTCGACGAAATGCCAGTAGTAGGACACGACGATCGCGCCCGTCGCCTGCTCGTGCGTCCATCTCTTCGCGGCGTAGGTCCGCCCGAGGATGAACAGGAAGGCGACGAGGCCGCCGATGACGTGCAAGCCGTGGAAGCCGGTCGACAGGTAGAAGATCGAGCCGTAGGCCGACGAGGCGAAGGTCAGCCCCTCGTGTGCGACGAGGGCGTAGTACTCGTACGCCTGGCCGGCCACGAAGTAGGCGCCCATGAGGAAGGTGAGCACGTACCACTCGCGCAGTCCCCAGCGCCGGACGTTCAGGATCCCGCCGTCCCGCCCCACCTTCCCGGCCTCGGCCTTGAACACCCCGATCTGGCACGTCACCGAGGACAGCACCAGGATGGTGGTGTTGAACGCCGAAAGCGGCAGGTTCAGGTGGGCGCCCGGCCATGCGTCTGACCCGGACTGGCCGATCGTCACGGAGCGGATCGTGAAGAACATCGCGAACAGCGCCGCGAAGAACATCAGCTCGGACGACAGCCAAACGATCGTCCCCACACTGACCACATTGGGACGGTTCGCCCGTGCGTGAGGTGTTGTCTCTATCGCGGAAGCTGTCACGGGCGACATTATTGCGCCCCCAACCCGTGAGTGACGCATGACCCCCCTCCTAGGGTTCCCGAGCGTGTCCGCGAGGTCCGCGACCCGGTAACCTCACGTCCATGAGCACCGCCCCGGAGAGCCCGATGAAGGTTCTCGTCTACAGCGACGACGCGAACACGCGCGCACAGATCCGGATGGCGATCGGGCGCCGCCCCGCCGCCGGCCTCCCCAAGGTCGAGTTCGTCGAGCGGGCGACGCAGCCCGCCGTCGTCGAGCGGCTCGACGAGGGCGGCATCGACGTCCTGGTCGTGGACGGCGAGGCGCAGCCCGCGGGCGGCCTCGGCGTGTGCCGGCAGGCCAAGGACGAGGTGTACGACTGCCCGCCCGTCCTCGCGGTCATCGCGCGCCGCGACGACGGCTGGCTGGCGACCTGGTCCCGCGCCGACGCCGTGGTGAGCCTGCCGCTCGACCCGATGGCCGTCGCCAAGGCGCTCGCCGACCTGATGCGCAAGCGCATCGAAACCCGCCTGCCGGTCCTGTGACCACCGGTCCTGCGACCGCGGGTCCCGCCACAACGGGGCACGGGTCCTCCCAGGACGGGGGCGCGCGCTCCACCTGGCCCGCGCTCCTCAACGCCCTGCTCTCGGGCGAGTCGCTGTCGAGCGCCGAGACCGCCTGGGCCATGAACAGCATCATGGCCGGGGAGGCCACCGACGTGCAGATCGCGGGCTTCGCGGTCGCGCTGCGCGCCAAGGGCGAGACGGTCGAGGAGGTCACCGGCCTCGCCGAGGGCATGATGGACAACGCCACGCCCCTGGACGTCCCCGGCCCCATCGCCGACCTCGTCGGGACGGGCGGCGACCGGGCGCACACGGTCAACGTCTCCACGATGGCGGCCGTGGTCGCCGCCGCGTCGGGCGTCCGGGTCGTCAAGCACGGCAACCGGGCGGCGTCGTCGTCGTGCGGCGCCGCCGACCTGCTGGAGCACCTCGGCGTCGCCATCGACCTGTCCCCGTCGGCGACCGCGCGGGTCGCCGAGGAGCTCGGCATCACCTTCTGCTTCGCGCCGCTCTACCACCCGGCGCTGCGGCACGCGGCCCGGACGCGCGGCGAGCTAGGCACGCCGACGGTGTTCAACTTCCTCGGCCCGCTGACGAACCCGGCGCGGCCCGGCGCGCAGGCGGTCGGGGTCTTCCATCCGCGGATGGCGGGGATCGTCGCCGGCGTGTTCGCCGCGCGCGGCTGCTCGTCGCTGGTGTTCCGCGGCGACGACGGCCTGGACGAGCTGACGACCACGGGCACCTCCACCGTGTGGGTGGTCCGCGACGGGACCGCGACAGAGACGACGTTCGACCCGTCCGACCTCGGCATCCCGCCGGCCAAGCCGGAGGACCTGCGCGGCGCCGACGCGGAGTTCAACGGCCGGGTGGCCCGCGAGACGTTCGCCGGGCGGCCGGGGCCGGTCCGCGACATGGTGCTGCTGAACGCCGCCGCGCTCATCACGGCCCACGACGGCGCGCCCGCCGCGGACGGCCTCACCGCCGCGCTGCGGGACGCCTACGAGCGCGCCGCGGTCAGCGTCGACTCCGGCGCCGCCACCACGCTCCTGAACCGCTGGGTGGAGGTCTCCCAGGGCCTGCGCGGCACGTCCCAGGGGTAGACCCCCGGCCCCGGAAGGGCCTCGCTCAGTCGGCGTCGGGAAGGCCGAGGGCGAATGCCTGCTCCAGGTCGTGCTGGGAGTAGGTGCGGAACGCGATGTGCGTCTCCGAGCCGACCACGCCCGGGACCTTGTTCAGGCGGCCGGGGATGATGTCGTTCAGTTCCTCATGGGTCGTGACCCGGACCATGGCCATGAGGTCGTGCTCCCCGGTGATGGAGTAGACCTCGCTCACGCCGTCCAGAGCGACGATCGCCTCGGCCACCTCGTGGATGCGCGCGACGTCGGCCTTGACGAACACGATCGCAGTGACCACTTCACCCTCCCCTGAGAATCCGACGGTCCGACCCTACCGGGACGCGGCCGGCCCGCCGCGACGGCGTCCCCCGGGCGCCGGTCAGCCGCGGCTCAGCGCGGCGATGCGGCCGACGGGGCCGGCCCTGCGGGCGAAGACCGCGAACACGACCCCGGCCAGGAAGCCGAAGATGTGCGCCGAATGGGCCACGTTGGTCTCCTCGTCGCTCAGTGACAGCCACTGCACGACGAACCAGTACCCGAGCAGGACCCACGCCGGCAGCCGGACCACGATGACCGGCAGGACCAGGGTGACGATGCGGCCCTTCGGGTTGAGGACGATGTACGCGCCAAGCACCCCGCCGATGGCGCCGGACGCGCCGACGAGCGTGGCGGTGGAGTCGGGCGACATCCAGGCGAACCCGTAGACGGCCACGAGCCCGAACAGCAGGTAGGCGAGCAGGAAGCGCAATCGCCCGAACCGGTCCTCGACGCCCATGCCGATGACGAACAGGAAGACCACGTTGCCCAGCAGGTGGAGCGCGTCCGAGTGCAGGAACATCGAGGTGAACGCCGACGTCCAGGGAGCCTTGTCGAAGTCGGCGGACCCGCACTGCCGGACGACCTCCGCCGGAATCGGCTGCTGGTCGCCGGTCGTCAGCTCCTTGGGGATCGCGGCGTACTCGTGGACGAAATGCGCCGCGTTGCACTCGCGGACCCTGTCCTCGCCGTACCAGGCGGCGAAGTTGGACATCGGCGTGAGCAGGAACACCACCACGTTGGCCGCGACCAGCAGGTACGTCACCCAGGGGACGCGCCTCGCGGGCTGGCTGTCGTAGAGAGGCATTGCCATGCGGGGGTCGTCCTCTCCGGGCGGCGGGTCTACCCCGGTCACCCTAGCGGCGGCCGCCCCTCGGATGGGACGCCTCGCGCCGCTCGCGCGTCCTGTCGTAGGCGGTCCCCTCGTAGGCGCGGTCGATCCACTCGCGCAGGCCCTCGGCGCCGTGCACCGGGCACGTCCAGGGGCCGCCGACCTCGACCAGCCGGACACCGGGCAGGTCGAGCCAGCGCAGCACGCACTCCATCTCCTCGGCCGTCGCGCCCGCGGAGGCCGGCTCTCCGAGCGCCACGCCGCCGGGCGCCTCGCCCGCGGGCGGGAAGACGGTCTCGGCGGTGGCGATGAGCGCGTCGACGTAGGGACGGGGATGCGCGTGGGGCGGGACGGTCCCGGCGGCGGCCAGGCGCCCGTAGCGCACGACCGACAGCTCCCATCCGCCGTCGAAGCCGGGACGGGCGGCCACCAGCTCGGGCAGGCGGGACAGCGCGGCGAGCCGCTGCCCGCGCGCCGCGGCGCGGACGAACGCGGCCAGCCGGTCGCGCTGGGCGGCGGCCTCCTCGTAGCGCAGCTCGGCGGCGAGCCGGTCGATGCGCACCTGCGCGGCGGCGACGACGGGCCGCACGTCGCCCTCCATGACCGAGCGAGCCGTCCCGACGTGGACGGCGTAGGCGTCGGCGGACTCCCGGCCGTCGCAGGGCGCGCCGCACCGGCCGATGTCGGCGAGCGCGCACGCGCGGGCCCTGCCGTGCTCGATCAGCCGGAGCGTCAGCCGCTGGGTGCACTGGCGCAGCGGCACGGCCTCGTGCAGCGCCGCCCGCGCCTCCTCGGCCTGCCGGCGCGAGGAGATCGGCCCGAGGTAGCGGGCGCCGTCCGCGCGGCACTCGCGGACGATGGACAGGCGCGGGAACGGCTCCACGGTCAGCTTCAGCCAGATCGCCCGCTCGGGGAACTTGGAGCGGCGGTTGTAGCGCGGCTTGTGCGCGGCGATCAGGCGCAGCTCGCGGACCTCGGCCTCCAGCCCGGTGGCGCACTCGATCGTGCGGACGTTCTCGGCGAGGCCGACCATCTCGCGGACGCGCCACCGCGTCTCCGAACCGGTGAAGTAGCTGCGCACCCGCGAGCGGAGGTCGCCGCTCTTGCCGACGTAGAGCACCTCCCCGGAGGCGTCCTCGAACAGGTAGACGCCGGGCGCGCTCGGGACGCCGTCGGCGAGGTGCCGCTTGCGGCGCTGCTCGGGCGTGGGCGCCTTGGCGAACCCGCGCATCTCTTCGAGCGAGGTGACGTTGAAGGAGCCGAGCCGCTCGATCAGGCCGTGCAGGACCTCGGTGGTGGCACGGGCGTCGGCCAGCGCGCGGTGCGTCGGCTCGCTGGAGGTGCGGAAGAAGCGGGCGAGCGTGCCGAGCTTGCAGTTGGGCACCTCGTCCCTCGACAGGACGCGGCGGGCGAGGTCGACGGTGTCGACGACGGGGAACGCGGGCCAGGGGTGGCCGTGCTCGGCGCAGGCGGTCTTGAGGAAGCCGATGTCGAACGGGGCGTTGTGCGCGACGAGGACGCAGCCGCGCGCGAACTCCAGGAACGCGGGCAGCACCGCCTCGATGCGCGGCGCGGCCGTCACCATCGCCGTGGTGATGCCGGTCAGCGCGGTGATGAACGGCGGGACGGGCCCGCCCGGGTCGACCAGCGTACCGAGTTCGCCGAGGTCCTCTCCGCCGCGGACCTTCACGGCGCCGATCTCGGTGATGGCCGAGTCGGCGGCCGAGCCTCCGGTGGTCTCCAGGTCGACCACCACGAAGGTGACCTCGGACAATGGCGTGCCGACGTCGTCCAGAGTTCCCTGGACGCCGGCCCCCTGGACACCGTGCGCAGCCGTCATGTGCGCGACCGTAGAGGACGCCACCGACAGAAGCCCGGCCCGCTAGGGTTGAGGGGCGCCGGCACGTCCCGCCGGGCGGGGGGGCCGCGGGCGGCTCGGGGAGCTCGGCGCGAACCGTCCGGGCACGCGTCCGCCCCGGTTAGGGGCGTGCGGCTCGGGAAGACACAGCCCACCGGCGGCGAAGCCCGGAAGGAGCGGGATCATCGACAGCGGCCCCGAAGCGACCCCCGGTGGCGGAGAACCCGCGGAGCGGCCGAGCCGTGGTGAGCGGGCGACCTGCCGGGAAGAGCGTCTGGGGCGGCCGTTACCCGAGGCCGTGCGCCAGAGCGTCGTCGAGGCCGCCGCCGAGCTGATCGGGGCGCTGCCCCCCGACGCAGTCCCCGCACCGCTGCGCCGGTTCGCGCGGTTCGAGCGGCGCAAGCGCGCCAAGCTCGCCGGGCAGCACATCGCGGCGGTGCTGGAGAAGGACTCCGGCTTCCGGCTGCGGGTCGCCGAGGCGCTCCGCGAGTCGCAGGCCGACCTGGTGGAGGCGGTCGAGGCGGGGAACGTCCCGCCCGCCGCCGACCCGGTGCGGGTCGCGGTGCTCGCCTACCTGCTGCGCCGGGGCGGGTGGACGGCCCTCGTCGAGGCCGCCCGGGAGGAGCTGGAGCGCTCCGCGACCGCGTCCGAGGAGGAGGCCGCCGAGCGCCGGGTGGCCGCGCTGAAGGAGGAACTGGCCGCGGCCCGCACCGCCCGCGGCGCCGAGGTGGACCGCCTGCGCGCGGACCTGCGCGACGCCAAGGCCGAGGTGGCGGAGCTGCGCCGCAAGCTGCACGAGGCGCGCACCAGGTACCGGTCGGCGGAGGAGCGGGCCGCCGCGGTCGCGCGGGAGGCCGAGCGGGAGCTGGCGGCCGCGCGCGAGTCGACCGCCGCGGCCGAGAAGGAGCTGCGCAGGCTGCGCGCCCGCGCGGCGCAGGCCGAGACCGCCGCCGAGGCCGCCAGGCGGGCCGCGCGCGAGGGGCGCAACGTCGACGACGTCCGGCTGCGGATGCTGCTCGACACCCTGCTGGACGCGGCGCAGGGCGTCCGCCGGGAGCTGGCGCTGCCGTCCACCATCGGACGTCCCGCGGACGCCGTCGGCGCGCTGGAGCCCGACCGTGAGGCGCATCGCGCGCTTCCCGGCCGCGCCCTGTCCGACAGCGACCCGCAGTTGCTCGACCGGCTGCTCACGCTGCCGCGGGTGCATCTGGTCGTGGACGGCTACAACGTCACCAAGACCGGGTACGGCGAGCTGCCGCTGGCGGACCAGCGCAGCCGGCTGCTGTCCGGGCTCGGCGGGCTGGCCGCGCAGACGCGGGCCGAGGTGACGTGCGTGTTCGACGGCGCGGAGCTGGACGCGCCGGTGGCCATCGCGGCGCCGCGCGGCGTCCGGGTGCTGTTCAGCCGCCCCGGCCAGACCGCCGACGAGCTGATCGGCGACCTGGTCAGGGCCGAGCCGCAGGGCCGCGCGGTGGTGGTGGTGTCCTCGGACCGGGAGGTCGCCGACGCGGCGCGCCGCGCCAATGCCCGGCCCTGCCCGTCGACGCTGCTGCTGCGCCGCCTCGGCCGGTCATGAGCGCCGCCGGAATGCAATATCGCACTCCGTGATCTTTTCGCCACGGAAAGCGGATTATTTTCACGGAAGCCGACCCAAGAGTGATGAACCGGTTGTGACGGTTGTGGCGTATCGCTAATGTCATCCGCTGACTGTCGTGGACGAGAGGGGCGAAACCGACCGTGGCCAGTGATCTCATCGGAGAATCGGCGCAAGAGCGCGACCGGCGAGGCGGCTCGGCGAGCAGAGGCGTCTCCCGTCGCCTGGCGGCCGTCGCCTGTGTGACCTTGACGGTCTCACTGGCGTCTCCGGTGGCGGCGCACGCCGACCCCCAGCCGACCAGGGCGGAGGTCGAGAAGAAGCTCGACAAGCTCGGCGAGCAGATGAGCCACAAGGTTGAGAAGTTCAACCAGCTCAACGAGAAGCTCAAGATCGCCAAGAAGAAGTACCAGACGGCGACGAAGTCGAGCAAGCAGGAGCAGGCGGCCTTCGAGGAGCAGCGGACCAAGATCGCCCAGATGGCGGCCGCGGCCTACAAGAACGGCGACACGGGCGGCGTGGCCGGGTTCGTCGGCACCGGCGACCCGCAGTCGATCCTGGACCAGTCGGCCGTCATGTCGCACCTGTCGGAGGCGCGCAGCTCCCAGCTCACCCAGTTCCTCGCGACCGCCCAGCGGCTCCGCCGCGAGGAGGCGCAGGCCAAGGCCGCCTACGAGGACGTGAAGGGCAAGACCAAGGAGCTGCGCGACCAGAAGAAGAAGCTCGACAAGGAGGTCGCCAAGCAGAAGGCCCTTTTGCAGAGGCTCGGCGGCGGGACCTCGACGTCCGGCGGCGGCTCGGGCGGCGGCGTCGGCGGCTCCTACAACGGCCCGGCCAGCGGGCCGGCCCGCAAGGCGCTGGACTTCGCCTACGCCCAGCTCGGCAAGCCGTACTCCTACGGCGCCGAAGGCCCCGGCTCCTACGACTGCTCCGGCCTGACCATGAAGGCGTGGGCGGCGGCGGGCGTGGGCATCACCCGCACGACGAACTCGCAGTACGCCGCCACCAAGCGGGTGGACAAGAGCAACCTGCAGCCCGGCGACCTGATCTTCTTCAGCGGCCTCGGCCACGTCGGCATGGTGGTGGGCGGCGGCAAGATGATCCACGCTCCCCGCACCGGGAAGAACGTCGAGATCGTGAGCTACACCTCGGGCTACTACCTGAACAACTACTACGGCGCCGGACGTCCCTGACGTTCCCGCCCCTGAGCGCCCCGCGCGGGCGTGACGGAACTCGCTCCGACAACGGACCAGGCCTTGACCTGGTCCGTTGTTAATTTTGGGGGGGTTTGCCTTCTCTTGGGGCTTTGGTACCTTGTCACCACTCGCGGCGCACTCCAGGCGCCGTGACCCGCGGCGCCCACCAGGCGCCACGATCCCACGCGGCACATCCAGCTGCCGCGTGACGGCGGCGCGAGCCACGTGCCGCTCCCCCCGGGCGGCACGATCCACGCGTCGCCCTTCCCGGCACCCGAAGGTGCCGCAGGCGGTCTCCACGCAGACCACTCGGCCGGCCCCCGGTCCCCACCGTGCGCACGCCCCAGCGTGCATGGCGCTGAGCGCTGCCACGGCGGGATTCCGCGGTCGGCCCCAGGACGGCCCCGTGAACGGGCCGCCGTCCGCACAACATCAGGTGCCGCTCTTTCGCACGCGGGAGACAGGTCCCGCGCCGGGCCCCATCGCGCCCCCAGGATCGCAGCGGCAGCGCCGAATCCGCCGACGCGCGGAACCGGGGACCCATATCCGCCGGAGTCCAGGGACCGTCCCTGGACGGGCATTCCGGCACCCGGGGTGAATCGGCGCGCCTCTCCCCGAACGACCGGTGAGAGCCGCCGTAGGGCCACTTCCACGCCCGAACCCGTCAGCTAACCCGGTAGGCGTCTGGAAGAGAGAAGGAGAGACCCGCAGCGTTACCTGGGCGTGGCCGCCCCGCGCGGCCACGCCCGCTCTTTCCCTTCACCATCGTCTCCGCGCGGGCGCCCGCGCCCGGCGGAGCCCCCATTCCGAACCGGCGCGCCCGCCCCCGGGCCGCCACCGCCGAGTCCGCGGTCCGGCGCGCCCGAAAGGCGCGGCGGGCGCGGAGCCGGGGACCCACGCTTTCCTTCGGGGTGAATCGGCCTGCCCAGCGGGCCGTAGGGCGGCTTCCACGCCCGAACCCGTCAGCTAACCCGGTAGGCGGCATGGAAGTCAGGAGATCCCCCTGTGCCAGGCGCACATCGCAGAAAGTCACCGGGCAGGCACCGCAAGCCGAGCCATCTCGCCCTGACCTGGAGGACGGCCGGCGGCGTCATCGTCGGCGCCGCCGTCCTCGGCACCGCCGCGGCCACCGCGCAGGCGTCGGTCCTGCCGTTCGACTCCGTGGCCACCAGCCACATCACGGCCGCCGACCTCTCCGAAGGCGAGGACGCAGGCGAGTCGCCGTCCGAGCACGAGGACGTGGACGAGCCGGGGTCGAAGCCGGAGGACGAGAACGGCGGCGCGGGCGACCGCGAAGACGGCGAGCGCACCGAGAAGGAGGAACCCGAGGCCGGCGCGCCGAAGAAGCCGGCCGACGATTCGCGGCCGACCGCGGACGATGCCATCAAGCTCGCCAAGGAGCAGGTCGGCATCACCGAGGACGGCAGCGGCGAGACCAAGTTCAACCGGTGGTACGTGGAAAGCCCGCGTGCCAAGGAGACCGTCGAGCGCGACGGCGGCTCCATCCAGGCCTACGACGACGCGGCATGGTGCTCCATGTTCATCTCGTGGATAGGCGACCGGCTCGGGCTCACCGACCAGTTCGGCAGTGACGCCTGGACGGTCGCCCATGCCCGGTGGTTCGAGGAGCAGGGCCGCTGGGGCACCGAGCCCAGGCCCGGCGCCATCGTCTTCTACGCCTGGGACGGCGGCAAGGACATCAGCGACATCGTCCACATCGGCATGGTCACCAAGAAGGTGGACGACGACACGATCGAGGCCGTCGAGGGCAACACCGACAGCGCCGTCAAGGTCCGGGAACGCTCCACCGGCGACATCGTCGGCTACGGCTACCCGGAGTACAGGTCCTGACGTCTCCGCCTCGCCCGTCCGCTGCATAGGATCGCGCGCATGGTGGACGGTCCCGGGCACGGCGGCCCCGTCACGCGCCGCAGGGCACTCGCCCTGGGCGCCGGCGGGGCCGCCGTGCTGCTGGGCGGCGGCGCGGCCCTGCTC
>NZ_SMKH01000154.1 GCF_004348515.1 Actinomadura sp. KC345 | reverse complement strand
CAGCAGAACCGTCCACAGGAAGAACGTGATCTCGGGGTTGAACGTGTCCGGCTGCACCGACTGGAAGCCGATCGCGAACATCACGCCGGCCAGGCCGCCGATCACGCCGCCGAGCAGCAGACTCTGGATCTTGAAGCCGAAGACGTTCTTGCCCAGGGCGCGGACGGCGTCCTCGTCCTCCCGGATTCCCCGGAGGACCCGGCCCCACGGGCTGTGCATCAGCAGATACACCATGACCGCGACGACCGCGACGAGCCCCCAGCCCACGATCATGACCCACAGGTCGCGATCGGAGTAGGAGAACCGCCCGAACCCGTACGAGCCCGACGGGATCGGGTTGAGGTCGAAGAACGGGTTCGCGAACTG
This sequence comes from Actinomadura sp. KC345, assembly GCF_004348515.1. GTDB lineage: Bacteria > Actinomycetota > Actinomycetes > Streptosporangiales > Streptosporangiaceae > Spirillospora. Next base: position 16,837 of record NZ_SMKH01000154.1, on the reverse strand, counting down.
CTGCAGCCCGTACACGCTGCCGGTCACGTCGTTGGCGAACTCCGCCCGGTAGACCAGCCGCATGATCTCGGCCGCGGCGATCGTCACGATCGCCAGATAGTCCCCCCGCAATCGCAGTGTCGGGACGCCCAGCAGCAGCGCCAGCAGCGCCGCGCACAGCAGGCCGACCAGCACGCCGACCCACATCGGCCAGCCGAACGTGCTCACGCTGATCGCCAGGCCGTAGGCCCCCACCAGCATGAAGCCCACCTGCCCGAAGTTCAGCAGGCCCGTGTAGCCGAAGTGCACGTTGAGGCCGATGGCCGCCAGCGCGTACACCGCCGCCTCAGGTGCGAACGCCCCGCGGAGCGAGGCCAGCAGGATCTCCACGATGTCCATCTGCCGCGCCCCCTATCCGACTCGTTCCGAGCGGCCCAGGATCCCCTGAGGCCGGAAGAGGAGCACGAGGATGAGCACCACCAGCGCCCACGCGTTCTGCAGCTCCACCGGAAGCCACAGGGTGGACACCTGCGCCACGATTCCCACGACCAGGCTGCCCGCGATCGCGCCGTACGCGGTGCCCAGCCCGCCGAGGATCACGCTGGCGAACATCAACAGCAGCAATCGGAACCCCATGTTGAAGGAGACGTTCTCACTGACGCCGTAGAAGACCCCGCCGAGCGCCGCGAGGCCGCCGGCCAGCATCCACACGTAAAGGATCACCCGGGAGACGTCGATGCCCGACGACTCCGCGAGGTCGCGGTTGTCCGACACCGCACGCATCGCCTTGCCGATGCGGGTGCGCTGGAGCCCCAGCCCGACCAGGAACAGCACCGCGAACGAGATGCCGATGATCGCCAGGTCCCGCGGTGTGATCGACAGCGGCCCCCAGGTCAGGCGGTCCTGGATCTGGTAGTCGTTGTACGGCTGGGCCGTCGCCCCGAACCAGACCTGGACCCCGTGCCGGATGAGCAGCGCCAGGCCGATCGAGACGATGAACATCTGGATCAGCGCGACGCCGCGCCGCCGCAGCGGGCGCCAGATCCCCCGTTCGATCGCGCCTCCGATGCCCACCCCGGCGACCACCGCCAGCGCGGCCGCCGGCAGCAGATGCCACCCCGGTCCCTGCACGTTCAGGAACCAGGCGATCACCGCGCCCAGCGTCACCATCTCGCCGTGGGCGAAGTTCACCAGCCGGGTGGTACCGAAGATCAGCGACAGTCCGACCGACGTGATCGCGATGATGGCGCCGAACCGCACCCCTTCCAGCAGCAGCTGGAGGAACCGCTCACCGGTCCCCGGTCCCGTGTCGGCCTGCGGGCCGCCCGAGCCGCCGTCGGCCCCGCCGGCCTGGCCGGGGGCGGTCAGGGGGAACAGGACGTTCCTCTCCTGGCCCTCGGTCACCGAGATGTCGGTGAGCGACTCGCCTCCCTTGTTGCGCATGACCAGCCCTTGCGGGAGGGACTGGACGTCCAGGGAGACGTCGTAGCGACCGGGCCCGGGGAGCTCGACGCTCCATGTGCCGTCGGCTCCGGTCGTGGCCTCGCCGACCTCCTTGTCGCCCTGCTTGACCGTGATCACGATGTCCGCGACCGGTTTGCGGTCCGGATCTCGCACCGTGCCTGCCAATGCCTCGCCCTCGGCCGCGAACGCCGCCGGGGTGACCAGCATGAGCGCGGCGAGGACGAGCAGGGCGGCCGCCAGTGTTCGGCGCACACAGGCTCCTTTACTCGCACATCAGGAAATGTGGAGCGAGCGTAACGAAGCGCCGGGCGGCGGAACGCCGCGAGAGCGGAGTCGTGAACGAATCGTTCGCAGAACGTGACAGAACGGACTTGCGTTAGCCCAGGTCAGGGCGGTCCCGCTGCCGGGAGAACTCCTCCACGACGGTATCGGCCACCGCGCGCATCGTGAGCCGCCGGTCCATCGAGGCCTTCTGGATCCACCGGAACGCCTCCGGCTCGGTCCACCCGTTGGCCGCCTGCAGCAGCCCCTTCGCGCGATCGACGACCTTGCGGGTCTCCAGCCGCTCCTGGAGCCCCGAGACCTCCGCCTCCAGCGCCCGCAGTTCGGCGTACCGGCTCACCGCCATCTCGATCGCGGGCGCGAGGTCGGTCTTGGAGAAGGGCTTGACGAGGTAGGCCATCGCCCCCGCCTCCGTGGCCCGCTGGACGAGCTCGCGCTGGGAGAACGCGGTGAGGATCACGACCGGCGCGATCCGGTCCGCCGAGATGCGCTCGGCCGCCGAGATCCCGTCCAGCACCGGCATCTTGACGTCGAGGATCACCAGGTCGGGCTTCAGCTCACCCGCCAGCCGCACGGCCGCCTCGCCGTCACCGGCCTCCCCGACCACCTCGTAGCCGTCCTCCTGAAGCATCTCCTTCAGGTCCAGCCGGATCAGGGCCTCGTCTTCCGCGATCACAACTCGCCGAGCGCTCTCCACGCCCCCGACCCTACCGAAACCCGCTACCCTGGTTGCGGTCGCCCCACGGGCGGCGCCACAGGGTCACCGAACCCGGATGTCCGGTTTATCCGCACATAAGCCCCGATATCCCAATGGCAGAGGAAATGGTCTCAAACACCATCAAGTGTGGGTTCGAATCCCACTCGGGGCACCTCTAGGCGAAACCGCCGCACAACCTGCCGAGGAGACGGGCGCCGGGCCTGAAACCTGCTCAAGCCCGGCGTCCTCGTGGCTTCTGGTCGCCTCCCTACGGTTTCGTGTCCACGGCTTCGACGTCCTTGCCGCCCCTCGGGTGTTCGCGGAAGTAGGCGCGGGTCTCGCGGTAGACGAGCGGGGACAGGATGAGCAGGCCGATCAGGTTCGGCAGCGCCATCAGGCCGTTCATCACGTCGGAGAAGGTCCAGACCGTGGTGAGGGTGGTCGTCGCGCCGACGTACACGACGATGATGAAGAGCACGCGGTAGGGGAGGACCGCCTTGCGGCCGAACAGGAACTCCACGCAGCGGTCCCCGTAGTACGACCAGCCCAGCAGCGTGGAGAACGCGAAGAAGATCACGCTGATGGTGACGATGATGCTGGCCCAGTCGCCGGGCAGTCCCGCGTCGAAGGCGCGCGCCGTCCAGCTGGCGGCCTCGTCCTCGCCGGAGTCGTCCCACACGCCGGTGATGACGATGGTCAGCGCGGTGAAGCTGACCACGACGAGGGTGTCGATGAAGGTCTGGGTCATCGACACCAGCGCCTGCCGGACCGGGTGGGTGGTCTTGGCCGCGGCGGCGGCGATGCCGCCGGTGCCGAGGCCGGACTCGTTGGAGAAGATGCCGCGGGCGACGCCGTACTGGATCGCGGCGGCGACACCGGCTCCGGCGAAGCCGCCGCCCGCGGCGGTGCCGGAGAACGCGTCGGAGAAGATCACGCCGAGCGCGCCGGGGATCTCGTCGATGTTGAAGGCCAGCACGGCGGCCGCGCCGACGACATAGAGGACGATCATCAGGGGCACGAAGGCGCTCGTGACACGGCCGATGGTCTTGATCCCCCCCAGGATCACCACAGCGGCGAAGAAGGTGATGATGAGGCCGGTCCAGACGGGGTCGAGGCCCCACTCCTCTTCCACGTTCGCGGCGACGGTGTTGGCCTGGGTCATGTTGCCGATGCCGAACGCGGCGAAGGCGCCGGCGATGGCGAAGAACCCGCCGAGGATCAGGCCGACCGGGCCCTTGATGCCGTTCCTGAGGTAGTGCATGGGCCCGCCGCCCTGCTCGCCGGCGGCGTCGGTGCGGCGGAAGCGCACACCGAGGAAGGCCTCGCTGTACTTGGTGGCCATGCCCACCATGCCGGTGAACCACATCCAGAGGACGGCACCCGGACCACCGAGGGCGATCGCCGTGGCGACACCCGCGATGTTGCCGACGCCCACGGTCGCGGCCAGGGCGGTCGACAGCGCCTGGTAGTGCGTGATGTCGCCCTCGGCCTCGGCGTCACTGCGCCCGAACGCGAGCCGGAAGGCGAGGCGGAAATGGCGGACCTGGAGTCCGCGCAAGAGGATGGTCAGGTAGAGCCCGGTCAGCAGCAGCAGCGGGATCAGGAGCCAGGGCCCCCAGATGAAGCTGCTCGCATCACTGAAGATTTCGTTGAGGTCCATCACACCACCGATCAGGGGAACGGGTCGATCTGCCCGGACCGTAAGGGAGGGGGCACGGATTGAAAAGGGGCGCGGTGGACCCGTTACTAGATCGTCCTACTCATTTCTTCCGCTCTTGACCGCCGTTTGCGATGTGTCCGGAGCGCGGTGGAAATGAGATCGGCCGGTGACCCGTCCGTGAAAGAGGCCGGGCACCGCGCGAGGGTGCGGTTCGCGCGGTGCCCGGCGGGGAGGTTGGCCCATGGTCGCCGGAGGGGCCCGTCCGTCAGTGCTGGACGGTGATGGCGTCGCCGATGCTGTGGACGCGGAGGGCGTTGGTGGAGCCCGGGGTGCCGGGGGGCGAGCCGGCGACGACGACGACCTTGTCGCCCTTCTGGACGCGGCCGAGTTCGAGGAGGGCCTGCTCGACCTGGCCGAACATGGCGTCGGTGTGGTCGACCTGGGGGACGATGAAGGTCTCGACGCCCCAGACGTGGGCGAGGCGGCCGCGGGTGGCGGGGACGGAGGTGAAGGCGAGCAGCGGGATCGGTGAGCGGTAGCGGGACAGCCGGCGGGCGGTCTCGCCGGACATGGTGAAGGCCGCGAGCGCCTCGGCGCCGACGATGGCGCCGACCTCGGCGGCGGCGCGGGCGATGGCGCCGCCGACGGTCTCGGGCATGCGTTCGAGGGTGTGGGTGGCCTGGAGGGCGGCCTGCTCGGCGGTCTGCACGATGCGGCTCATCGTGAGGACGGATTCGATGGGGTACTGGCCGACGCTGGTCTCTCCGGAGAGCATGACGGCGTCGGCGCCCTCGAAGACGGCGTTGGCGACGTCGGAGGTCTCGGCGCGGGTGGGACGGGGCGCGGAGATCATGGATTCGAGCATCTGGGTGGCGACGATGACCGGGCGCGCCTTCTCGCGGCAGAGCTCGATGGCGCGCTTCTGCACCATCGGGACCTGTTCGAGGGGGAGTTCGACGCCGAGGTCGCCGCGGGCGACCATGATGCCGTCGAAGGCGGCGACGATCTCGGGGAGGCGCTCGACGGCCTGCGGCTTCTCGATCTTGCCGATGAGGGGGACGCGGACGCCCTCCTCCTCCATGATCTGGTAGCAGATGTCGGCGTCGGCGGGGGTGCGGACGAAGGAGAGCGCGACGAGGTCGACGCCGAGCCGCAGTGCCCAGCGCAGGTCCTCCTCGTCCTTCGGGGTGAGGGCGGGGACGCTGACGGGGACGCCGGGCAGGTTGAGGCCCTTGTTGTCGGAGACCATGCCGCCGACGGTGACGGTGGTGCGGACGCCGGGGCCGTCCACGGCGGTGACCTTGAGGGCGACGCGGCCGTCGTCGATGAGGATGGTGTCGCCGGGGCCGACGTCGCCGGGGAGGCCCTCGTAGGTGGTGGAGACCTCGCGGCGGGTGCCGGGGACGTCGTCGGTGGTGATGGTGAACTCGTCGCCCAGGGTGAGGCGGACGGGCCCGTCGGGGAACCGCCCGATGCGGATCTTGGGGCCCTGGAGGTCCGCGAGGATGCCGACGCCGCGCCCGGCGGCGTCGGCGGCCGCCCTGATCCGGTGGTAGACCTCTTCGTGGACGGCGTGCTCGCCGTGGCTCATGTTGAGGCGGGCGACGTCGATTCCGGCTTCGACGAGGGCGGCGATCTGCTCGGGGCCGGAACAGGCGGGGCCGATGGTACTGACGATCTTCGCTCGACGGGTCACGTGCACAACCGTACTTAGTTACCCGCTGGTACGGATATTCGTGCAGGACATGGTCGCCCCCGGTTCACCCAATGGTCTAGCTCAGAGGTCTAGACCACATCCGGCCGTCACCGCCGGAACGCCTCGACGGCGGCCTTGCAGAACGCCTTGAGGTCCGCCGGGGAACGGCTGCTGACCAGCACGTTGGGCCCGCCCTCGCAGACCTTGACCTCCTCGTCCACCCAGGTGGCCCCGGCGTTGCGCAGGTCGGTCCGGACGCTCGGGTACGAGGTCATGGTCCGGCCGCGGACGACGTCGGCCTCGATGAGCGTCCACGGGGCGTGGCAGATGACCGCGACGGGCTTGCCCGCGTCGAAGAAGGACCTGGCGAACGCGACGGCGCTCGGCTTGGTGCGCAGGAAGTCGGGGTTGGCGACGCCGCCGGGCAGGAGGAGGCCGTCGAACTCGGTGTGGTCGGAGACGTCGACGGTGGTGTCGACCTGGAAGGTGTCGGCCTTGTCGAGGTGGTCGAACGCCTGGAGCCGGCCCGACTGGGTCGAGACGAGGCGGGGCGTGCCGCCCGCCTGCTCGACGGCCTCCCAGGGATCGGTGAGCTCGATCTGCTCGGTGCCTTCGGGGGCGCACAGGAAGGCGATGGTCTTGCCCTGAAGTTCGTTGTCCGCCATGGCTGTCTCTCCGTCTCAGTGGGTTTCCCGTGGCCCTGCCCGCGAGCGCGAGTGATATGCAGGGATATGTGAGTCCCACCGGCTACCGCGAGTTCCCCGAGCCGGGGCTGGCGTGCTCCTGGACGGCGGCGCTCCCCCGCGACGCAGAGCCGTTCACGCAGCGTGTGGTGCCCGACGGGTGCGTGGACCTGATGTGGTCGCCGTCGGGGATCCTCGTGGCCGGGCCGGACACCGGCCCGATCCCGGCGGCCGTGAACCCCGGCGACTCGACGGTGGCGGTCCGGTTCAGGCCGGGGACGGCGCCGCCGGTGCTGGGCGTCCCCGCGGACGCGGTCCGGGACGCCCGCCTGCCGCTGCGGGAGCTGTGGGGCGCGGAGGCGGACCGGCTGGCGGAGGCGGTCGCCCTGGCGGCCGATCCCCGGGGAGCGCTGGTCGCCGCGGTCCGGGAGCGGATGCGGCCGGCCGACCCGGTCGTCCCGGCGGTGGTCGCGGGGCTCGGCGGCGGGTCGGTGCGGGACATGGCGGACGGGCTCGGCCTCAGCGAGCGGCAGCTCCGGCGGCGGTCGCTGGCGGCCTTCGGGTACGGGCCGAAGACCTTGCAGCGGGTCCTGCGCTTCCAGCGGGCGCTGCGGCTGGCGCGGGCCGGTGAACCGCTGGCGGGCGCGGCCTTCGCGGCGGGCTACGCCGACCAGGCGCATTTCGCGCACGAGGTGCGCGAGCTGGCGGGCGAGCCCGTCCGGAACCTGCTGTGACCCGGGGCTGGAGCCTGCCCTGTCCTACGGCTTGAGCCTGCCGTGGGCGCGCAGGGTCCTGAGGCGCTCGACGGTGACGAAGCCGCGCCATTCCGGGCGGGTGATCGGCGTCCAGATGGGGAATTCGACGTCCCAGCCGCCGTCGTCGCCCTGCGCCTCGATGAGGGCGTCGAGTTCGGCGTCGATGACGTCGCCGGTGAAGAGGCGGCGCCCGTATCCGCCCGGGTGCGGGACGAAGTCGAGCGGGGACTGGTGGTCGCTGTGCGCGTTGGCGGCGAGGGCGTCGTGGAGGCGGGTGAACGCGGCCTCCGCGCGGCCGCGGTCGGGCACGTGGTCGAGGAAGGCCAGGATGGCGAGGACGTCGTACGCGCCGGGCTCGGTCTCCGCGTTCTCGACGTGGCGCCAGCAGAAGTCCGTGGCGGGGCCGAGCCACGGGTGCCCGGCCCCTGCCCGGTAGAGGAGCCCTGCCAGTGTCGCGGTGGGGTTGATGCTGCCCGGCGGGTCGTCGGGCGTCTGCCACCAGGGGGCGTGCGGGGCGTCGCGGACGGTCGGCAGGACGAACGGCACTCCCCCGTCGGCGGCCGTGATGGACGCCAGGTAGTCGCCTATGCGCGTGACCGCGGGGTCGCCGTCCGCTCCGGCCTCGTGGAGGAACTCCAGGGCGTGCTGGGCGGGCACGGGCTGGCTGCCTTCGCCGCGCAGATCGGGTTCGAGCGCGTGGCCGTACCCGCCGTCGGGGTTCTCGTAGGCGCGCAGGGCCGCGAGAACGGGCGCGGCGGGCCCGCCGCGGAAGTGCAGGGCGAACCGGCGGCGGTCGATGAGGCGGCCGTTGAGCCGCATGAACGCGGCGGCGCGGTCGAGATCGGTGTGGTCCAGGAACTTCATACGATCAACCTAGGACGGCCGCACCCGGCCGGTCTTGTAGGAAACGGCCACGCCCCGGCCCCGAGGGGCCCGGCCACCCCAGCGGTGGGTGGCCGGGCCTGGCGGGACCGTAGCCGACCGTTCCCGGGACCACAACCGGTCCCGGGCCCGCAGCGCGGGAGTCCGGCGTCTCCGGCGATCTCCTGGTCGCGGGGGCCTCAGCCGACGCAGTCGCCCCAGGACGCGCTCTCGTCCAGCTTCTCGAAGGGCTGGGTGAGGCTGTACCAGCAGCCGGAGTCGTCGCGGAAGACGGCCTCGATGCCGTAGGGGCGCTTCTCGGGCGCGTGCACGAACTCGACGCCCTTGGCCGACATCGCCTCGTAGTCGGCCTGGCAGTCGTCGGTGTTGAAGGCCCCGGCGCCGAGGACGCCCTTGGCGATGAGCGCCTTCATCTGCGCGGCGGACTCGGGGTCCATGGTGGGCGGGCCGGGGACCATGAGGGCGAGGCTCAGGTCGGGCTGCTCCTTGGCGCCGAGCGTGAGCCAGCGCATGCCGCCGTCGCCGAGCGTCATGTCGTCGCGGACCTCAAGGCCGAGCTTCTCGGTGAAGAACGTCTTGGCCGCGTCCTGGTCGAGTACCCAGACGGTCGCCAGCCCCAGTTTGGTGATCATCGATTTCCCCTTCTGAGCAGGTGTCACGTCCACGGTAGAAGGCGGACGGCGGGGCCGGCTTCTCGATAATTGCGCGCTGCCCGGACGGGCTCAGCCCTTGCGGAATCCGCCCGCCCAGAGCAGCACGAAGCAGCCGGGGATCACGGACGAGCCGTCGGCGCGGGCGTGCCTGCGGAACTCGGTGGGCGTCATCCCCGCCTGCTGCTTGAAGCGGGTGCAGAACGTGCCGAGGCTGGTGAAGCCGACGAGCATGCAGATCTCGGTGACGGTGAGGGTGGCGTTGCGGAGCAGGTCCTGGGCGCGCTCGATGCGGCGTCGGGCGAGGTAGGCGCCGGGCGTCTCGCCGTAGACCTCGCTGAACAGCCGGACGAAGTGGTAGCGCGAGTAGCCGGCGCGGGCGGCGACGGCGGCCACGTCGAGGGGCTCGCCCCACTCACGGTCCATGGCGTCGCGAGCCACCCGCATACGACGCAGCAGCTCCGTGTCCAGGGCGGACGGCGCGGTTCCCATATCCCGATGCTGACACACCGAAGGCCCCGGAGGCGCCGTGACGCCTTCGGGGCCTTCAGCGGACAGGCGGCTCAGGCGATCGGACGTGCCGTGGGCGGGATCGGGTACGGGAGGTCGGTCCGGCCGGTGAGGTACGCGTCGACGCCGTGCGCGGCGGCGCGGCCCTCGGCGATGGCCCAGACGATGAGCGACTGGCCGCGGCCCATGTCCCCGGCGGCGTACACGCCGTCCACCGACGTCCGGTAGTCGCCGTCGCGGACGACGTTGCCGCGCTGGTCGAGGTCGACGCCGAGCTGTTCGAGGAGGCCCTCGCGCTCCGGGCCGACGAAGCCCATGGCGAGGGTGACCAGCTCGGCCGGGATCTCGCGCTCGGTTCCCTCGACCGGCGCGAACCCGTCGGCGGGGCCCCGGACCTCCACGATCTTCAGCGCGCGGACGCGGCCGTCGCCGTCCCCGACGAACTCGGTGGTGGACACGGCGTAGACGCGGTCTCCGCCCAGGTCCGCGAGTTCCTCGTGGGCGCTCTCCACCTTGAACAGCATCGGGTACGTCGGCCACGGCTGGGCGTCCGGGCGCGACTCCGGCGGGCGCGGCATGATCTCCAGCTGGGTGACGGAGGCCGCGCCCTGGCGGATCGCGGTGCCGATGCAGTCGGCGCCGGTGTCGCCGCCCCCGATGACCACGACGTTCTTGCCCTTGGCGGAGATCGGGGACTCGTCGTAGTCGCCCTCCTGCGCCTTGTTGGACGGCGGCAGGTACTCCATCGCCTGGTGGACGCCGTTCAGCTCCCGTCCGGGGACGGGCAGGTCGCGCCAGGCGGTGGCGCCGCCGGCCAGGACGACGGCGTCGTGGCGGGCGCGCAGGTCGCCGGCGGTGATGTCGACGCCGATGTTCACCGAGGTCTTGAAGTCGGTGCCCTCGGCGCGCATCTGGGCGAGGCGCCGGTCCAGGTGGCGCTTCTCCATCTTGAACTCGGGGATGCCGTAGCGCAGCAGCCCGCCGATCCGGTCCGCGCGCTCGTAGACGGTGACGTCGTGGCCGGCGCGGGTGAGCTGCTGGGCGGCGGCGAGGCCGGCGGGACCCGAGCCGACCACCGCGACCGTCTTGCCGGTCTTGACGGCGGGCGGCCGCGGGCGGACCCAGCCCTCCGCGAACGCCCGGTCGATGATCTCGACCTCGACCCGCTTGATGGCGACCGGGTCCTGGTTGATGCCGAGAACGCAGGCGCTCTCGCACGGGGCGGGGCACAGCCTCCCGGTGAACTCCGGGAAGTTGTTGGTGGCGTGCAGCCGCTCGACGGCCTCGTGCCAGTCCCGCCGGTAGACGAGGTCGTTCCACTCGGGGATGAGGTTGCCGAGCGGGCAGCCCTGGTGGCAGAACGGGATGCCGCAGTCCATGCAGCGGCTCGCCTGCTTCTCGAGGCGGTCGGCGCCGAAGTCCTCGTAGACCTCGGACCAGCTCCGAATCCGCACGTCGACCGGGCGGCGCTTCGGGAGCTCCCGCCCGACGGTCAGAAAACCCTTCGGGTCAGCCATGAAGGAAGTCCCCCTCTCTCAGCTCTGCGCGGCGGCCATGACGGCCTCGTCGACGTCGCGTCCCTCGGCCTCGGCCTCGGCCATGGCCTCCAGGACGCGCCGGTAGTCCCGCGGCATGACCTTGGTGAAGCGGGCGGACGCGGCGTCCCAGTCGTCCAGCAGCCGCCGCGCCACCGCCGATCCGGTCTCGGCCAGATGCCGGCCGACCAGCTCCCGGACGAAGTCCAGGTCGCCCGGGTCGAGGGGTTCCAGGTCGACCATCTCGCCGTTGACGTGCTCGGGCACCAGGTCGAGGACGTAGGCGATGCCGCCGGACATGCCGGCCGCCAGGTTGCGTCCCGTCCGGCCGAGGATCAGCGCGCGGCCGCCGGTCATGTACTCGCAGGCGTGGTCGCCGACGCCCTCGACGACGGCGGTGGCGCCGGAGTTGCGGACGCAGAACCGCTCGCCGGCGACGCCGCGGGCGAACAGCTCGCCGGACGTGGCCCCGTAGAGGATGACGTTGCCGCCGATGATCTGCTCCTCGGCCGCGAAACCGGCGTCGGCCGGGGGACGCAGTGTGAGCCGCCCGCCGGACAGGCCCTTGCCGACGTAGTCGTTGGCGTCGCCGACGAGCCGCAGCGTGATCCCGCGCGGCGCGAAGGCGCCGAACGAGTTGCCCGCCGAGCCGGTGAACGTGATGTCGATCGTGTCGTCGGGGAGGCCGGCCCCGCCGTGCCTCTTGGTCAGCTCGTGGCCGAGCATGGTTCCGACCGTGCGGTTGACGTTGCGGATCGGCAGGTCGAGCGTGACCTTGTCGCCGAACGCCAGCGCGCCCTCGGCCAGCTGGATGAGCGTGTTGTCCAGGGCCTTCTCCAGCCCGTGGTCCTGCTCGGCGACGCGGTGCAGGGCGGCGCCGTCCGCCTGCTCCGGCATGTGCAGGATCGGGGACAGGTCCAGCCCGGACGCCTTCCAGTGCTCGACGGCGTCCCGGGCGTCGATCATCTCGACGTGCCCGATCGCCTCGTCCAGCGAGCGGAACCCGAGGGCCGCCAGATGCTCGCGGACCTCCTCGGCGACGAACTCGAAGAAGTTCACGACGAACTCGGGCTTGCCGTTGAACCGCTCCCGCAGCACGGGGTTCTGGGTGGCGACGCCGACCGGGCAGGTGTCCAGATGGCAGACCCGCATCATGATGCAGCCCGACACCACCAGCGGCGCGGTCGCGAAGCCGTACTCCTCGGCACCGAGCAGGGCCGCGACGACGACGTCCCGGCCGGTCTTCATCTGCCCGTCGGTCTGCACGACGATGCGGTCGCGCAGCCCGTTGAGCAGCAGCGTCTGCTGCGTCTCGGCCAGGCCCAGCTCCCAGGGCGTGCCCGCGTGCTTGAGCGAGGTCAGCGGGGACGCGCCGGTGCCGCCGTCGTGCCCGGAGATCAGGACCACGTCGGCGTGCGCCTTGGACACCCCGGCCGCGACCGTCCCGACGCCCATCTCCGCGACGAGCTTGACGTGCACGCGCGCCGCCGGATTGGCGTTCTTCAGGTCGTGGATGAGCTGCGCCAGGTCCTCGATCGAGTAGATGTCGTGGTGCGGCGGCGGCGAGATGAGCCCGACGCCGGGCGTGGAGTGCCGGGTCTTGGCGATCCACGGGTAGACCTTGTGGCCGGGCAGCTGGCCGCCCTCGCCGGGCTTGGCGCCCTGCGCCATCTTGATCTGGATGTCGTCGGAGTTGGTGAGGTACTCGGAGGTGACGCCGAACCGGCCGGACGCGACCTGCTTGATGGCGCTGCGGCGCAGGTCGCCGTTCTCGTCGGGGGTGAAGCGCGCCGGGTCCTCGCCGCCCTCGCCGGTGTTGGACTTGCCGCCGAGGCGGTTCATCGCGATCGCGAGGGTCTCGTGCGCCTCGGCCGAGATGGACCCGTAGGACATCGCGCCGGTGGAGAACCGCTTGACGATCTCCGAGACCGGCTCGACCTCGTCGATCGGCACCGGCTCGCGGTCGCCGTCCTTCAGCCGGAACAGCCCGCGCAGGGTCATCAGGTCCTCGGCCTGGGAGTCGACCTTGGCGGTGTACTCCTTGAAGATCTCGTAGCGGCGGGTGCGGGTGGCGTGCTGGAGCTTGAACACCGTGTCCGGGTTGAACAGGTGCGGCTCGCCCTCGCGCCGCCACTGGTACTCGCCGCCGACCTCCAGCGTCCGGTGCGCCAGGTCGTTGCCGCCCGGCGGGTAGGCGCGGGCGTGCCGCTCGGCGACCTCGCGCGCCAGCACGCCGAACCCGACGCCGCCGAGCCGGGACGTGGTCCCGGTGAAGCAGCGCGACACGACGTCCTCGCCGAGCCCGATCGCCTCGAAGATCTGCGCGCCGGTGTAGGACGCGACCGTGGACACGCCCATCTTCGACATGACCTTCAGGACGCCCTTGCCGTACGCCTTGACCAGGTTGCGGACGGCCTTCTGCGGCTCCACGCCCTCGATGGCGCCGCCACGGACGAGGTCCTCGACGGTCTCGATGGCCAGGTAGGGGTTGATCGCGGACGCGCCGTACCCGATGAGCAGCGCCATGTGGTGGCACTCGCGGGCCTCGCCGGTCTCGATGACCAGGCCGACCCGCGTGCGGGTCTTCTCCCGGATCAGGTGGTGGTGGACGGCGCCGGTCAGCAGCAGCGACGGGATCGCGGCGCGGGCGGAGTCGGCGCCGCGGTCCGACAGGACGATGATGCGGGCGCCGGCGTCGATGGCGCGGCTCACCTCGGAGTTGATCTCCTCCAGGCGGGCCTCCAGGGCCTCTCCCCCGCCGGCGACGTCGTACAGCCCCTGCACGACGTAGGCCTGCAGATGCGGCAGCGACCCCTCGTCGTCGATGTGAATGATCTTGGAGAGCTCGCCGTTGTCCAGGATCGGGGTCGGCAGGACGAGGCGGCGGCACGAGTCCGGGCCGGGCTCCAGGAGGTTGCCCTCCGGGCCGAGCGTGGACTGCAGGGAGGTGACCAGCTCTTCGCGGATCGCGTCCAGCGGCGGGTTCGTGACCTGCGCGAACTGCTGCTTGAAGTAGTCGAACAGCAGCCGGGGGCGCTCCGACAGCACCGCGATCGGGGTGTCGGTGCCCATCGACCCGATCGGCTCGGCGCCGGTCCGCGCCATCGGCGACAGGATGACCCGCTGCTCTTCGAGGGTGTAGCCGAACGTCTGCTGGCGCCGGACGAGGGTCTCGTGCGTCGGGATCTCCCGCTCGCGCTGCGGCAGCTCCTCGAACCGGACCAGGCCCTCGTGCAGCCACTCCCCGTACGGGTGCTCGGCGGCCAGTTCGGCCTTGACCTCGTCGTCCTCGACGATCCGCCCGGCGGCGGTGTCCACGAGGAAGATCTTGCCGGGCTGCAGGCGGCCCTTCCGGACGACCTTGGCCGCGGGGATGTCCAGGACGCCGGCCTCGCTGGCCAGGACGACGAGCCCGTCGTCGGTCACCCAGTACCGGCCGGGGCGCAGCCCGTTGCGGTCCAGGACGGCGCCGACGACGGTCCCGTCGGTGAAGCTGACGCTGGCGGGGCCGTCCCACGCCTCCATCAGCGTGGAGTGGAACTCGTAGAACGCGCGGCGCTCCTCGTCCATCTCGGCGTGGTTCTCCCACGCCTCCGGGATCATCATCAGGACCGCGTGCGGCAGCGACCGGCCGCCGAGGTGCAGCAGCTCCAGGCACTCGTCGAACGACGCGGTGTCGCTGGCCTCGATGTCGATCACCGGGTAGACGCGGGACAGGTCCCCGGGGATCAGGTCGGACTTCAGCAGCGCCTCGCGGGCCCGCATCCAGTTCCGGTTGCCCTTCACCGTGTTGATCTCGCCGTTGTGGGCGATGAACCGGTACGGGTGCGCCAGCTCCCAGGCCGGGAAGGTGTTGGTCGAGAACCGCGAGTGGACGAGCGCGATCGCGCTGGTGAAACGGCGGTCCGACAGGTCGGGGAAGAACGGCTCCAGCTGCGGGGTCGTCAGCATGCCCTTGTAGACGATCGTCCGGCTGGACAGGCTCGGGAAGTACACCCGTACGTCCTGCTCGGCGCGCTCGCGCATGCAGAACACGACGCGGTCCAGCTCCAGGCCGGTCCTCCCGTCGTGCGGGCCGCCGTCCGCCGGGGCGACGAACAGCTGCGAGAAGTGCGGCATCACGCGGCGCGAGGCCGGGCCGGTGAAGTCCGGGTCGTGGGGCAGCTCCCGCCAGCCGAGGACCGCCAGGCCCTCCTCGGCGCAGAGCTTCCCGACGTGGTCGACCACGGCGGCGCGCTCGTCGCCGTCCGCGGGGAGGAACGCGATGCCGGCCGCGTAGCCGCCGGCCTCGGGGAGGTCGAAGTCGCAGACGTCGCGGAAGAACGCGTCCGGGATCTGGACCAGGATGCCGACGCCGTCTCCGTCGTCCGGCTCCGCGCCCACGGCTCCGCGGTGGTCGAGGTTCTTCAGGACCGTCAGGGCGTTCTGCACGATGTCGTGGCTCCGGCGGCCGTGCAGGTCCGCCACCATCCCCACGCCGCAGGCGTCGTGCTCGGCAGCGGGGTCGTAGAGCCCCTGCGGCCGGGGCAGGCCGTCGCCGGCCGCGGATGTGCGGGTCGCAGGTGTGAGGGCAGCAGCAGCCATCAACCCTCCCGTCGTCGTCGTGTCACTGCCGATGTCAGTGCAGTCCGGGACGGCGTTGGCCCTTGCTGCGGTGAGATGACTTTACATCACTGCCGGGATCATGCCCGAGTGCCCCGGATCGCGAAACTTTCCCGGTGCTGATCGACAGAGGCGCCATCTCACAGTGGTTTAGACCAGGCTACCGGCTCCGCTCCGTGGGGAAAGGGCCGCGGACGCGGTGACGATCATCACCGAGACGCGAGGTTTACCGTGATATTCCAGAAATTTGCTGGCAACACGATCATTCGGACGTGCGCGCGGCGCGGCCGAGCACCGCCGGGTTCTGGCCGCCCTCGATCAGCAGCGACAGCATCGACTCGTCCTCCGGGCCGCCCTTGCCGTCCATCCGCTGCGCCCACGTGACCACGGCGAAGTGGCCCATGGCCAGGCCACGCGCCATGCCGAAGCCGCGGCCGAAGCCGTCCAGCGGGGCGGGGGCCTCCAGCGGCCGGACGAACCCGGAGCCGATCGTGTCCTCCAGCGTCGCCACGAACCGGCCGGCCTCCTTCGACCCGGCCAGGTTGAACACCGCGACGGCCAGCGCGTAGCCGTCCTCGCCGCCGGAGTAGATGCCGCGGGCGGCCTGCGTGCAGCCGCCCTCGCCGAGCACCTGGCCCACGGTCGCGCCCCACACGGCCGCGGCGCAGTCGCCGTCCAGCCGCTTGGCGCGCAGCGTCACCCGCACCTCGCCGTCCGGAACCGACAGCTTGGCCGCCGAGGAGGGGAACACCTCGCCGATCGTCAGCGGACCGGGGTCCGCGCGGCGGGACGCGATGCCGGAGTACGCGGACGCGGAGGCGGAACTGGAGTAGGACTTCGGGGACAGGCCGGTCTCCGCGGGCGTCCCGATCCGCGGCCCGGCCGCGTCCTCCGTCTTCGCGCCGCTCTCGCCCCGCAGCCCGACCACCGCGCCCAGGCCCGCGAGCACGAGCACGAGCACGAGCAGCCCGGCGGCGGCCCCGAAGTACAGTTTCGCCCCCTGCCCGCGCTTGCCCGCCGCGGGCCGCTTCCGGCCCGGAGGCCGCCCGGGACGCCCCTGGCCGCCCTTCCCGCGCTGCTTGCCCTTCTTGCCGCGCCTCTCCGCCTTCCCAGGGGCCTCGTCGTAGTCCCCCTGATCCGCCGGCCCGTGCCCGGCCTCACCCGGATGCCCGCCTTCGTCCCCATACGGAGCCGCGTCCTGATACCCGCCCCCGTCGTCGTATCCGTCGTATCCGGCCCGATCGCCATGGCCGGGCGCATCGCCGTACGCGGGTGCCCGGCCATACCCGGGTGCCGCGCCGTACGCGGGGCCGTCGCGGGGGGCAGGAACCTGGCCATGCGCAGGTCCCTCGCGGTAGGGAGGCCCTTCACCGAACGCGGGACCCCGGCCGTACCCGGCTCCCTGGCCGTATGCGGGCCCATTGCGGGGCGGGGGCGCCTCG
>NZ_SMKH01000153.1 GCF_004348515.1 Actinomadura sp. KC345 | reverse complement strand
GGGCCCGCACTTGGACGCGGAACCGCCCGCCCGCCGGGGAACCTTCTCCCGTGTGAATCGTTGCGTCATGTGAACGAGTTCGCCGTTCGGCGCGTACCGCAATGCGGAGGAGTCCGTCTCCGCATTCGCATGCGACTAAAACCACAATGTGCGATACCGCGTGCCCGAGAACCCTCCGCCGCAAAAACGTGCTCAGAAAGCAGATCTCGCCATACGGGCACCATTGTCCGTCCAGTGGGCCGCCCGCAGGCGGGGCGCTCCGGCTAGGACGCCTTGCGGAGGGCGGCGGCCACGGCCGCCGCGGCGGCCCCGGGGTCGGGGGCCGCGGTGATGGGACGGCCGATGACCAGGAGGTCGGCGCCCGCGGCCAGGGCGTCCTCGGGAGTGGCGACGCGGGCCTGGTCCTGGTTGTCGGAACCGGCGGGGCGGACGCCGGGGGTGATGAGCGTGATGTCCGGGCCGACCTCGGCGCGGACCGCGGCGGCCTCCTGCGGCGAGCAGACGAGGGCCTGGGCGCCCGCCTCGACGGCGAGGACGGCCAGCCGGCGCACGGCGTCGGGGGCGGGGCCCGCGACGCCGAGCGCGGTGAGATCGCTCTCGTCGAGGGACGTCAGGACGGTCACGGCGGCGATCTTCACGGACGGGACGGCGTCGACCGCCGCGCGGATCATCGCGGGCCCCCCGGCGGCGTGCACGGTCAGGTAGGACGGCTTGAGGCGGGCGACCGCGCGGGCGGCGCCGCGGACGGTCGCCGGGATGTCGTGCAGTTTGAGGTCCAGGAAGACCTGGACGCGGCTGGCGCCCCGGACGCTGGCGACGACGTCCGGCCCGTACCGCAGGTAGAGCTCCAGGCCCACTTTGACGGTGGAGACGTGCGGCGTGACCAGGGTGGCCCAGCGCGCGGCCGTCTCCAGGTCGGGCGCGTCCAGCGCGACGGCGATGGGGGCGGTCACAGCTTCTCCTTCTCGGGCTCTTGCGGGCTCACCTGGGGCGGGACGTACCCGGCGGGCTTGTGCGCGAGGCCCACGGCGTCGGCGAGGCGCCCGATGCGGCGGGCCGCGAGGGCCTCCTCCAGCTCGCGCAGGACGCGGGGCCCGGCCGACGGGTCGTGGAACACGGCGGTCCCGACGGCGACGGCGGAGGCGCCGGCGAGGATGAACTCCAGGGCGTCCAGGCCGGTGGCGATGCCGCCGGCGCCGATGATGGGCGTGCTGGGCAGCGCGGCGTGCACCTGGTAGACGCAGCGGATCGCGACGGGGCGCAGGGCGGGCCCGGACAGGCCGCCCGACACGCCGGTGAGGGCGGGGCGGAGCGTCCGCGGGTCGATCGCCATGGCGTCCATGGTGTTGATGAGCGTGAGGCCGTCCGCGCCGGCGTCGACGCAGGCCAGCGCTATGGTGACGATGTCGGTCACGTCGGGGGCGAGCTTGGCGAAGACGGGAACGCCGGGCCGGGCGTGATCGCGGACGGCCCGGACGACGGACGCGGCGGCGGCCGGGTGCCAGGCGAACATGCGGCCGCGGTCCTCGGCGTTCGTGCAGGCGATGTTGACCTCGATCGCGGCGATGCCGGGAACGTTGCGGAGGCGGCGCCCGAGTTCGCCGTACTCCTCGACGCTGTTGCCGGCGACGGAGACGATCGTGCGGACCTCCTGCTCCATGAGCCACGGAAGGTCCCGTTCCAGGAACGTTTCGACGCCGGGGCCGGGGAGCCCCATCGCGGTGAGGAGGCCGCTGGGCGTTTCGGTGACCCGAGGGGTGGGACGCCCCGCGCGCGCCTGCGCCATCACGGACGTGGTGACGAACGCGCCCAGGCGGGTGAGGTCGAAGAACTGGGCGAGCTCCCGGCCCGTCCCACCGCACCCTGAGGCCGTCATAACGGGGTTGGGCAGCTCCAGGGGCCCGAGTGTGGTCCTGACCCGGTCGCTCACTGCAAGCCCCCTTCGGAGACGCTCAGGACGCGCGGCGCACCGAGCGCGTCGAACGGGATGGTTCCGAGGTCGCCCCACCGGACGCGGTCGCCGCGCAGGACGGGGCCGTCCGCGCAGGCGCGCACCATGCGGGTCACGCCGTCGTCCCCGTGGACGGGGAGCATGCACGTCATGCACACGCCGATGCCGCACGCGCCCGTCCGCTGGAGGAACTCCTCGACCGACACCTGCGAGGGCAGGCCGAAGTCGCCGGCGACCTGCGTGACCGACCTGAGCAGGCCCGTGGGGCCGCAGCCGTAGACGACGTCGGCGCCGGTCTCCTCGATGACGCGGGGCAGGACGTCGCGGACGGCGCCCTTCTCCCCCATCGACCCGTCCTCGGTGGCGACGGTGGAGCTGTCGCCGATGCGCTGCGCCATCCGGGAGCCGAACACCTGCCGCGCGGACGGCCCGCCGAGCACGAAGTGCACCTGGCAGCCGCGCCGCTGAAGGGCGTCGGCGAGGGCGAACACGGCGGCGGCGCCGGGGCCGCCGCCGACGAGCAGGCAGTTCACGGGGTCGCGGGGCAGCCGGAACGGGCGCCCGAGCGGCCCGACGAGGTCGATCTGGTCGCGGGAGCGGCGTCCGGCGAGCCAGGCGGTGCCGGGCTCGGTGTCGGCGAACACCAGCTCCACGGTGCCGCCGTAGTCCGACTTGACCTCGTGCACCCCGAAGCAGCGGCGGATCAGCCGGGACGTGTGCTCGCCGCCGACGGCGAGCGCCACGAACTGGCCGGGCCGGAACCGCTCGGCTATGGCCGGGGCCACCAGCGTCAGCGCGTGGTAGTCCTGCACCTGGCGGACCGTCAGAACCGTCCCCGACGTCTGCACCGGTGTGTCGGACACCCGTCTCCCTCTCGTCGTCGCATGCGCCGGCCGGGCGGGACGCGGCATTTCGGCCTGGCCCGCCCGCCCGGCTTCATTCACCCGGGCGCCATACTTCCGTCACCGTCGGGGCCATGCCCGCCGGCGCGCCCGCGGGAGCCGCCGAGCCGCTCGGCGTGCTCCTGGAGGGAACGGACGCCGACCTGGCCGCCCGCGACGGCCTCGATGCCCTGCACGGCCGCCGCGAGCCCCTGGACGGTCGTCACGCACGGTACGCCCCGCAGCACGGCCGCGGTACGGATCTCGTAACCGTCGAGCCGCGGCCCGGAATGCCCCGGGCTGCCGAAGGGAGTGTTGACGATGAGGTCGACCTCGCCGTCCAGGACGCGCCGCACGATCGTGGGCTCGCCGGACGGGCCCGGACCTTCGCTGTGCTTGCGCACGATCTTGGCACGCACGCCGTTGCGGCGCAGGACCTCGGCGGTCCCCTCCGTGGCAAGAATCTCAAAGCCCAGGTCAGCGAGGCGCTTGACGGGGAACACCATGTGCCGTTTGTCCCGGTTCGCCACGGCGACGAACGCGCGTCCCTTGGTCGGCAGCGAGCCGTAGGCGGCCTGCTGCGACTTGGCGAAGGCGGTGCCGAACACCTCGTCGATGCCCATGACCTCCCCGGTCGAGCGCATCTCGGGCCCCAGGACGGTGTCGACCCCCTGGCCGCGCTCGTTGCGGAACCGGTCGAACGGCAGGACGGCCTCCTTCACCGCGATCGGCGCGTCCAGCGGCAGGGTCCCGCCGTCGCCCTCCTCCGGGAGCATGCCCTCGGCGCGCAGCCCGGCGACGGTGGCGCCCATCATGACGCGGGCGGCGGCCTTGGCGAGCGGCACGGCCGTCGCCTTGGACACGAACGGGATCGTGCGGGACGCGCGCGGGTTGGCCTCCAGGACGTACAGGACGCCCGCGGAGAGCGCGTACTGGACGTTCATGAGCCCGCGCACCCCGACGCCGCGCGCGAGCGCCTCCGTCGCCTCCCGGATGCGGCGGATGTCGTCGTGCCCGAGCGTGATCGGGGGCAGCGCGCACGCCGAGTCGCCGGAGTGGATGCCCGCCTCCTCGATGTGCTCCATGACGCCGCCGAGGTAGAGCTCCTCGCCGTCGTACAGGGCGTCCACGTCGATCTCGATGGCCTCGTCCAGGAAGCGGTCGACCAGGACGGGATGTTCAGGGCTCGCTTCCGTGGCGCGGGTCATGTACGCGTCGAGTGTGGCGTCGTCGTACACGATCTCCATGCCGCGCCCGCCGAGGACGTACGACGGACGCACGAGGACGGGGTAACCGATCTCGTCGGCGATCTCACGGGCCTCCTCGTAGGAGGTGGCGGTGCCGTGCTTGGGCGCGAGCAGCCCGGCCCTGTGCAGGACGCGTCCGAACGCGCCGCGCTCTTCCGCGAGATGGATGCTCTCCGGCGAGGTGCCCACGATCGGGACACCGGCGTTCTTGAGCTTCTGGGCGAGCCCCAGGGGCGTCTGGCCGCCGAGCTGGACGATGACGCCCGCGACCTCTCCGGACTGCTGCTCCGCGTGGACGACCTCTAGGACGTCCTCCAGCGTGAGGGGCTCGAAGTAGAGCCGGTCGGAGGTGTCGTAGTCGGTGGAGACCGTCTCCGGGTTGCAGTTGACCATCACGGTCTCGAAGCCCGCCTCGGCCAGCGTGAACGACGCGTGGACGCAGGAGTAGTCGAACTCGACGCCCTGGCCGATGCGGTTCGGCCCGCTGCCGAGGATGATCACCTTGGGCTTGGCGCCCGGCGGGACCTCGGTCTCCTCGTCGTAGGCCGAGTAGAGGTAGGGGGTCTGCGCCTCGAACTCGGCGGCGCAGGTGTCCACGGTGAGGTAGACGGGCCGGATGCCGAGGGCGTGGCGCAGTTCCCTGACGACCTCTTCGGAGAGGTTCCGCAGCTCGCCGATCTGCGCGTCCGAGAACCCGTGGCGCTTGGCGCGCAGCAGCTTGTCACTGGTGAGCGCGTCGTCCGCGGTGCGGATCTCGTCGGCGATCTCGTTGATCGCGGCGATCTGGTCGAGGAACCAGGGGTCGATGCCGGTCGCCTCGTACACGTCCTCGACGGTGGCTCCCGCCCACAGCGCGCGCTGGACGTCCTTGAGCCGCCCGTCGTGCGGGCGCCCGGCCGACGCGATCGACTCGGCGGCGTCGGCCTCGCCCGCCCAGCTGAACGACGAGCCCTTCTGCTCCAGCGACCGCAGGGCCTTCTGAAGGGCCTCGGTGAAGCAGCGCCCGATGGCCATGGCCTCGCCCACCGACTTCATGTGCGTGGTGAGGGTGCCGTCCGCGCCGGGGAACTTCTCGAACGCGAACCGGGGGACCTTCACCACGACGTAGTCGAGCGTGGGCTCGAACGACGCGGGCGTCTCGCGGGTGATGTCGTTCGGGATCTCGTCCAGCGTGTACCCGATCGCCAGCTTCGCCGCGATCTTGGCGATCGGGAAGCCGGTGGCCTTGGACGCCAGCGCCGACGACCGCGACACCCGCGGGTTCATCTCGATGACGATCATCCGGCCGGTGCCGGGGTGCACGGCGAACTGGATGTTGCAGCCGCCGGTGTCGACGCCGACCTCGCGGATCACCGCGATCGCGACGTCGCGCATGTTCTGGTACTCGCGGTCGGTCAGCGTCAGCGCGGGCGCGACCGTGATCGAGTCGCCGGTGTGCACGCCCATCGGGTCGAGGTTCTCGATCGAGCACACGATCACCACGTTGTCGTGGCGGTCGCGCATGACCTCCAGCTCGTACTCCTTCCAGCCGAGGATCGACTCCTCCAGGAGCACCTCGCTGGTCGGGGACGCGTCGAGGCCCGTGCCGGCGATGCGGCGCAGGTCGTCCTCGTCGTGGGCGAAGCCGGAGCCGGCGCCGCCCATCGTGAACGACGGCCGCACGACGAGCGGGTAGCCCAGCTCGCCCGCCGCGGCGAGGCACTCCTCCATCGAGTGGCAGATGAGCGACCGCGCGGACTCGGCGTTCAGGCCCTGCTCGCGCGCGACCTTGGCGACGACGTCCTTGAACCTCTCGCGGTTCTCCCCCGCCTGGATCGCGTCCACGTCGGCGCCGATCAGCTCGACGCCGTACTTGGCGAGGACGCCGCCCTCGTAGAGCGCGATGGCGGTGTTCAGCGCCGTCTGGCCGCCGAGCGTGGGCAGCAGCGCGTCCGGCCGCTCCTTGGCGATGATCTTCTCGACGACCTCGGGGGTGATCGGCTCGACATAGGTGGCGTCGGCGAACTCCGGGTCGGTCATGATCGTGGCCGGGTTGCTGTTGACCAGCGTCACCCGCAGGCCCTCGGCCCTGAGCACCCGGCACGCCTGGGTACCGGAGTAGTCGAACTCGCACGCCTGGCCGATGACGATCGGGCCTGAGCCGATGACCAGGACGGATTTCAGGTCTCCACGACGCGGCATTACCTCGACGCCTCCATCTGCCCGCAGAAACGTTCGAAGAGCCCGGACGCGTCGTGCGGACCCGCCGCGGCCTCCGGGTGGTACTGGACGCTGAACGCCGGGCGCTCCAGGAGCCTCAGCCCTTCCACGCAGCCGTCGTTGAGGTTGACGTGGGTGACCTCGGCCGGGCCGTAGGGCGTGTCGAACGGGCCGTCCGCAGGGGCGTCCACCGCGAACCCGTGGTTGTGGGCCGAGATGTGGACCCTGCCGGTCGCCCGGTCCTGGACGGGCTGGTTGATGCCCCGGTGGCCGAACCGCAGCTTGTACGTCCCGAGCCCGAGCGCACGACCGAAGATCTGGTTGCCGAAGCAGATGCCGAAGAACGGGGTCCCGGAGTCGAGGACGCCCTTGAGCGCGTCCACCGCGTAGCCCGCGGCGGCCGGGTCGCCGGGACCGTTGGAGAAGAACACGCCGTCAGGAGCCAGGGCGAGGATCTCCTCGGCCGTGCTCGCCGCCGGCAGGACGTGCACCTCGCACCCCCGGACGGCCAGCCGGTGCGGGGTCATCGACTTGATGCCGAGGTCCACGGCCGCGACGGTGTAGCGCCTGTCCCCCTGCGCCGGGACCACGTACGGCTCGGTGGTCGACACGTCCCGCGCGAGGTCGGCGCCCTTCATCGAGGGGCTCCGCCGGACCCGTTCCAGCAGCGCCTCCTCGCCGGCCGCGACCGCCGCCGCGCCGCTGAAGACGCCCGCGCGCATCGCGCCCCGGTCGCGCAGGTGCCGCGTCAGCGCCCGCGTGCCGGGGATGGCGATGCCCACCACGCCCTGCTCGCGCAGCGCGGAGCCCAGCGACCCGGTGGCGCGCCAGTTGGACGCCACACGGGCGGGCTCGCGCACCACGTAGCCGGCGACCTGGATCCGGTCCGACTCGGGGTCGTGGGCGTTGACGCCGGTGTTGCCGATGTGCGGGGACGTCATGGCCACGATCTGGCGGGCGTACGAAGGGTCGGTGAGCGTCTCCTGGTATCCGGTCATCCCGGTGTTGAAGACCATCTCGCCGAAGGTCTCCCCCTCGGCCCCGTACGCGGCCCCGCGGAACACCCTGCCGTCCTCCAGCACGAGCAGAGCATCGTTCATTGGAGCTTTCCTTCCAGGACGGTCGGCTCGCCGCGCAGGAACGTCGCGATGACCCGGCCGGGCAGTTCCAGCCCAGCGAACGGGGTGTTGCGGCTCTTGGAGGTCATGGCGGACGGGTCCACGGCACGGCGGGGCGACGGGTCGTACAGCGTGATGTTGGCGGGCGAGCCGGCCTCCAGCGGACGCCCCTGTCCCGAGAGGCGGCCGATGCGGGCGGGGACGGCGGACATGCGCGCGGCGACCCCGGGCCAGTCGAGCAGCCCGGTCTCCACCATGGCCTCGTGGACGACCGGCAGCGCCGTCTCCAGGCCGATCATGCCCATCGCGGCGACCGCCCACTCGGTCTCCTTGGCCTCGACCGGGTGCGGGG
Organism: Actinomadura sp. KC345; assembly: GCF_004348515.1. Classification (GTDB taxonomy): domain Bacteria; phylum Actinomycetota; class Actinomycetes; order Streptosporangiales; family Streptosporangiaceae; genus Spirillospora. The sequence continues at coordinate 9,478 of NZ_SMKH01000153.1, read as the reverse complement.
CGTGGTCGGTGGCGACGCAGTCGATGGTCCCGTCCGCGAGGGCGTGCCGCAGCGCGGTGACGTCGTCGGCGGTGCGCAGCGGCGGGTTGACCTTGAAGATCGGGTCGTAGGAGCCGGCGCGGCCGTCGTCCAGCAGCAGGTGGTGGGGGGTGACCTCGGCGGTCACCGGGCAGCCCTTGCTCTTGGCCCACCGGATGATCTCCACCGAGCCGGCCGTGGACACGTGGCACACGTGCAGCCGCGACCCGACGTGCTGGGCGAGCAGGACGTCCCGGGCGATGATCGCCTCCTCGGCGACGGCGGGCCAGCCGCGCAGGCCGAGCGCGGCCGACATCTCGCCCTCGTTCATCTGCGCGCCCTCGGTGAGGCGGGGCTCCTGCGCGTGCTGGGCGACGACGCCGTCGAACGCCTTCACGTACTCCAGGGCCCGGCGCATGATGACCGCGTCCGACACGCAGTGCCCGTCGTCGGAGAAGACCCGGACCCCGGCGGCGGAGTCGGCCATCGCGCCCAGTTCGGCGAGCTGCTCCCCGGCGATGCTCCGCGTGACCGCTCCGACGGGCTGGACGTCGCAGTACCCGGCCTCGCGCCCCAGGCGCCATACCTGCTCGACCACGCCGGCCGTGTCGGCGACGGGGTCGGTGTTGGCCATGGCGTGGACGGCGGTGTATCCGCCCATGGCGGCCGCCTTCGTCCCGGACTCGACGGTCTCGGCGTCCTCCCGGCCGGGCTCGCGCAGATGGGTGTGCAGGTCCACGAGACCGGGCAGCGCGATGAGCCCCTCGGCGTCGAGGGTCTGCGCCCCGGCCTCGTCCAGCGCGGAACCCACCTCGGCGATGACGCCGTCGCGCACCAGGATGTCGGCGCCCTCCGCACCGAGGACGCGCGCGCCCTTGATGATGTACGTCACTGGGAGACCTCCTGGCCGATGGCGGGCTCGGAGCCCCCGAGCAACAGGTAGAGGACGGCCATGCGGGCGCTGACGCCGTTGGCGACCTGCTCGACGATGGTGGAGCGGACGGAGTCGGCGACCTCCGCGGCGATCTCGACGCCGCGGTTCATCGGCCCCGGGTGCATCACGATGGCGTGGTCGGGCAGCTCGGCCATGCGCTCGGCGTCCAGGCCGTAGCGGCGGCTGTACTCGCGCACGCTCGGGAAGTACGAGGCGTTCATCCGCTCCTGCTGCACCCGCAGCATCATGATGACGTCGCTCTTGGGGAGCACCCCGTCGAGGTCGTAGGAGACCGAGCACGGCCAGGTGTCGACCGCGACGGGCAGCAGCGTGGGAGGCGCGACCACGGTGACGTCGGCGCCGAGCGTGTCGAGCAGCAGGACGTTGGATCGCGCCACACGGCTGTGCAGGACGTCGCCCACGATCGTGACCTTGCGGCCCTCCAGGTCGCCCAGGCGCTGGCGCATCGTGAACGCGTCCAGGAGGGCCTGGGTCGGGTGCTCGTGCGTGCCGTCGCCGGCGTTGACCACGCTTCCCTGCACCCAGCCGGCCAGCCGGTGCGGCGCGCCCGAGGCGCCGTGGCGGATGACGACGCCGTCCGCGCCCATCGCCTCCAGCGTGAGCGCGGTGTCCTTCAGGCTCTCGCCCTTGGAGACGCTCGACCCCTTGACGGAGAAGTTGATGACGTCCGCGGACAGCCGCTTGGCGGCGGCCTCGAACGAGATGCGGGTGCGGGTGGAGTCCTCGAAGAACAGGTTGACGACCGTCCGGCCGCGCAGCGTCGGCAGCTTCTTGATCGAGCGGCCCGCGATCTGCGCGAGCTCCTCGGCCGTGTCGAGGACGAGCAGCGCGTCGTCGCGGCTCAGGTCGGCGGCGGAGATCAGATGGCGGTTCATACGGCACCCCCCGTCGGGCCGGGCGCGGGCCCCGCCACGGGTCCCAGCAGCACGGCGTCGCGCCCGTCGTTCTCGTCCAGCAGGACCTTCACGGTCTCGCGCATCGAGGTCGGCAGGTTCTTGCCCACGTAGTCGGCGCGGATCGGCAGCTCCCGGTGCCCGCGGTCGACCAGCACGGCCAGCTGGACGGCCCGCGGCCGCCCGAGGTCGTTGACGGCGTCCAGCGCGGCGCGGACCGTCCGCCCGGAGAACAGGACGTCGTCGACCAGGACGACGACGCGGTCGTCGACCCCCTCGGAGGGCAGCGCGGTGCGGCCGAGCGCGCGGGCGGGCCGCATCCGCAGGTCGTCCCGGTACATGGTCACGTCGAGCGAGCCCCAGGGCACCGGGCGGCCCTCGACCTCGCGCAGCGCCCCGGCCAGCCGTTCGGCCAGCGTCACGCCGCGGGTCTGGATGCCGAGCAGCAGGACGTCGTGACCGCCCTTGGTCCGCTCAAGGATCTCGTGTGCGATGCGGGTCAGCGCACGCCGGATGTCGGGTCCCTCCAGAACGGCCTTGGGCCGGGGGTCACCGTCCGCCACGCGCGCCTCCGTGGTCCGTTCCGGCCTGGAGGCAGCATTCACCACCGAAACCTCCTTTCCCGCCTCACTGGACGGGCCTTAAAGGACGTCTTGTCTCCCCCACGGTAGCAGCAGGAGCGGACCGCGCCGCACCCGGACCGGCCCACGTCTTCGCAGGTGAGAGGCATCACATTCGGCCGGCCGGCGGGCCGCGGGCCGGCCGCGTGACCGCCCGTGCACACCGTGCCCGCAGGGCTTGCGGACGATCCGGACCGCCCGGATCGAGTCCGGCGGATTCGACCGCTTTTTTCCAATCAGCTTGACCTAGGGCCTTCTCCGTTTTACCGTCACTGTCCGTAACCATCCCTGGGGACAGGCTCCTGTGGCGCAATGGTCCCGCAGAACTGTCCCCCTCCGGCGAAACGCCGGGGTCCGACGACGACGAAAGTGAGCCTGGGGGCCGCACAATGCCGTCTGAATACGCTAAGGCTCTCGGCGCGCGCCTGCGCGCCATCCGCACCCAGCAGGGACTGTCCCTGCACGGCGTGGAGGAGAAGTCACGCGGCCGCTGGAAGGCCGTCGTCGTGGGTTCGTACGAGCGGGGCGACCGCGCCGTCACCGTTCAGAAGCTGGCCGAGCTCGCCGATTTCTACGGCGTGCCGGTTTCCGAGTTGCTGCCCGGCGGAGCCGCGCCGAGCCCGCTCGGGCCTACACCCAAGCTCGTGATCGATCTAGAGCGGTTGCAGCAGCTTCCGAAAGACAAGGCCGGTCCTCTCGCCCGTTACGCCGCGACGATTCAGAGCCAGCGGGGCGATTACAACGGAAAGGTCCTGTCCATCCGCCAGGAAGACCTGCGTTCACTCGCGGTCATCTACGACAAGTCCCCGACCGAGCTGACCGAGGAGCTCATCGGCTGGGGCGTCCTCGACCCGGAGGCGCGCCGCGCCGTCGAGTCGTTCTGAGAGGACCACCCCGATACACCGCACCATCGAGACGGGGTCCGGCACCGCGCCGGGCCCCGTTCCGCGTCCCGCGGTCACCGCTTCACCGTGGCGGGCGCCGCCTGCGGCGCGTCCGCGAGCCGCGGGGCGGCCGGGCGCCCGCCGCGCGGGACGAGGAGGGCCAGGGGGACGACGAGCGCGATGACGGCGGCGCACAGGGCGAAACCCGCCGTGTAGCCGCCCTCGCCGGGGAGCGCGACGAGGACGACCGCGCTGATCTGCGGCCCGAGGGAGGCGCCGACCGTCCGGATGAGCGTGTTGACGCCGGTGGCCACGCCGGTCTCGCTCGCGGGGACGACCGCGACGATCAGGTTGGCGACGGCCGCGTAGGCGAAGCCCAGGCCGATGCCCCTGGCCAGTCCGCCGGCGTAGAGATGCCACATGTCCTCATGCTGGACGGCCACGAACGCGTAGCCGAGCCCCGTCATCGCCGCCCCGCCGAGAAGGACCGCGCGGGACCCGATCCTCCGGTCGAGGATTCCCGCGGAGAGTCCGGCGGCCGTCATGCCGATGCTGGCGGGCAGCTGCAGGAGGGCCGCCTGGGTGGCCGTCCCGCCGAAGCCGTGGCCGGTGTCCTCCGGGAGCTGGACGAGCAGGGGGAACAGGAGCCCGCCCGCCATGAGCGCGTAACCGGACAGCAGCGACGCGGCGTGGGCCGTCCAGACTCCGCGCGCCCGCATCTGCCGCAGGTCGATCAGCGGCTGGGCGACCCGGCCCTCCACCCGCAGCCAGGCGGCCACGGCCACGAGCGAGACCGCCAGCAGGCCGAGGACGCCCGGGGACGTCCAGCCCCATTCCATGCCCTGGGTGAGCGCGGTGAGCGCCGCGACCAGCCAGGCGGCGAAGAGGACGGCGCCCCACCAGTCGACCTTCGCGGCCTCCCGGCGCTCCGACCGCGGAACGATCCGCCAGGCGAGGGCGAGACCGGGCACCAGGCCGGCGACCGGCACCCAGAGGAGCCACCGCCACCCCAGGAAGTCGATGATCGGCCCGGCGAGGCACCAGGAGACCGCCCCGCCGAGACCCAGCATGGACGACATGAGCCCCACCGCCGAGGCCCTCCTGGCGGGCGGGATGACGTCCCTGATGATCGTGTAGGCCAGCGGGAAGACGCCGCTGCCGATGCCGCCGAGGGCGCGCCCGGCCAGCATGACCGGCACCGTCCACGCCACCGCGGCGACGACCATCCCCGCGGTGGCGACCGTGAGCACGGCGAGCAGGACGCGCCGCGGCCCGTACAGGTCCCCCAGGCGCCCGATCACCGGCGTGGCGACCGCCGCGGAGAGCGTCATCGCGGTCAGCGCCCACGCGGCGCCTGCGGGCGTCGTGTCCAGCCCCTCCTGGATCTGCGGCAGCGCCGGCGTCACGACGGCCATGGACAGCGAGTACGCCATCACCCCGAGGAACGCCAGGAGCGGCACCAGCCCCCGCCCACCGCGCGACGCCACCGAGACCTCCCTTTAGTTCGCCAGCCTAACAATCCCCAGGGCGGCGAAAAAGCGGCGGGAGGGCCTGCGCCGCAACCGGTCAGGGTTCCCCGGCCACGCGGCGGGTGCGGAGAGCGTCCACCTCGTCCGGAGGTCGCGACAGGACCTCCTGGAGGATCTCGTCTGTGTGCTGGCCGAGGTCCGGGGCCGGGGCGGGCGGCAGCGACGTCTCGCCCAGGCGGAGCGGGGAGCCGGGGGCCAGGTGCGCGCCTATGCCGGGCTGGTCCAGTTCGGCCATGAGGGGTTCGGTGTCCAGGTCGGCGGTCAGGTCCGCGAAGTCGCGGTAGCGGGACCGCAGGACGGACGCGTCCTCCAGCGCGTCCTCGATCTGCTCGCAGGTGCGGGAGGCGAACCAGGGGGCGAGGATGCCGGCGAGCGCGTCGCGGTAGGTGTAGCGGTCGCCGGCTCGGCGGAAGTCGGCGCCGAGGGCGCGCTCCAGGGCCGTGACGACCTCGCCGAGCCCGGTCGCCCTCACCAGGTCGCGCCAGTGGCGGGGGGTGAGGGCGACGACCATGACGCGGCCGTCGGCGGTGGCGAAGTCGCGGCCGAAGTCGCCGAAGAGGTCGTTGCCGAGGCGCGGGCGGGCGTCCCCGAGTTGCGCCTCGGCCAGGTAGCCGAGGTTCCCGGCCGTGGCCAGGGCCACGTCTTGCAGCGCCACGTGGAGGCATTGGCCTTCGCCCGTGCGCAGGCGGTGCCGTTCGGCCGCCAGCAGGCCGATGGCCAGGTAGAGCCCGCACGCGATGTCCCAGGCGGGCAGCACGTGGTTGACGGGGGCCGTCCGGTCCGGCGGGCCCGTGATGGACGGGAAGCCCATGGCGGCGTTGACCGTGTAGTCGACGGCGTTGCCGCCGTCACGGCGGCCCTGGAGCCGGACGTGGATCAGGTCGGGGCGCCTCTCCCGCAGCGCCTCGTAGGTGAGCCCGTCGCGCGGCGGCGCGTTGGTCAGGACGACGCCGCTCTCGGCGACGAGGTCCGCCACCAGTTCGCGGCCCTCTGGGGAGCGCAGGTCGGCGGTGAGGGACCGCTTGCCCTTGTTGAGCCCGGCCCAGTACAGGCTCCGGCCGGACGGAGCGAGCGGCCAGCGGTCGATGTCGGGACCGCCGCCGATCTGGTCGACGCGGATGACGTCCGCGCCGAGCTGGGCGAGGGTCATCCCGCCCAGCGGCACGGCGACGAAGCTGGACAGCTCGATCACGCGCATCCCCGCGAGCGGGAGCGTCATGGGGCCATCTCGATGAGGGAGCGCGCGCCGTGCCCGGCCCGCATCCGGTCGAACGCCTCCGCGACACCGTCCAGGCCGATGCGGTGGGTGACGAGGGTGGACAGGTCGAGCCGTCCCGCCTCGATCTCCTGGGCGAGCAGCGGAACGTCCCGGTCCGGATCGGACGAGCCGTAGACCGAACTGGTCAGCCGCCGGTTGAAGTGGAACAGCTCCAGGGCGTTGAAGGTCGTCGCGTCGTCGCGGGCCCCGACGCCGACGACCGTGCACTGCCCGCCGCGACGCACCGCCTGCCAGGCCGTCCGGATCAGGTCCGCCTTGCCGACGCATTCGAAGGCGTGGTCGGCCCCCCGCCCTTCCGTCAGGGCCCGGACCTGCTTGGCCAGCTTCGGGTCGGCCGCGAGGTAGTGCGTCGCGCCCGCGGTCCTGGCCAGCTCCTCCTTCTCCGTGCCCCGGTCGACGGCGATGATGGTCCCGGCACCGGCGAGGCGGGCTCCCGTCACGGTCGACAGCCCGATACCGCCCAGGCCGATGACCAGCACCGACTGCCCTTCACGCACCTGCGCGGTGTTGCGGACGGCGCCGATGCCCGTCAGCACGGCGCAGCCGAGGAGCGCGCCCAGGTCGAGCGGGGCGGACGCGGGCAGCGGCACGACCGAGCGCTCCGGGGCGATCAGCTCTTCGGCGAAACCGCCGACGCCCATGCACATCTGGAGTGCGGCGCCGTCCAGCGTGGCGCCGGACGAAGGGCTCACGGCGCCCTCCACGGCGCTGCACAGCCACGGCTCGTCCTGACCGCAGAACCAGCACTCGCCGCAGGCGGCGGCCCAGTTCAGCACGACGCGGTCGCCGGGCCGGACCTTCGTCACGTCCGCGCCCACCTCCGCGACCGTCCCCGCGGCCTCGTGGCCGAGGACGAGCGGGAACTCCGGCGCGAGCGTGCCGTTGATCATCGACAGGTCGGAGTGGCACACCCCGGCCGCCGCCACCCGGACCCTGACGTCACCGGGGCCGACCGGGGGCAGTTCGATGTCGCGGACCTGCAACGGGGCGTCCGGCCCGGGGGCGACGACGGCCTTGACCATGCTGTTCTCCTCGGCTGGCGGGATCAGAGCTGGATGGACTTGATCTCGGTGAACTCTTCGAGGCCGAAGCGGCCCAGCTCGCGGCCGAGCCCGGACTGCTTGTAGCCGCCGAACGGGGCCAGCGGGTTGTAGGCGCCGCCGTTGACGTCGATGGAGCCCGTCCTCACCTGGCGGGCGAACGCGACCGCGCGATCCTGGTCGCCCGCCCACACACCCCCTGCGAGCCCGTAGCGGGAGTTGTTCGCGATCCGGAGCGCCTCGTCCTCGTCGCGGAACGGGATGACGGACAGGACCGGCCCGAAGATCTCCTCCTGCGCGACGGTCGCGTCCTGGTCGACATCGGCCAGGACGGTCGCCGCGACGTAGTGGCCGCGGTCGAGACCGTCCGGTGCGGCGGTTCCGCCGGTGACGACCCGCGCGCCCTCGGCCACGCCGGTGTCGATGTAGCCGCGCACCCGTTCGAGCTGCGCCTTGGACGCCATCGGGCCCAGCTTGGTGGACGAATCGAGCGGATCTCCCGGGACGAAGCCCTCCGCGAAGCCCTTGGCCAGGTCGAGCGCCTGCTCGTAGAGGTCCTGGTGGACGAGCATCCGCGTCCAGGCTGTGCACGTCTGGCCGCCGTTCAGGAACGCGTTCGAGACGCCGACCTTCACGGCGGTCTCGACGTCGGCGTCGTCCAGGATCACGTTCGCGGACTTGCCGCCCAGCTCCAGCGCGACCTTCTTGATCGTCCCGGCGGCCAGCTCGGCGACCCGGGAGCCGGCCCGCACCGAGCCGGTGAACGACACCATGTCGACCTCGGGATGGGTGGCGAGCGCCTCGCCGACGACCGGCCCGTATCCGGGGACGAGGTTGACGACCCCGGCGGGCAGCCCCGCCTCGTGGACGGCGTCCATCAGCTCGTAGGCGACCAGCGGCGCGACCTCGCTCGGCTTGATCACGATGGTGCAGCCGGCCGCGAGCGCGGGGGCGAGCTTGCAGGTGATCTGGTGCAGCGGGTAGTTCCACGGCGTGACCGCGGCGACGACGCCGGCGGGCTCCCTGACGATCAGCGAGTTGCCGACGCGCTCGTCCGGGATGCCGCCGGCGATCAGCTCGGCGTATCCGGCGACCACCGTCCGCGGCAGCCTCGCCTGGATGCGGGTCGCGATGCGCATCGGCGTCCCGACCTCGCTCGCGATCGTCCGCGCGATGGCCTCCTCGCGGCTCGCCAGCGCGTCGTGGAGGCGCCCGAGGAGTTCCGAGCGCTCCCGGTACGACGTCGCCGACCAGGCGGGCAGCGCGGCGCGGGCGGCCCGGACCGCGCGGCCGGCGTCCTCGGCGGTCCCCTCGGGCACGGTGGCGAGGGTCTCCTCGGTCGCGGGGTTCTCGACGGCGATGACCCCGCCGCCCAGCGGGCTGGTCCACGCTCCGTCGATGTAGAGGGCGTCTCGGTCGCGCACAGCGGCTCCTCGCGGTGGATGTCAGCGGATTCTATAGAATATGGCATTCGCTCGCGGCCGGGTCGCGCGCCCGCCCGGCACGGCCGGGCGGCGCGGTCTCCCGACGATATGCTCACGTCGTTCCGGCTAGCAGAGCGGGGGGAGAGCATGCCCGTCGGCCAGATCCCGAAGGCCGGGCGCGATCCCATGCCGCCCGGAAGGCACCAGCTCAGCGAGATGGTCGCCTCCCACGTCCGCGAGGCCATCATGGTCGGCGAGCTGCGCGCCCCGGACTACGTCCGCACCGAGCACCTGGCCGCCGAGCTGGGCATCAGCGCGACCCCCGTCCGGGAGGCGCTGATGATCCTGCACAGCGAGGGCGCCGTGCGCTGGGAGCCGCGCCGCGGCTTCCGGGTGCTGCCCCTCACCGCGCGGGACGTCGCCGACCTGTTCGACGTGCAGGCCTACATCGCCGGGGAACTCGCCGCCCGTGCCGCCCGCGCCCTGGAGGACGCCGAGATCGAGCACCTCCAGGAGGTCCAGTCCCGCCTGGAGGCCGCCGCCCGCGAACGGGACGCGGAGCAGGTCGACCGCCTCAACCACGAGATCCACCGGACGATCAACCGCTCCTCGGGCTCGTCCCGGATGACGTCCCTGCTCAGCCTGACCGTCCACTACGTGCCGCTGGGCTTCTTCGGCAGCATCGAGGGCTGGGCGGAGGCGTCCGCCCACGACCACTCCGCCGTCTTCGACGCCCTCCGCACCCGCGACCCCGACGCCGCCCGCACCGCCATGGCCGCCCACATCAGGAACATCGGCCGCCTCCTCACCGACCACCTGGCCACCCGCAACGTCCT
>NZ_SMKH01000152.1 GCF_004348515.1 Actinomadura sp. KC345 | reverse complement strand
CCATGCTCACGCCCCTGCCCGGCCACCCCGAATCGACGGAACCACCGATCCGGAAAGCCCCACCGCAACCCCGCCCGCCCACACCGGACGCGGCGTCCGCGCAGCATGAGGCTCCTGCGGAGGGGGCGGCCTCCGCGCAGGATGCGGCGTATCCGCACGATGCGACGCCCCCGCAGGGTTCGGTGGCCGCGTCGGGCGCCGGGCTCGTCGCCGACGAGGCCGACGGCGAGGACGCGGTGCGAGAAGGGTCGGCTGCCGGGGGCCGGGCGCTTGGACAGCGGGGTTTGCGGGGCGATACGCAGGTGTGGCCTCGGGCCGAGGCGGTGCCCGGGGCGTCGCGGCGGGTGGTCCGGCAGGTCCTGCGGGTCGTGGAGCTGGATGCGCTGCCCATGCCGCCGGGGGCGGGCACGGTGTTCGCGGGGCGGCGGTTCCTCGTCGTGGACGACGGGTGCGGGGTCGCGCTCGAACTGGCCGGCATGCTCGAACGGCAGGGCGCGCAGGTGCGGACGCCGCGTGACGTCGACGGGGACTGCGACGGGCTGATCCATCTGGCGGCGCTGCGGCCGGGAGCGGCGGGCGTTCTGCCGCAGGCGTACGACGGCATCCGGCGGGCGCTGGACGGCGGGCTGCGGTGGCTCGTCGTCGCGAGCGGGGCCGGTGGCCGGTTCGGATGGCGCTTCGACGGCGGCGGCATCGGGGACCCGGCGCCGGGCGCGGGACTGCGGGGGCTGGCGCGGGCGGTCGCGCAGGAGTATCCCGAGGTGCTCGTGCGTGCGCTGGACGTCGACACCAAGGACACCCCGCGGGCCGTCGCGCAGCGGTTCATGGCGGAGTTGCTGGACGCGGAGGCGCCGGTCGTGGTCGGGCACGAGGGCGACCTGCGGCGCGGGATCAGCGTGGTCCCGGCGGAGCTGCACGGCGAACCCGTCGTGCCCCTCGGGCCGGACGGGGTCGTGCTGCTCACCGGGGGAGCCCGTGGCGCGACCGCGCGGGTGGCGCTGGAGCTGGCCCGGACGAGCGGATGCCACGTCGAGGTCATGGGGCGCACGCCGGAGCCGGCGGGCGAGCCCGCGTTCCCGGACGTCCCGGACGAGGCCGGGCTCCGCCGGGCGCTGGTGGCCAAGGGGCAGTCCGGCGAGATCGAGGCGACGATCCGGCGGATCCTGGCGGACCGGGAGATACGCCGGAACCTGGAGGCGCTGCGGGAGCATGCGGCGTCCGTCCGCTACCACGCGGGTGACGTGCGGAGCCCCCACGTCGTCCGGGAGATCGTGGGCCGGGTGCAGGCGCGGCGTGGGCGGCTCGACGGGGTCGTCCATGGTGCCGGGCTTGCGGAGGACCGGCTCGTCCGGGACAAGACGCCCGAGTCGTTCGAGCGCGTCTACCGGACGAAGGTGGACGGGGCGTGCGCGCTGGCCCAGGCCGTCCGGCCGGACATCGGGTTCTTCGTCGTCCTCGGCGGCATCGCCGGCGTGCACGCCGGCCGCGGCCAGAGCGACCGCGCCGCGGCGGCCGACGCGTGCGGGACGCTCGCGCATGCCTGGCGGACGCGGCTGCGCGGGCGGGTGCTCGTCGCCCACTTCGGGCCGTGGGCCCGCGGCCCGAAGTGGGCGACGGGCGACGCCGGGCTGATCGAGCCGGACGCCGGGGCCGCGGCGCTGCTGCGGGAGATCGCGCACGGGGACGAGGCGCAGGTCGTGTTCACCGGGGCGGCCCGGTGAGCGGCGCCCGGGAGCCGGTCGCGATCGTCGGCGCCGGGGCGGTGTTCCCCGGCGCGGGGTCGGCGGCCGAGCTGTGGCGCAACATCCTCGCCGGGTTCGACGCGATCACGGAGGTGCCGGCCGGGCGCTGGGATCCTGCGGTCTACTACGACCCCGGCGCGTACGCGCGTCCGCCGGAGAGCGACCGGTTCTACTGCCGCCGGGGCGGGTTCGTCGACGACGTGGCGACCTTCGACCCGGCGCGGTTCGGGATCACGCCGGCCGCGGTGCGGGGCATGGAGCCCGACCAGCTTCTCGCGCTGCGGACGGCCGGGGACGCGATCGCGGACGCGGGCGGCGACGAGCGGCTCCCCGACCGGGCCAGGATCGGCGTGGTCATCGGGCGCGGCGGCTACATCACGCCGGGCGTGGCGCGGTTCGACCAGCGGGTCCGGACGTCCCACCAGGTCGCCGGGATCCTGGCCGAGCTGGTCCCGGAACTCGGGAAGCGGCGGCTGGACGAGATCCGCGAAGCCTTCTGCGAGCGCCTGGGGCCGGACGGCCCGGACGCCTCGATCGGCCTGGTGCCGAGCTTCGCGGCGTCCCGCATCGCCCACGGGTTCGACCTGGGCGGCCCCGCGTACACGCTGGACGCGGCGTGCGCGTCGTCGCTGCTGGCGGTCGAGCACGCCGTGCGCGCGCTGCGGTGCGGGCAGGCCGACGCGATGCTGGCGGGGGCCGTCCACCACGCCCACCACGCGACCGTCTGGAGCGTGTTCAGCCAGCTCCGCGCGCTCAGCCCGAGCGAGACGATCCGCCCGTTCGACCGGGCGGCGGACGGGACGCTCCTGGCCGAGGGCACCGGGGTCGTTCTGCTCAAGCGGCTCTCGGACGCCGAGCGGGCCGGGGACCGGATCCACGCGGTCATCCTGGGCGCCGGGTCGTCCAGCGACGGCCGCGCGTCGAGCATCACGAGCCCGCTGGTGGACGGGCAGGTCCGCGCGGTCGAGCGGGCGTGGCGGGACGCGGGCCTCGACCCGTCCGAGCCCGGGGCGCTGGGGCTGATCGAGGCGCACGGCACCGCGACCCCGGCGGGGGACGAGGCGGAGCTGTGCACGCTGCGCCGGGTGTTCGGGACCGACGGCCCGCCGATCGGCCTCGGCACCGTCAAGTCGATGATCGGGCACGCGATGCCGGCCGCCGGGATCGCCGGGCTGATCAAGGCCGCCTGCGCGCTGCGCGACGGCGTCCTGCCGCCGACGCTCCACGTGGACGACCCGCACGCCTCGCTGGAGAACGGGAGGCTGCGGCTCGTCCGGGAAGCCGCCGAGTGGGAGCGGGGGCGCGGCCCGCGGCGGGCAGCGGTGAACACGTTCGGGCTCGGGGGCGCGAACGCGCATGTGATCCTGCAGGAGCCGCCGTCGAGCGGCGTCAGGCGGCCGGGGAGGCGCCGGCGGCTCGACACCCCGCGGTCGGGCGAGGCCGTCCTGCGGCTGGCCGCCCGGACCACCGACGAGCTGGCCGGCGCACTGGCCGCCCCGGACGAAGAGCTTCTGTCGCACGTGCCGGAGGACGTCCCCGACCTGCCCTGCCGGATCGCGATCGTCGCGCCGACGCCGCGCAGGCTCGATCTGGCACGCGCCGTCGTCCAGCGCGGAACCGCGTGGCGGGGCCGCAGCGACGTGTGGTTCTCACCGCGTCCCCTTCTCGCGGACGGGGGACGGCTGGCGTTCCTGTTCCCCGGTTTCGAAGCGGCCTTCGACCCCCGCGTGGACGACGTCGCGGAGCACTTCGGGCTGCCCAAGCCCGAACCGGCCCGAAGCGCGGGCCTGGCCGGCCACGCCGCCGACATCATCGGTGTGGGGCGCCTGCTGGCCTCCGCGCTCGCCGAACTCGGCGTCGAACCGGACGCCGTCGCGGGTCACAGCCTCGGCGAGTGGACGGCGGCGATCACCGCCGGGATGTTCGACGCCGCCGCGGCCGAGTCCTTCGTCCACGCCCTCGACGGCATCCGGGCCCCCGGCGGCGACGCGGCGGACGCCGTCTACGCGGCGCTCGGCTGCGGCGCGGCCCAGGCGCAGGAGGCCGCCGGGGGACGTCCCGGCGTCCTCGTCAGCCACGACAACTGCCCGCACCAGTCGGTGATCTGCGGCCCGGCCGGCGAGGTGCGCGACATTCTCGGACGGCTCGCCGCCGAGGGCGTCCTCGGGCAGGAGCTGCCGTTCCGGGCGGGCTTCCACACGCCGCTCGCCGAGGAGTACGAGAGACAGCTGCACCACGCGCTGGAGGATCTGGAGGTGCGCGAGCCGCGCGTGCCGCCGTGGTCGGCGACGACCGTCGCGCCCTACCCGCGCTCGCCCGCCGCCGTCCGCGAGCTCGCCGTGCGGCACCTGCTGGAACCGGTCCGGTTCAGCGAGCTGATCGAGGAGCTGTACGGCGCGGCCCACGTGCGCGCGTTCGTGCAGGTGGGGCCGGGGAGCCTCGCGGGGTTCGTCGGCGACAGGCTCGGTGACCGCGAGCACCTCGCGATGGCCGTCAACGTGCCGAACCGGGACGGGATGGCCCAGCTCCGCCGGGTCGTCGCCGCGCTGTGGGCCGAAGGGTACGGCGCCTCGCCGCCGCCCGCGCCCGCCGCGGGCATGCCCCTCGATCTCGGAACGCCGCTGGTCAGGCTGGACGGCGCCGTGCCGCCCATCCGGCTCACGCCCGGGGTCCCGTCGCTGCCGGCCGACGATCCGATCATGGCCGAGCTGGAGGCCCTGCTCAACGACGCGACGACCGGCGCGCAGACCGTCCTGGAGGCGTTCGGCGGCGGGGCGGCGCCCGCGCCGTCCGGCGACGCGCCGCCGACGACCCGGGAGCTGTCGGTGTCCCGGGTCTTCTCGCTCGACGCGATGCCCTACGTGAGCGATCACTGCGTGTTCCCGCAGGCGCAAGACTGGCCTGACATGTCGGACAGGTTTCCGATCGTTCCGCTGACGACGCTCCTGGAGGTCATGGCGGACGCGGCCCGGGAGCTGCTGCCCGGCACGGTCGTCGCCGGTTTCGAGGACGTCCGCGCCGTCCGCTGGGTCGTGGCCGCCCCGCCGACCACCGCCGACGTCCGCGCCCGGATCATCGACAACGCCCACCGCGCGGACGGGTGCGACCGTCCCCGCAGGGTGAAGGTCTCCATCGAAGGCCACGCGGACGGGACGGTCCTCCTCGCCGAGCGGTACCCGGTGCCGCCCGCGCCCGACCGCACGCCGCTCACCATCGAAGGCCCGCCCATAGTCACCGCGGAACGGCTGTACGAGGAACGCTGGATGTTCCAAGGGCCCCTCTTCCGCGGCATCACCGAGATCACGGCTCTCGCGGAGGACGGTGTACGCGCCGTCCTGACCGCACTGCCCACGCCAGGCGCGCTCCTGGACAGCGCAGGGCAGCTCTGCTGCCACTGGATCCAGGTGTACGGCGACACCAACCAGACCGTGTTCCCGGTCGGGGTCGAACGGGTCTCCCTCTACGGCCCTCTGCCGGCCGCCGGGGAACGCCTGGAGACGACCGTCTGGAACCAGTCCCTCACCGACACGACGATGCGCTGCTCAGCCGAGATCCTCCGCGAGGACGGAACGGTGTGGGGACGCGTCGACGGCTGGACGACCCACCGCTTCTACACCGACGAAGCCCTCTGGCGGATGAAGTTCACCGCCGAAGTGTCCGGAACGGGGGAGCCGCAACCCGGCGGCTGGTGCCTGGCCCGCAAACGCTGGGACGGCACCGTTTCCCGCGACCTCCTCATGCGCCTGTACCTCTGCGCCGCGGAACGCGCCGAGTACGAGGCCCTCCCGGCGTTCGCGCAAGGCCCGTGGCTGCTCGGGCGGATCGCGGCCAAGGACGCCGTCCGGGACCACCTCTGGCGCAACGGCCACGGACCCCTGTTCCCCGCGGAGCTCACCGTCCATGACGGGCCGGTGGTGACCGGACCGTTCGACGGCCCCCTCACCGTCTCCATCGCCTCGGACGCCGAACTGGCCGTGGCACTGGTACGCCCCGGCCGCGGGCCGGCGGGGATCGGGCTCGCCCGAGGCGAGAAGGACGCACGTGTCCGTGCGGCCAAGCAAGCAGTACTGCAGTCGATGAACACCGGATCCGACCGTCCCGACCTGGTCGTGACCGTCGCCGACGCCGAACGGCTCCTCATCGCCGCCGGCGGGGCGGTCACGACGGTGGAGACGCGCGACGTCGAGGGGCACGTCGTGGCCTGGACGGTCGAGTCCGGCGGAACAGACATTGAGGAGGCCCGCGCATGAACGACGACCTGTCCGAGGTCGTCCGGATGCTGACCGACGTGGTGGGGGAGGACTTCCTCACCGACGTGGCGATCGGCCCGGACACCGCTTTCGGTGACGCCCTCGTGCTGGAGAGCATCGAGTTCGCCGCCCTCGCCGCCCGGGTCCGCGATCACGGTGCCGACCTCCCCGCCCTCATCGCGGGCCTGGACCTGGACCAGCTCCTGAACCTGACCGTCGGCGACGTCGCGGACCACGTCGCCGGCACGCGGACGGCCACGGGAGCCGCCCGGTGAACGCCCGCCGCGTCCAGGTGCCGTCCCTGCTCGCAGACCCGGGGATCCGGCGCGTGAAGACACCCGAACGCCGCTTCCTGTTCGCCGCCCCGCCCGCGGACGGCCCCGTCGCCGCAGGCGCCGCGGTCGCCGCCGAACTGGCCCGCCGCGGCCACAAGGTCGCCTGGACGGGCCACCGGCCGTCCCTCGAATCCCGGCTCCGCCCCGGCTCCCGCATCTTCAGCGCCGTAGAGGAGGACTTCGAGAAGCGCATGCACGCCATCCGGAGCGACTGGCTGGACCTGCGCGGTCTCGCCGCCCTCCGCTTCCTCTGGGAGGAGTTCCTCGTCCCCCTCGGCCACGCGATGCTGCCGGGCGTCGAGAAGGCCATCGACCGCTTCCGCCCGGACGTCGTGATCGCCGACCAGCACGCCCTCGCCGCGCCGGTCGCGGCCCGGCGCCGCGAGATCCCCTGGGCCACCTCGGCCGCCACGTCCGCCGAGTTCGCCCGCCCCCTCGCCGCGATGCCGAAGGTCGAGGAGTGGGTCCGCGACCGGATCGCCGGCTTCCAGCTCGACCACGGGATCGACGACCTGCTCGACCTGCGCTTCTCCGACCACCTGGTCCTGGTCTTCTCCCCGGCCGGTCTGATCGGCGACACCTCGTTCTTCCCCGACCACTTCGCCTTCGTCGGCCCGGCTCCCGTCCGCGCCGCGCCGCGCGCCTTCCCCTGGGACCGCCTGGACGGCCGCCCCGCCGCCCTGGTCACGATGGACGACCCGCCCGCCCGGTTCGTGCGGGTCGCCGCCGAGGCCGTCCGCGACATGGACGTCCAGGTGATCCTCGTGGCGCCCCCCGGCGTGCTGGCCGATCCACCGCCGAACGTCCTCGTCCAGGAACGGGTTCCGGAGCACAAACTGCTCGAACACGTCTCGGCGGTCGTCTGCGACGGCGCCCACGGCACCGTCTGCGCGTCCCTCTCCAACGGCCTGCCCCTGGTGGCGGCCCCGGTCCGCGACGACCAGCCGGTGATCGCCCGTCAGGTCGAGGCCGCGGGCGCGGGCGTCCAGGTCCGCCACGCCCGCTGCGGCGCGGACGAGCTCCGAGCCGCCCTCACCGCCGTCCTCACCGACCGCCGGTACCGGACGGCCGCCGAACACGTCCGGGAGACCATCGCGGCCGCGGGAGGCGCCACGGAAGCCGCCGACCGCCTGGAGAAACTCGCCTGACAGAGCGCGACACCCACCTGACGATCCAAGCCCGGTACGGCGCACCGCCGTGCCGGGCTTGATCCGTCTTCGCGATCTCAATGCGACGGCGGGGTTGTCATGGAGCGCTCCACGCGGACGGTCAGTGACGCGGGGACAGTCCCCGTGAAGCAAGACACAAACAAGAGAACGGAGAGACACGTGACCCATCACGACCACGGGTCCACGGTGGACCCGGCGTCGGCGATCCGTGCGCGGCTCGAAGCGGCCTTCGGTGCCGCCTTCGGGCCCGAGTACGCGGACACCGACCCCGGCCTCCGGAAGTCGACCATCAGCGACGTCGACCTCCAGGTCAACGCGTTCCTGCGGCTGGCTCGC
Source organism: Actinomadura sp. KC345 (assembly GCF_004348515.1). Taxonomy (GTDB): domain Bacteria; phylum Actinomycetota; class Actinomycetes; order Streptosporangiales; family Streptosporangiaceae; genus Spirillospora. The sequence continues at coordinate 9,479 of NZ_SMKH01000152.1, read as the reverse complement.
GAGCTTCGCGAACAGCCGCGGCTCCTCGCGCTGCGGTTCGTGCGGGAGCTCGATGTGGCCGACCTGGCCGAGGTGGAGGTCGCCGGACCCGGCTACCTCAACTTTCGGCTCCACGACGGGGTGATCGCCAGGAGCGTGCAGGATGCGCTCGCCGACTCGCGACTCGCCGTGCCGGTGACCGTCGCCCCGAAGACCGTCGTCGTCGACTACTCTTCGCCCAACGTCGCGAAGGAGATGCACGTCGGTCACCTGCGGACGACGGTCGTGGGCGACGCGATCGTCCGCGTTCTGGAGTTCCTCGGGCACCGGGTGGTGAGGAACAACCACATCGGCGACTGGGGCACCCAGTTCGGGATGCTCACCGAGTACCTGCTCGAACGGCGGTCCATCGACTGGGACGGCTCGGCCGTCTCCGACCTGACCGTCCTCTACAAGGCGGCCAAGAAGAAGTACGACAGCGACGAGGACTTCGCCGAGCGCTCGCGTCAGCGGGTGGTGAAGCTCCAGTCAGGCGACCCGGTCACCCTCCGGGTCTGGGAGGGCCTCGTCGCGAAGTCGATGGAGTACTTCAACCAGGTGTACCGGCGGCTGGGCGTCACGCTCACCGACGAGCACATCCGGGGGGAGTCGACCTACAACCAGATGCTCCCCGAGGTGGTCGGGCACCTGGTGGAGTCGGGGCACGCCGTCCTCAGCGATGGGGCGTGGTGCGTGTTCCCCGACGGGTTCCCCAACCGGGAAGGTCAGCCGCAGCCGTTCATCGTTCGCAAGAGCGATGGTGGTTTCAAGTACGAGACCACCGACCTGGCCGCCCTCCGGTACCGGGTCGAGGAGCTGCACGCCGACCGGATCATCTACGTCGTGGGAGCCCCGCAGTCGAAGCACTTCGAGATGCTGTTCGCGGTGGCCCGCATGGCCGGATGGCTGCCCGACCGTGTCACGGTCGAGCACGCCCAGATCGGCAACGTCAAGGGCAGCAACGGCCAGATCCTGCGTACCCGGGACGGCGAGACCGTCAGGCTGATGGGTCTGCTGGACGAGGCCGTGCGGGGGGCCGGCGAGGCGTACGGCGAGATCGTGCGCGAGGCGATCGACGACGACACTCGTTCCGAGATCGCCGACGTCGTCGGGATCAGCGCCGTGAAGTTCGCCGACCTGCGTGTGCCGCGGTACCGGGAGTACATCTACGCCCCGGACCGGATGGTCCGCTTCCAGGGGGGGAACACCGGTCCGTACCTGCTGTACCAGGTGGCGCGGATGTGGTCCGTCCTCCGGAAGGCCGAGCTCCTGCCGGAGTCGGCCATCGCGCCCATCACGCTCGGGACCCCGGAGGAGCGGGCTCTGGCCCTGCTTCTGCTGGAGTTCGGGCCGACGGTGCAGGCCGTGGCCGCGAGCGCCGAGCCGCACCTGCTGGCGAACTACCTCGAGGAGCTGGCGAAGGCCTACAGCGTCTTCTACCGGGAGTGCCGGATCCTCGGCGCTCCGGACCCGGAGACCAGGTCCTCCCGGCTGGCGCTGTGCGCGGCGACGCTGCGCACGATGGTGGTCGGCCTGGACCTCCTCGGCATCCGTTCGCTCGAACGGATGTGAGAGGCCGGCGGGCGGCACGCATCGCTTCGGCGACACCGTGCCGGACTGAGGTGAACACAAGGGTGACCGCAGGGTCTCCCTGAACAACAGCGGGCCACGCCCCGTGTCCGGTCGCCCATGCGGCGTCCGGACGCGGTGGTGTGGCCCGTCTCTTTCTGTGCGCCGGTAGTGGTGAGGGTTGCCGGAGGGCGATGGCCGCGGACGGTCGGTGATGCGGGGACAGTCCCCGTGAAACGCAACAAACAAGAACGGAGCAACACGTGACCTATCACTGCAGTTCCACCGTGGACCCGAGGTCGGTGCTCGAGAAACGCCTCCGGGAGGCGGTCGGTGCCGTGTTCGGGGACGAGTGCGCGGCCACCGGCCTGGATCTCCACGAGTCGACGTCCGCCGACTTCGAGTCGGATGTGGCGGTCGATCTGGCCGCGGCGCGTCACGGCGACCCGCGGCGACTGGCGGAGCGGCTCGTGGCGGAACTCGATGCGGCTGATCTGGCCCAGGTCGAGATCAACGGGTCGTCCATCCGCTTCACGATCCATGACACGTGGATCGGTCAGGCTCTGCGGGAGGCGCTCGCCTCCCCGCGACTCGCGGCGCCGAAGGCGGGCGACCCGCAGATGGTCGTCATCGCCTACCCCGGGCCCGACCCGGAGCATCGGCATGCCGGCCACCTGCGCCCCATGCTCGTCGGTGACGCCGTCGGACGCTGCCTGGAGTTCCTCGGGCACCGTGTGGTGACGCTCAGCGGGGACCCTGAAACCCGCGACCTGCGGGCCAAGGATGCCCTCACCGAGCTGAACTGGCGGCTGGGGACGGAACCCGGCGTCAGCGGGATCTTCGGCACCAGCAGCGCGCTCCCCGAGGTGGCCGACCGGTTCGTCTGCGTCGTGCCCGCGGAGTGGGAGCGCCATGTCGAGATGCTCTGCGAGGCGGCCCGCCGGGTCGGCTGGCTGTGCGAGGGCGTCCCGGCCGACCACGTCGGGATCGGCGAGGTCCGGATCGCGGGCGATGAGCTCTCCGGCAGCGAGTCCGTCGAGGTGAAGGATCTGCTCGACGACGCGGTGCGCCGGGCCGGGACGCTTTGGGCCTGGCTCGCGCTCGGGCCCACCGAGGGGACGGCGAAAGCCGTCGGCGTCGGCGCGGTCGAACTGGCCTGCCTGGCCGTGGCCCCGGACCGGGGTTGCGTCCTCGATCTGAACTGGATCGTCGGCCCTCGTGGAACGAACCCGCTCCCCCTGTACGCGGCGGAGATCCGGACCCGCTTCATGGAGGCCGTGCGCCTCGTGAACGCCGGCGCCGGGCCCGTCCTGTTCGGAAACCTGGAGGAGCGGGCCCTGGCCCTGCGCCTGCTGGGCTTCGGCGCGGCTGTGCAGGAGGCGGCCGAGTCCGTCGATCCGAGAGTCCTCACGGACCACCTGCGTGAGGTGGCCGCGTACTACAGCGCCTTCGACAAGGCGTGCAGTGTGTTCGGTCCGACGGTCTGGGCGACCGAGGAGTCCCGGCTGGCTCTGCGTGCGGCGACGCTGCGCACGCTGGAGACCGGTCTGGCGCTGCTCACCTCGGTCCATTCGGACTGATGTGACCCAGGGGAGACCGCAGGGTCTCCCTGAACAACAGGCGGGCCACGCCCCGTGTCCGGTCGCCGTCGCGGCGTCCGGACGCGGAGGTGTGGCCCGTCTTCATGTCCGCCGTCCTCACGTCCCGGGCGTGGAGACGGGGCGGACCGAACAGGATTCGGTACCATGGTGCGATGGCGGACGTCTTCGATGACCTGGCCGCGGAGTACCGGCAGCTGGACGCGGTGCTCGGACGCTGCCCTACGCCTTCTCCCTGGAGGGGCTCGAGGAAGTCCCGGTCTTCTGCGACCTGAGTGCGCCGGACGGAAGCCGCTGGACCTTCGGCGACCCGGACGCCGCCACGAAGATCACCGGTCCGGCGGCCGAGTTCTGCCGTGTCGGTGCGCAGCGGCTCACGCCCGCGCGGACCGGCCTCGTCGCCGAGGGGCCGCATGCCGCCGACGCACTCCGTCTCGTCCGCATTTACGCCGCCTGACGCATTTACGCCGCCTTGACTCGGGGGCGGGTGCCCGGACGGGAACGCCCGTCGCGCCGTTGCGGATACGCGGCCGAAAGCCGCGCGGCCGGGCAGAGAACGTCCCAGCCCCTTCCCGGGCAGTCCCAGCCGTACGGCCAGGCGGCGCAGCCGCAGTATCAGCAGGCACCGCCCGCCGGGCAGCAGTGGGGGCGGCAGGCCTGACGTGCCGGTCAGGACGCGCGGCCGGTCAGGACGCTCGGGTCGCGCGCAGGAAGCGCACGCCTTTCCGGGTGGTCTCGAAGGTGGCCTCGGCGATCGCCCTGGTCATGAAATGGCAGACCCAGGTGACCAGGAAGGTCGCCAGGATCAGTACCGGCGCCCACGTCCAGGTCAGGTGGATGAAGATTCGTTCGAGGGTTCCGTGCGGGTCGATGACCGGTTCCCAGCTGTTGAGGCGGGCCCACCGGCCGAGGAAGACGCCGATGGCGCACAGGCCGTGCGCGGCCACCGTGGCCGGGAAGCGCCAGGCGTCCAGGCCGAGCCGGGTGAGGTGGTCGAGCGCGCCGCGCAGGGCCAGGTAGTAGGCGAGGAAACCCGATCCGATGAACACCGCGTACACGGGCAGGATCGCGGTCATCACCGGGCCGCCGTCATTCGCCTGGAGGACGTCGCCGCGGAGATGGACGATGTCCGTGACGACGTACGGGGCATTCGGCAGAAAGAGGATGAATAGCGTCAAACCCGCCCACCAGAAGGGGGAGCGGGAAACGCGGTCCCCGCGGAAGACGAGCCAGGCCAGACCCACGGGAATCCAGGCCAGGATGGTGTTCCAAGTCATCCACAATGCGTCTCGGCGGAGGACGCCGACAAGGTTCGGTGCCACCTGCTCCAGGATCCCCATGACACCCATAGTGCATTAGCCCTCGACGAAATAGGAATCCATCAGCCCTTCCGGGGGCCGGAGGTGGGACGCCGCTTCGCGGAGCCGGTCGGCCCAGTCGGGGTCGGTGCGGAGAGCGCCCACGGCGGTCTCGATCGCCGTGGTGGTGCCCCAGAGGGCGAGGTGGCGGGCCTCAAGGTCGCGTTGGTCGCGATCCCACCACGCGGTGACGTGCTTGAGTTGCTCGGCGACGGTTTCTCCGGGGACCGCGCGTCCGTAGAGGGAGGCCCATTCCTCGCTCTTGGGATGCCTGCCCGCGTCCGGGGCCGCCTTGTGCGCCTGCTGAAGCTCCTCCAGGAGGAGGCACCAGCGATACGGCGGGGCGAAGAACTCGACCTCGCCCGGTGCGCAAGGACGCCCGTGGAAGGCGCCCACGAGATGGCCGGCCAGGGCCGCGCGGGCCCCGCGGGCCGCGACGGCGGCGTCGGCGGCGTGGGAGACGGCGCAGTCGCGGAGCCGCACGGGCAGCCCGTCCAGCACGGCCGGGGGAAGGGACGGGTTGCCCCAGCCGGTGAGGTGAGCGGCGGCGGCGAGTTCGCACCAGAGGACGAGTTCGGGACGGTCCACCAGGGCGCGCTGGGCGGCGCGCATGTCGCGGAGGGTGCAGGGGGAGTCGCGGCAGTCCGTCCCGCACGTGCCGCTGCGGGGGTCGACCAGGGCGCCCGGGGACGCGACCGGCGCGGACGTCTCCAGGTGCGAGCCATCCGGCATCCGCACCAGGTGCGGGAAGTCCATGCCGTCGGTGAACACGGCCCCCTCGCCGGGCGTGAGCGTGACCAGGAACTGCGACTGGTCGTCGGTGATGTTCATCGTGGCGCCGACCGCGTCCCGGTCGTCCTTCGCCGGCAGCCGGTGGACGATCTTGACGGCGGTGTTCTTGATGACGTCCGGGACGAGCTTGGACGGGATCTGCTCCGCGACGATCAGCCCCTCCCCGTACGCGCGGATCTCCGCGAGGAGGCTCGCGAACGTCTCGACCGCGTGCGAGGCGGGGCCCGCCTCCTCGCTGCGCCGCAGCAGCCGGTGCGCCTCCTCGAAGACGCTGAGGTGCCGCAGGCCCGGCGAGGCGCCCTGGCGCTGCCGCATCCGCAGATGCTCGACCAGGCGCACCAGGACGGTGCCCATCAGGAACGCCTTGTCGCGGTCGTCCCCGACGTCCTCGATCTCCAGGACGACGTTGCGGGCGAGCAGCCTGTCGAAGTCGATCGGGTGGCCGCCCTCGAAGAACCGCCCGGTGGTGCCGAGCCGGAGGCTGGACAGCCGGACGCGGATGAACCCGCGGACGTTGTCGGTGATCTCCTGGCCGTAGCCGATGTCGGTGACGACCTGCTCGGCGGTGGCCTGCAGGTCCGCGAGCGTCGGGTAGCGGGGCGACGTGCCGGGGACCGCGGGCTCGCCGAGCGCCAGGTCCCAGCCGAGCCGTTCGTAGCAGCGGGTCAGCGCCCCGGCGAGCACCTGCGGGAACGGCTCGTCGGCGTCGAAGGCGGCGAGGAACAGCGCGCGGACGAGGTCGGCGTGGGTCTGCAGCGGGAACGGCCGCCCGTCGGGGCCCGTGGCCGGTTCGAGGGGGTTGATCCCGGCGGCGATCGCGTCCGCGTCACCGGGCCGGATCGCGACGACCTCCGCGTCCGGCAGCCGCGCCGCCATCAGCCGGTACTCCGCCTTCGCCGGCTCGACCACCAGCCACGGCAGCCCGGCGTGCGAGGCGGCCGTGAGCAGCGACCGGACGGTCTGCGACTTGCCCGCGCCCGTCGCGCCGCACACGAACGTGTGCCGGTTCAGGCTGGACAGCGGCAGCGACAGTGGCCCGACCTCGCGGCGGTTGCGGTCCAGCACCCGCCCCAGCGGGACGGCGGCGCCCCCGGTGCCCGCGTCGAACTCCGGTGTCACGTCGAACTCGGGCCGCATCGCGAACCGGACGCCGGCGACCTCCCGGACGGGCGGGCGCGCCAGTGCCGCCACGAGCTGCGTGCTCGCCTCGAACGGCCCGTCCGCCCCGGGGACCAGCGCGTACGGCAGCCGGCTGAGGTCGGCCGACGCGCACACCAGCGCCGCGACCCGCGCGGCGGCCCGCGGCGTCGCCGCCCCGGCCAGCAGGTGCACCCGCCACAGGCCGGATGTGGCCGCCTGCCGTACCTCGCGATGGCGTCGCTCCATCCGGACGGCGGCGACCGAGTACTCGGGCGACATCTCCGCCATCGACTGGGCGTGCTGTTGCCGGTCGGCCAGGTCGTCGGCCAGCCGCTCGGTCTCCGGGCCCGTCATGGGCTCGGCGACCAGCATCCACGCGAACGGCTGCATCCACACCGACAGGAGGCAGTCCTCCAGGGACGGCCTCGCGGGCTCGTCGGGGGCCCGGTCGCTCCCGGGCGGGTCGTCCACCAGCAGTCCGTCCGCGACGGCGCCGATGCCGATCCAGTGCGCCATCGAGTCCTCGGTCATGCCCTGCGGGAGCATGACGCCGCGCCCGCCGGCCGGGAGGCTGAGCGTCGCGGCGGTGCCCTCGTGGTCGGCGAGGAGGCCGTCCCCGCCCACGAACACCTCCGTCGGACCGAACGCCTGCGCCCGCCGCCAGCCGACCAGCACCGGATCCTTGCCCGCGTGGTAGGCCGACACCAGCGCGGCGAGCCGCTGGTCGCGCCACTCGTCCCTGCCGTCCGCCTCGTCCCGGCGCGGGACCTCGAGCAGCCGGCAGACCGGTATGCCGCGCACCACGTCCCACAGGGTCAGCCCGTCCCGTGCCATGGGCAGTCAGGCTATTGAGCAAGCCCGGCATTGGGAAGGCCGTTTCGAGGCGGAGGGCCTGACAAGTTCCGTGTCAATCTGCTTGGGTTGTTTGCGCATCGCCGCGCACCCCCGCCGGCCGGCCCGCAACGCCCCCGGAGGACGTGACGATCATGTCGGCACCCTGACAGAGACGGCACCCGAACGGAACGGGGGTTTCAGCGTCGTGACGGGCAGACCGATCGATCATGGGGGGCTGCTGTCCCGCCGGGAGCGGCTGTTCAGCCCCGAACCCCGCCTCGGCTGGGTGTTCCGGGACCGCTGGTGGTTCCTGCGGCCGTTCCCGGAGCCGCCGCCGCGGCAGCAGGCGCTGCCGGACTACCTGGCGCGCCGCGTCCGCGAGACCGAGCAGCTCGCGCAGCGCCGGCTGAGCCGGACGCTCCCGATCGGCGGGGGCATCGGCGGGATCCTGCTGCTGTACGGGGCCTGCTCGGCCGGCAGCAGTCCCGGCGACCTGGCGACGCCGGTCGGGGCGCTGATCCTCGCGGTCATCGTCGCGGCGCCGGGGGTGTCGCTGACCTGGTGGGCCGTCCGGCAGCGGCAGCGCGCCCAGCAGGCATACGAACTCGCCCAGGAGCAGATCGGGAGCGGCTACCAGGACCAGACGCGGCAGTGGCAGGCGCGCAAGCACGCGCATGACGCCGCGGAGCGCGCGCGGCTCGACGGCCTCCCCGAATGGGGCGCGGCTCCCCGGCCGGGCCGCCGCCTCGACGTCTTCGGCGGGACGCTGTGGGCGTGGGAGGCGCTGCTGACCACGTACGGGGCCTCCACCCTCGCCGTTCAGCCGCTGCTGGTGCTCGACCTGTCCAGAGAGGTCGTCAGCCGTGAACTGGTCGAGCTGTCCCAGGCGGCCTGGATGGGGGTGGACGCGCAGCTGCTGCCCAGCCGCCAGGCCTCGTCCACCCTCCTGAGGGACATGCCGCCGCAGGACCTCGTGGACGCGATCGTCGAGTCCATGCACGGCGGCACCCCCGACGCCGTGCGCGCGGACCGCAGCATGGACGACCGCATCCTGACCAAGGTGTGCGCCGCGCTCGGCGACGACGTCACCCTCGGCCGGATCGCCGCGGCGCTCCGCGCGCTGATGGGCGAGCCCGACGACGGCGACCTGCTGACCCGGGACGAGCGCCGGCGCATCGCGAGCGAGCTGTTCACCGTCGAGTACCGCCGCCAGGCCCACGCCAGCCTGTCGCGGATCGAGTCCTACGTCCACCCGCTGGAGGACCTCGGGACCGAGCCGTCCAAGGAGGGCACCGGCTACCTGACGTGCATCGCGCTCGACAGCCGGACCCGCAACGTCCGCTCCGAGCTGCTCACCGACCTGATCGTGCAGTGGGTCACGCACCGCATCACCGCGTCCCAGGACTCGACGCCCGCGCTGGTCGTCGCCGGCGCCGACGAGCTGGCGCGCCGCCACCTGGAGCGGCTGTCGGACGCGTGCGAGCGGCGCGGCGTCCCGCTGACCCTGCTGTTCCGGCGGCTGCGGGAGACGTCCGCCGAGATGATCGGCGGCGGCGCCGTCGCGTTCATGCGGCTCGGCAACCACGAGGACGCCGCGCGCGCCGCCGACTTCATCGGACGCGACCACCGGTTCGTCCTGTCGCAGATCACGAAGAACGTCGGTGGGAACGAGTCCCACACGTCCACCGACACCGAGGGCGAGGGCGACTCGGAGACCTACAGCACGAGCCACACGGCGGGCCGGTCGCGCAACTGGGGGACGAGCCGCTCGTCCGGCGTCAGCTACTCGGGCGGCGAGATGTTCGGGCTGTTCCCCGACCGCTCCACGTCCTACCAGCGCGGCAGCAGCCGGGGCGGCGGCACCAGCACCAGCGACACCGAGGGCACCGCAACGTCGACGTCCCGGAACTGGTCGGCCGCCTACTCCTACGCCGAAGGTACCAACTGGAGCGACGCCGACACGACGCAGCGCGTGTACGAGTACGTCGTCGAACCCGTCACCCTCCAGCACCTCCCGGACCACGCGCTGCTGATGGTCGTGTCGGCGCCCGGCGGCGGACGCACCGTCACCCCGGTCGAATGCGACCCCGCCATCATCACCCTGCGTCGTGTCGGCGTCGCTCCAGTTGGTACCTTCGGCGTAGGAGTAGGCGGCCGACCAGTTCCGGGA
>NZ_SMKH01000151.1 GCF_004348515.1 Actinomadura sp. KC345 | reverse complement strand
AGGTGGTGGGGCGGTCGGTGGTGGGGCGGTCGGTCACGGTGTCTCCGTGTCGAGGGTGAGGAGGTGGTCGACGAGCGCGATCAGCGCCTCGGTGGACGACCTGCTGTCGCGGGCGTCGCAGGTCACCAGCGGCGTGGTGTCGGCGAGGTCGAGCGCCTCGCGCACCTCGGACTCGGGGAAGCGCGGCGACGCGTCGAAGTGGTTCACGGCCACCGCGTACGGCAGGCCCTGCCGCTCCACGATGTCCATGATCTCGAACGACTCCTTGAGGCGGGCGGTGTCCACCAGGATCAGCGCGCCGAGGGCGCCGCGCGCGAGGTCCGCCCACAGCCGGGTGAAGCGCCGCTGCCCCGGCGCCCCGAACAGGTAGAGGACGAGGTCGTCGCTGAGCGTCAGGCGGCCGAAGTCCATGGCGACCGTGGTGGTCGTCTTGTCCCGGATGCCGGCGAGGTCGTCGACCATCGCGCCGGCCTGCGTCATCCGCTCCTCGGTGCGCAGCGGGCGGATCTCCGACAGCGTCCCGACGTAGGTGGTCTTGCCGACCGCGAAATGGCCGACGATGAGGATCTTGACGCTGGTCCGCACGCTCTCGCGCAGGTAGGGCGTCTCAGAGGCGAGCGCGGAGTCCATCGAGCACCTCCTGAAGGAGCTGGATCTTGGACTGCCGGCCCTCCGCCGAGCCGGCCCTGGTGGTGAGGTGGCCGTCGTCGACCAGGTCGGACAGCAGAACCTTGGTGACCCCGGTGGGCAGGCCGAGGTGTCCCGCGATCTCGGCGACCGACAGCGGGCCGCCGCGGCACAGCTCGACGATGCGCAGCTTCTCCGGGGACAGGCCGCCGCGCGGCAGGTCGCCGTTGAAGATCACGAGGGTGACGAGGTCGAAGACGTTGCGGGTCGGATGCGCCCGCCCGCCGGTGACGACGTGCGGCCGGACCAGCGCCCGCTCGTTCCTGCGCGGGGTCATGCGGGAAGGCCCGTGCCCGGCCGCGGCGGGCTGGTCATCTCCTTGCCCAGCCGCTGCACCAGCTCCTGGAGCCGGAACGACACGGTCTCCATGTCCACGTGCTGCGTCGCCGACACCGCCAGGTACGCGCCGGGGCCGGCGGCGACGAGGAACACGTAGCCGTCGTCGAACTCGTTGACCGTCTGCCGCCACTGGGTGCCGGGGTCGCCGCAGAACTCGGCCGTGCTGCGGGCGAGCGACTGGAGGCCCGACATGCCCGCGGCCTGCCGTTCCGCGTCGTCCCTGGTGATCCGCTCGGAATGCGCCATGAGCAGCCCGTCGGCCGACAGCAGGATCGCGTAGCGCGTCTCCGGCATGCGCAGCGCGTCGTCCAGCATCCAGCCGAGCCGGTTCGTCCCGTCGTCCATCGCGCCGTTCCACCCCTCGTTCATGGCCGCAGGTCCTTGCTCTCGATGGCGGGCCCGCCGAACTCGGCGTCCCCCGTGCCCGGTGGCTCCGTCGGTTCGGACGGTGTGGCCGCGCGGCCGGACCGTGTGCCGCGCTGCCAGGCGCCCAGGCCCGCCGCGGTCTCCCGGGGCGGCCGTGCCGGGGGCCTGTCCCCGGTGTCCGGCGCGCCGGGTTCCTCGTCCGCGTCGCCCGCCCCGGCGGGCCGGTCGGCGACCGCGACACGGCTGCGCTTGGGCAGGCCGCCCGCGGTGGCCGGCCCGTCCTCCACGGCGGCGCTCCGCCCGGCCGGGCGGAGCGCGGCCACCGGCTCGGGCGGCCGCGCGTCCGGGACGGTGGTGACCAGCGTGCTCGGCACGAACACCACGGCCCGCACACCGCCGTAGGGGGAGCGGCTGTCGACCGACACCCGGAACCCGTAGCGGGCGGCGAGCACGCCCGCCACCGCGAACCCGACCTGCGGCGGGTCGCCGAGCCGGTGGATGTCCACCGACGTCTCGCCCGACAGCAGGTCGGACGCGCGCTGCAGCTCGTCGGCGTCCATCGCCACGCCGGCGTCGTCGATCGTGATGGCGACGCCGTTGTGCGTGGACCTGAAGTTGACCTCGACGGACGTGTCGGGCCGGGAGTGCCGCGCGGCGTTGTCGAGGAGTTCGGCCAGCGTCAGCACGACGGGCTCCACGGCGCGGCTCGTCACCGCGCTGTTCACCGTCCCCTCCAGGTTGACGCGCAGGTAGTCCCGGATGCGGGAGGTCGCGCCGCGGACCACGTCGCTCATCGGCGACGCCGAGCGCTGCTGCCCCGGCCACGATCCGCACAGCACGGCGGTGGCCTGGGCGCGCCGGCCGAGCTGGGCGTTCATGTGGTCGATGTGCAGCAGGCCCTCCAGCACGTCCGGGTCGTCGTGGCGCTCCTGCATGGCCGAGATCGCGAACTGCTGCTCGTTCGCGAGGCTCTGGACGGCGCGCATCATCGCCCGCAGCGTCGACTTCGCCGACCGGTCGGACCGCTCCCGGACCTGCGCCGCCGACCCGGCGAACAGGTCCATCACGGTCTGCAGCGACCGCCCGTAGGCGGGGGCCTCGCGCTGGAGGTCGTGCAGCGGGCCGGCGACGCCCACGCCCGGGTTGTTCAGCGACTCCATGAGGTCGGGCAGCCGGACGTCCGCCAGATGCCGCAGCTCCTTGTCCCGCAGCTCCAGGCCGCGCTCCAGCGCGGCGTTCCGCTCACGCAGCTCGGCGGCCGCCAGCCGCTGGCGTACCAGCAGGACCGCGGCGGTGATTCCCGCGCCCGCCACGATGGCGAAAGCCGCCACCAAGAGGAATTGCTCCATCAGATCCTCAGTGCACACGAATCGGGAGAGGCGGCCGGGGGTCCGCCTCGTGGCCGGTCTGGGTGGGTTCCGGACGGCGCGGAATGCGCCGCAGATTCGGCACGGTAGGCCGGGTGCGCACGGGGCGCTTGTGCTCGCGCGCAGAGAACTTGCCGCCGGGCGCATGACATGATCACGCGCCGTCTGAATCGCGTCACTTTCCGCTTGATTCACCCGATTTAGCGGCCGTGATCGTACTACGCTCGCCCTGCGGATGATCATTCAGGTGCCGGCGGGCGGCCCTGGCACGCGGACCGATCGGCGGAAGGGCCTGTGGTGGACGATTTCCTCGGGGGACCGGTCCGGCAGAGCAGCGCCGCCTACCGCATCGTCCTGTACCGGTCGGACCGGGTCGACCACGTCCGCGCGGCCGGGGTGGACGGCGCCTACCGGTTCCTGCTTCCGCTCCACGGCGAGATGCTCGTGATCCGCGCCGGTTCCCGGACGCGACTGTGCCCGGGAACCGGCGGCCTCCTGTCGCCGGCGGCGCGGCTGCGGGTCGTCCAGGACCGTCCCGCCCGCGCGCTCGTCATGACGATCCCGGCGCACGAGGTGGACGGCCGGCTGCACCCGGCGCCTCCGCTCGCCGCCGGCCTCGACCTGTCCGCCGGCCTCGGCCGCGTCGTCGCCGACATGGTCAGGGCCGTCGGGGACGAGCCCCTCACCGAACCGCAGTTCGACGCCGCCTGCGACCGGATCACCGAGCTCCTGTGCCTCCTCGTGGCGGGAGAGCGACGCCCCCCGGCGGGCCACCTCGCCGAAGTGGAGGCGGTGGTGCGCCGCCACGTCCGCGAGCACGCCACCGATCCGAACCTCACGGGCGCGGCCATGGCCCAGGACCTGGGCTGGTCGCTACGCCAGATCCAGCTCGCGCTGCAGCACGCCGGCACGACCCCCCGCGACCTCATCCGGGAGGAGCGCCTGCGCCTCGTCCGGGACCGCCTCCGCAACCCCCGCGACCGCCACATCACGATCACCGACCTGGCCCACGCGACGGGTTTCTCCTCGGCCAGCGCCCTGAGCCACGCCTTCCGCCAGCGCTTCGGTCAAACCCCCCGCGACCTCCGCAACCACGCGGCCTCCCGCTGACCCGCTCCGTGGCATACGACATGGACACCGGCCCTCCCGGGCGTTCACTCGCACCGTGGACGCACCGCTCGATCCCGTGCCGCCCGGGCCGCCGGGCCTACGCGGGTGCCGGAGGCGGGGGGAGGGTGACGGTCACGTGGAGGCCGCCGGAGGGATTCGGGACGGCGGTGATCGTGCCGTCGTGGGCTCGGACTATGGACTGGACGATGGAGAGGCCCAGGCCGGCGCCCTTCGCGGTGACGATCCGGTCGGCGTCCAGGCGGCGGAAGGGTTCGAAGAGGGCGGGGATCTCGTAGGGAGGGACGGCGGGGCCGGAGTTGGAGACCTCCAGGATCGCGTGGCCGTCCCGTGTCCGGGAGGAGATCCTGACCCGGCCCGATTCGGTGTTGTGGCGGACGCCGTTCTCCAGGAGGTTCTGGACGGCGCGTTCGAGGAGGAGCGCGTCGCCCGTGGTCATGGCCTCGGCCGTGTCGGTCTCGACGGCGATGCCGGCGTCCTTGGCCTCCAGGGCGGTCTGGGACGCCACGTGGGTGACGACGTCGGCGAGGTCGACGGGGGCCCGGACGGTGATCTCGTTCTCGGAGCGGGCGAGCAGGAGCAGGCCGGTGATGAGGCGCTCGTGGCGGGTGTTGATCTGCAGGAGGGTCTCGCCGAGCTGCCGGACGTCCGGGGACGCCGACTCGCGGTGCATCGCCACCTCGACCAGGGCGCGGCCCAGCGTGAGGGGGGTGCGCAGCTCGTGCGAGGCGTTGGCGACGAAGCGGCGCTGGCCGTCGAACGAGCGGTCGAGGCGCTCGACCATCGTGTCGAAGGTGTCGGCGAGCTCCTTGACCTCGTCGTGGGGGCCGCGCAGGGCGATGCGTTCGTGCAGGCCGCGGTCGGCGGCGGGGGAGCCGGCGATGCGGCGGGCGGTGTCGGTGACGCGGTGCAGCGGGGTGAGGACGCGGCCCGCGATGAGCCAGCCGAACCCCGCGGCGGCTCCGCCGACGACCAGGAGGGCGATCGACCCCTGGGTGACCAGCGAGGTGAGGGCCGCGTCGCGCAGTTCGCCGCGCTCCTCCTCGAAGAGGCGCCTGCTCTCGGCGATGACCTGGCTGGTGTCGTTCCGGGGCGCCGGGCCGGGGCCGGTGTGGGTGGCGAGGACCTTGGTGTTGGAGCGGGAGAGCTGCTGGTTGAACAGGACGTAGGTGACGCCGAGGAGCAGCACCCCCGCCGTGAAGAACAGGACGCCGTAGGTGAGGGTCAGCCTGGCGCGGAGCGACAACCTCATGGGATCCGGTACCCCGCTCCCTTGACGGTCTCGACGACGGGCGGGTCGGCGAGCTTGCGGCGCAGTTTGAGGACGGTGAGGCGGACGGCGCCGGTGAACGGGTCGGCGTGCTCGTCCCACACCTTCTCGAGCAGCTGCTCGGACGAGACGACGGCGCCGCCGGCGCGGAGCAGCTCGGTGAGCACGGCGAACTCCTTCTTCGCGAGGGGGACGTAGCGCCCGTCCCGGAACACCTCCCGGCGCGCCGGGTCGAGGGTGATGCCGGCGCGGTGCAGCGTCGGCGGCGCCGCGGGGCGGCAGCGGCGGCCGAGGGCGAGCACGCGTGCGGCCAGCTCGGGGAACGCGAACGGCTTGGTGAGGTAGTCGTCGGCGCCGAGACCGAGGCCGCCGACGCGGTCGGTGATCTCGGCGGCGGCGGTGAGCATCAGGATGCGCGCCGTGCGCTCGCCCTGCACCATCTCCCGGCAGACGTCGTCGCCGTGGACGAGGGGGAGGTCGCGGTCAAGGACGACGACGTCGTAGTCGTTGACGCCGACGCGTTCCAGGGCGGCGGCCCCGTCGTAGGCCAGGTCGACGGCGTGCGCGTCGTCCCGCAGCCATTCGGCGATCGCGTCCGCGAGCAGCCGTTCGTCCTCTGCCACCAGCACCCGCATGATGCTCCCTCCGCTCTTCCCGCCCGGTGAGTCTGCCCGGCGCCGTGTTTCGTTTCGGTAAGGAATCCGCCGGGCGGAGGTGGAAACGCCGGGGAAACGGACGGCCGGGTTGCATCGCTTCCCGACCGGCCGGAACCGCCGGCCGGGAGACGAGGGGATGACCGCACATGCGAAAGCGACTGCTGGCGATGGTGCCGCTGGCCCTGGCGCTGGCCCTGACCGGATGCGGCGGGGACGAGGGCGGTTCGGGCGTGGCGTCGGCGAACGGCGGGAAGCAGAGCGCCGCGGCCGGGGGCGAGAAGCTGAGCAAGGAGGAGATGGGGCTGAAGTTCGCCCAGTGCATGCGCGACCACGGCGTGGACGTGGAGGACCCGAAGCCCGGCCAGGGCGTCCAGCTCAAGGTCAAGGGCGGCCCGGAGAAGCGGGCGGCCATGGACAAGGCCATGGAGGCGTGCCGGCGGTACAGCCCGCAGGCCAACGGCGGAGGCTCGCCGGACCCGGGGCAGCAGCAGCGCGCCCAGGAGTTCGCCGAGTGCATGCGCCAGAACGGCGTGGAGGACTTCCCGGACCCCGACCCGAACCAGCCGGGCATCCGGATCGAGCGGAAGAAGGGCGACGACGACGCCGCCTTCGAGCGGGCGCAGCAGGAATGCCAGAAGGTCCTCCAGGGCGGAAAGAAGCAGTGATGGGCGAGACCACCATGGAGCGCGCGGCGGGTGAGGAGGAGGCGAGCCCGCCGCGCCGCCGCCGCGGCCGGCCGCGCGTGCGGACCGCCCTCGCCTCCGGCGTCCTGCTCGCGGCCGGCGGCGTCGCCGCCGTCGCGGCGTTCGGCCCCGGCGGGGACTCGGGCGGCGGGACGGCGGCGGCGCTGCCGCCGAACACCACGAAGGTGTCGAGGCAGACCCTCACGGACACGCTGAGCGAGGAGGGGCGGCTCGGTTACGGCCCGGCGCACACCGCGCTGAGCCAGCTGAGGGGCACCCTGACCAAGCTGCCCGACAGCGGCGACCAGATCACCCGGGGCCACGAGCTGTACGAGGTGGACGGCGAGCCCGTCGTGCTGATGTACGGGTCGAAGCCCTCCTACCGGCCGCTGAGGATCGGCGACGAGGGCTCCGACGTGAAGCGGTTCGAGGCGAACCTCCGCGCCCTCGGCTATGACGGCTTCACCGTGGACGACGAGTACACCGACGGCACCGCCGCCGCCGTGCAGGAGTGGCAGGACGACATCGGCGTGCCGGAGACCGGGATCGTGGAGCTCGGACGCGTCGCGTACGCGTCCGGGGCCGTGCGGGTCGACAGCGTCGCGGCGAACCCGGGCGAGCCCGCCGCGCCCGGCAAGAAGGTGCTCTCCTACACCGGCACCGCCAAGGCCGTGACCGTCGAACTGGACATCAGCGACCAGCGGATGGCGGAAAAGGGCGCCGCCGTCGAGGTGACGCTGCCGGGGAACGAGGACGTCCCGGCGGAGATCGACGACGTCACGACGGTGATCGAGGCGGGCGAGCAGGGCGAGGAGCCGACGACGAAGGTGGAGGTGACCGCCTGGCTCGACTCCGGCGAGGCGAAGAAGGCCGCCGCGGAGTACGTGCTCGCCTCCGTCGACGTCGCCTTCACCGCGGGCGAGCGCGAGAACGTGCTGACCGTGCCGGTCGCCGCGCTGGTGGCGCTGAGCGAGGGCGGCTTCGGAGTCGAGGTCGTCAAGGGCGGCGCCTCGTCCTACGTCGCGGTCGAGACCGGCCTGTTCGCGGACGGGAAGGTGGAGATCTCCGGCCCGGGGATCGCCGAGGGCACGGTCGTGGGGGTACCGAAGTGATCACTCTGCGGGACGTGACGAAGCTGTATCCGGGCGGCGTCCACGCCCTCGCCGGCGTGTCCCTGCACATCGCGGCGGGGGAGCTGGTCGCGATCGCCGGGCCGTCCGGCTCCGGCAAGTCGACCATGCTGAACGTCCTCGGCACGCTGGACCGGCCCACCTCGGGCAGCGTCCACATCGACGGGCACGACGTGGGGCGGCTGGCCGACGACGGGTTGTCGGCGCTGCGGGCGAGCCGCATCGGCTTCGTCTTCCAGCACTTCCATCTGGCCGCGGGCACGCCCGCGCTCGACAACGTCGCGGACGGCCTCCTGTACTCGGGGCTGCGTCCGGCGGCGCGGCGCCGGCGGGCGGCGGAGGCGCTGCGGCGGGTCGGCCTCAGCCACCGGCTGGGCCACCGGCCGCACGAGCTGTCCGGCGGCGAGCGGCAGCGGGTCGCGATCGCGCGGGCGGTGGCCGGCGAGCCCGCGCTGCTCCTGGCCGACGAGCCGACCGGCGCGCTCGACTCGGTGTCGGGGGACGGGGTGATGGCGCTGCTGCGCGAGCTGAACGGCGCCGGTACCACCGTCGTCGTCATCACGCACGACCGGGAGATCGCGGCCGGGCTGCCCCGCCGGGTCCGGATGCGCGACGGACTCATCGTCGACGACACCCGGACCGGCTCCGGCTCCGGCCCCGAGGCCGGCTCCGCGCTCGCGGAGGCCGGGCGATGACGGCCCCCGTGGTGAAGCCCGTGGTGAAGCCCGTGCTGAAACCCGCGCGGATGTGGCCGGGAGACATGGTCAGGGTCGGCGCGGTGGGCCTGCGCACCCGCCCGATGCGGGCGTTCCTGTCTGCGCTCGGCATCGCGATCGGGATCGCGGCGATGGTCGCGGTCGTCGGCGTCTCCTCGTCCTCCCGCGCCGATCTCGACCGGACGCTGGCCGCGCTCGGCACCAACCTCCTGACCGTCTCGCCCGGCAGCACGCTGACCGGAGAGGAGGCGCAGCTCCCGCTCGAATCGGAGGCGATGGTGGGACGGGTCGCGCCGGTCCAGGAGGTGTCGGCGATCGGCCTGCTGGGCGAGGCGAAGGTCTACCGGACGAACAAGATGCCGGAGACCGAGACGAAGGGGATCGCCACCTATGCGGCCCGCACCGACCTGCGGGCCGCCACGGGCGCCGAGCTCGGCAGCGGCGTCTGGCTGAACGCCGCGACCGGCACCTTCCCGGCGACCGTGCTCGGGTCGGCCGCCGCGGAGCGGCTCGGGATCGGCCACGCCGCCCCGGACGTCCAGGTGCTCATCGGCGGCCGGTGGTTCACCGTCATCGGCGTCCTCGAACCGGCGCCGCTGGCGCCCGAGCTGGACAGCGCCGCCCTGGTCGGCTGGCCCGCGGCGCAGGACCGGCTGGGCTTCGACGGGCATCCCACGACGATCTACACCCGTTCGCAGGAGGCGAGCGTCGAGGACGTCCGGGACGTGCTCGGCGCGACCGCGAACCCGCAGGCGGCGAACGAGGTGGAGGTGTCGCGCCCGTCGGACGCGCTGGCGGCGAAGCAGGCCGCCGGCGAGGCGTTCACCGGCCTGCTGCTCGGCCTCGGCGCGGTCGCGCTGCTCGTCGGGGGCGTCGGGGTGGCCAACACGATGGTCATCTCGGTGCTGGAGCGGCGCTCGGAGATCGGGCTGCGCCGCTCCCTCGGCGCGACCCGCGGCCAGATCCGCGCGCAGTTCCTCGCCGAGTCGCTGCTGCTGTCGGCGCTCGGCGGCGCCGGCGGCGCGCTCATCGGCACGGTCGTCACCGCCGGCTACACCCTCTACCAGGGCTGGCCGCTCGTCATCCCGGCCTGGGCCCTGGCGGGCGGCGTGGCCGCGACCCTGGTCATCGGCGCGGTGGCGGGCCTCTATCCGGCGATCCGCGCGTCCCGCCTCAGCCCCACCGAGGCGCTGGCGACCACGTAGTCCCGGCCGTGGAGGACCGGAAAAGGGCATGGACGGGGCTGGAGCGGTGACATTGCGAGCATGGACGCAGCGGAGACCGATCCCGTCTCGATCGTGGTCACGTGGGACGTCAAGCCCGGCAGGGAACGCGACTTCGAGGAGTGGGCGGAGGCCCTCCACCAGGCCGCGATCCGGTACCCGGGGCACCGGGGCGCGACGTGGCTGCGCGCCGAGGGGATGCGGAACCGGTACTACACCGTCGTCGGCTTCAGCGATCAGGAGCGGCTCGACCGGTGGCTGGGATCCGGGGAAAGGGCGGACCTGATCGACCGGGTCCGCGGGATCGCCGAGGAGCACCAGCAGGACACCACCGGGCTGGAGACGTGGTTCAGCGTGCCCGGGGAGTCGGTTCCGGCGCCGTCCAAGCCGAAGATGATGGCCGTGACGTTCTGCGCGGTCTATCCGATCAGCCTGGCGCTGAACGCGTTCCTCACGCCGCTGACCAAGGCGTGGCCGGTGCCGGTGCAGGCGCTGGTGTTCCCGCTCCTCGTGGTCCCGGTGCTCACCCTGCTCGTCATGCCGGCGCTCAGCAGGCTGCTCCGGCGCTGGCTGTACCCGGTCGGGCGGGTCCACCGACCCGCCCGGCCGGGGCGCTGAGCCTGCTCGGGCGAGGCCGGTCAGGCGAGCAGTTCGCGCAGCTCGTGGACGGCCTCGCGGAGCCGGTCGGCGAACGCCTGCATCGCGCCGGCCACGGGACGCGGCGTGCTGAGGTAGGCGTTGAAGCGGTCCGGGAGCAGCACGTAGGCGATGCCGATGCACTGCTCGCTGGTCGACCCGAAACCGAAGTACCGGATGTTGACCGACGGCGCCGAGCTGGTGCTCAGGTAGTCGTCGCGCATCGTCAGCCAGCCGGGCGACTCGAACAGCGCCGGCGGCTCGGTGACGCCCAGCTCGTCCCCGCGCCGCTTCTGGATCAGCTGCAGTTCCCAGAGGTGCTGCTCGGGGGCCTGCCCGTTCTGGCACTCCCGCGCGCGTCTGACGTGGGCGTCGGCGGCGGCGCGGAACGCGTCCCGGCGCGCCCCGGCGCCGGCGCCGGGGTCGCTCATGACCTCCACGAAACGCAGCACCTCCGGGGTGACCACGCGCATGGCCTCGGTGCGCCCGTGCCGGTACTGGCGGGTCGCGATCGACTCGTAGGTGGCCCCAGTGACGCCCTTCGCCCGCCGGTGGGCGAGCTGGTAGGCCATCTGCACGAACGCGTCCGGCGACATCCCGAGCCGTTTGATCTCGTCGGAGCCGAAGCCGTCGAACGACACGGTGGCGGTGGCCGTCGCCGCGCCGTACGCGGCGAACGACGCCGCCGCGTCCTCGATGTCGCGCCGCAGGGTGTCGTCGAGGACGAACTCGATGGGCTCGACGGCGGGCAGGCCCTGCGACGCGGCGCCCGACCGCCGGGAGAGCAGCTCGGGGGAGGTGCTCAGCAGCGCGTCGGTGAAGCCGAGGATCGTGGTGCCGTCCAGGCCGCAGTGCTCGACGTTGATGCCCGCGGTGCCGTCCCCGAAGACGACGAACGACACGGCCTTGTCGAACCAGCGGTTGCCGCTGTCGCCGTGCAGGAGGTGGTCGCAGGCGTCGAGGGTGTTCTTGGGGGCGAAGTTCTCCAGGCACACGCAGAACAGCGCCGTCTCGACGTCGTCGAGCGCCCGCGCGTTGCCGGGATCGAGGGCCAGGAGCGCCCGGCGGCTCTCCGCCCACGCGGCGCGGGCCTTGGTGGTGAGGTGCCCGGTGGACGGTTCCGGGGCGGTCTCGGCCTTCATGATCGTGTGGAGGCCCGCCACCAGCTCGTCCAGCGTGTGGGGGTGCCCCTCCGGGCCGAGCACGTCCATCCGGATCATGTTGCCGCGGAAGAACACCACGATGTGGCGGGCCCGCGACGGCCCCGGCCACGCGTCGGTGTAGGGCGCGCGGACGGTGTCCTGCTCGAAGCCGGGGATGCGGGTCGTGGAGAACAGGAACTTGTTCTGCTCCATCGTGAGCGGCCGCCCGCGCTGCAGGACGGGCGGGACGCCCTCGCCGTCGAGCCGCAGCTTGTAGTCCAGCGCGCCGGCGATGAGGCCGGCCGCGCGCTCGGCCTGGCTTTCGTCCGACTCCCGGAAGAGGAAGAAGAAGTTCGCGTTCAGCGCGATCCGGTCCCGCCGGCCGAGGTAGCGGTACGGCCAGAAGGTGTCGAGCCAGCTGTGCACTCCCTCGGCCGCGTCGTAGCGTTCGAGGGCCGCCTGCAGCGTGCGGCCGGGGCCGTCCGGGCGGGCGAACGCGGCCAGCGCGGACTCGGTCCGCGCCCGCTCGTCGCCGGTCAGCAGGGGGCCGCACCACTCCATGAACCGCTCGCAGGTCGCGTCGAGCGTGGGGAGCGGCACCCGCGGCAGGCGCTCCTCGTTGCCGAAGGTGCGGGTCGAGACTTCTTCGCTGGCGTTCACTTCGATCCTCGTGTCATCGGGGCCTCTGCCGGCCTGGAACCGCTTCAGCCGCGTGGCTTGGATATGTGGAGCTGCGCGTAGAACCAGCCGTCGGTCTCCAGGCCGGCCGGGTCGACCCCGGAGCCCGCGAGGCGGTCCAGCACGAGCGAGCGCTCCTGCGGTGTCGCGAACCGCC
Source organism: Actinomadura sp. KC345 (assembly GCF_004348515.1). Taxonomy (GTDB): domain Bacteria; phylum Actinomycetota; class Actinomycetes; order Streptosporangiales; family Streptosporangiaceae; genus Spirillospora. Next base: position 5,177 of record NZ_SMKH01000151.1, on the reverse strand, counting down.
GCTGCCGGAACAGCCCGCCGCGGCGGACGGTCTCGTACCCGGCGGCGCCGAGGGCCTCGGCGATCGGCTCGAAGGGGAACATCCGCAGGACGAAATGGGCCATCCACGGCCTGCGCTCCCCGTGCGCCTCGACGACCCGCAGAAGGGTGCGCTCGGTGACGTACCCGAGACAGCCGGTGGAAATGACCAGATCCGTTCCGGCGAGTTGCGCGCGCTGCTCGTCGGTCGGCTCGCCGTTCTCCAGATCGGCGTGGACGGCGCCGTCCAGGAAACCGGCTTCGAGCGCGTAGGAAAGGGCCTCGTCCGACGCGTCGAGGCCGAGAAAGCGCAGGTTGCTCGTATGTTCACCGGAACGGATCAGCTCCCGGTCGCGGGACAGCAGACTCGCCCGCGTGTGCCGGTGGGCGTCGCGGCCGCCGTAGCGATCGTACAGCTCGTCCATGGTGGCCCCGTATTTCACCAGAGCGGCGTTGACGCCGTAGGAGCAGCCGATGTCGAGAACGGTCGGAGACCGTACCTGGCGCGCCTCCCGGTATTCGTCGATGAACCGGTGGAAGTGCGGCTTCGCCAGTTCCGGGATGATGTAGCCGAGTTCGCGGAGCGTGCTGAAGTAGGCGCGGGGGTCGGGCCGCGTGTAGATGTGGTCGAGCGAGATCTTTCCCGTCGTGTCGACGCGCACGGAGAACCTTCCTGGTGAACATGTCGTCCTCGGTGGTCTGCAACAGGTACGGCCGGGGACGGTTCGGAGGAGCACGTTCAGTCGAGGAGCCCGTCCACCCTGACGGCGCGTCCCTCCGCCGCCAGGTGCTCGGGCAGGACGCGGCCGAAGAGCTGCTTCGTGCGCGCGACGCTGCCGACGACCCCCGGGCGCTCGCTGTAGGCGAAGATCGCCGTGTGCCGTGCCGTGTCCCCGCGCACCGTGCTCACCCGGTGCAGCGAGTACCGTCCCTTGAAGAGCTGCAGGTCACCGGGGCGCAGGGTCAGCCGCCGGACGAGGTCCTCGCCGTGCCCGGTCAGCACCCGGCGCACGTCGCCGACGTTCTCCGCCTCCGCCGACCTGATGTTCGGGCAGTACTCGAAGACGCCCCCGTCCCCGGCCTCCCGGGTCAGCAGGCTGACGGTGAACTCGTTGGTGTCGAAATGCCACGGATGCTCCGTCCCGGGGTTCACGACGTTGAGGCACAGCGCCGACAGCGGGTCGGCGAGCTCGTGCACGCGCGGCAGCCCGAAGCAGTCGGCCACGAACCGCTGGAAGAGCGCGTTGGAATACAGCCTGTGGACGATGAACCCGGCGGGGATGCGGTCCCGGGGGACGAACGCGTTGCCCCGCTCGAACGTGATGCGCCCGGGATGGCCGTCCGGCAATGGCGTGCCGACCTCGATGTTGTAGGCGTTCACGGTTTCCACGTCGTAATGGGCGTCCGGCGCGATCTCCGCGCATTCGGCGCTCAGCGCCTCCTGCAATGAAGGCCGAATGAAGTCGGGCAGGACGCGGCATCCGGATTCCGCCAGTGCCTCCCGGGTCCGGGAAACGACGGCGTCCCATCCGGTGCCCTCCGGCTCGGCCAGCGGATAGCGCCTCGTGTCGATCACCCCTGCGAGAGTCTCCGCTGCGCCCATGAAGATCCTTCCGCTTCGGCGAACCCCAGATGGGTTTAGCACAATCCTTCCGGCAATTCATGGCTGCGCATTTCCGGTGCGCTTGTCAGATAACGATAAGCCGGGGCCGTGACCTGTGCCTTCGAACGTTCCGCGGTGCGCCCGCCCGCGGCGCCCGGTGTGTCCCATCTCACCCGGCCCCGCCGCGGCGGCGCCGGCGGCCGTCCGAACTTTCCGCGAACCTTTCCGCACGCAGCGGCGTCACCGTCCTGTGGAGAGCTGATCGGTTGGACACGGGATCATCGGCTGGACACGGGATCGGCTGGACACGGGATCGGCTGGACACGGGATCGGCTCGACACGGGATCGGCTCGACACGGCATCGGCTCGACACGGCATCGGCGAGGCGCGGGAGCACGCATGGACGACTGGCGGCTGAGGGAGTTCACCGAGGACCGCGAACTCGGGCGGGGCGGGCAGGGCCGGGTCGTGCTGGCCCGCCACACCACGTCCGGTACCCCGGTCGCGATCAAGTACCTGGTCCGGGCGGACGCGCGGGCCGTCGCGGGGCTGCAGGCCGAGGCGCAGATGCTCGGCCGCCTGACCAGCCCGTATGTGGCGCGTCTCTACCGGTTCGTGGAGAGCGAGCAGGGCGCGGCGATCGTGATGGAGGCGATCAACGGAGCGTCGCTGAAAGAGGTCCTGCGCGAGCACGGGGCGCTGGCCCCGGAGGCGGCGCTGCTCGTCCTGAAGGGCTCCCTGCTCGGGCTCGCGGCGGCCCACGCCGTCGGCGTCGTCCACCGCGACTACAAGCCGGCGAACGTCGTCGTGCGGGCGGACGGGCTCAGCAAGCTCGTCGACTTCGGCGTCGCCGTCCTGGCCGGGGCCGGCTCGTCCGCCGGGACGCCGGTGTACATGGCGCCGGAGCAGTGGCGCGGCGAGCCCGCCGCCCCCGCCACCGACGTGTACGCCGCGACCTGCGTGTTCGTCGAATGCGTGACCGGGCACCGCCCGTTCGCCGCCGCGGACCGGGTGGCGCTGATGAACCAGCACCTCAGCGCGCCGGTCGACGTCGCGGACGTGCCCGAACCGCTGCGCCCCCTCGTCCAGGCGGGAATGGCGAAGAACCCGGCGGAGCGGCCCGAGAGCGCCGCCGAGTTCGTGACGTGGCTGGAGATCGCCGCGGCCGCCGCGTACGGGAGCGACTGGGAGCGGCGCGGCGTCCGTGCGCTGGCCGCCGCCGCGGTCGCCCTGGCCGCGCTGTTCCCGCTCGGCGCGCTCGCGCTCGCCCCGGCCGGGGCCGGCGCGGCGGGCGCGGCCGGCGCGACCACCGCCGGCGCGGGCGGCGCGGCCGGGGCCGGCGGCGGCACCGCCGGCACCGTGGGAACGTCGGTGAGCAAGGGCTTCCTCGCCACGGCGGCCGGCAAGGGCACGGCGGCCGCCGCCGGCACCGCCGTGGTCGCCGCGACGGCCGGCGGCGCGATCTACGCCAGGCAGGACAGCACGGAGCCCCCGCCCGCGCCTGTCGTGACGATGGCCGCCGACAGCCGGACGCTCACCGGCGGCCCGGCGACGATCCAGATCCAGAACGCGCGGTACCCGACCGTCAGCGGCCTGGGGGACCCCGCTCTGGAGCGCCGGATCAACACCCAACTGCGCGGCCCGCTGGACCGGCTCATCGAGTTGGCGAGGGCCGGCGCACGCGAGCTGCCCTGTGAGGGCGAACCCGTGCGGATCGGCACGGAGACCACGCTCGGGATGCGCGGCCCCCGCCTGGTGTCCGTCCGCTATTTCCAGACGTCCGACTGGTGCAAGAAGGCGGACGGGTCGCCCGGCGGCGAGGTCGTCACCGTCGATCTGCGCACCGGCCGCAGGCTCACCGCGGCCGATGTGTTCCGTCCGGGCACCCTGACGGCCGGCGGCGTGAGCCGGCTCCAGGCGCGCGTCGAGGAGCGTCGGGAAGAGTACGGGCGCCGGTGGGCGGACTGCAGCCCCGACGGAAGGTTCAAGGTCTCCGACTTCCGCCCCAAGGAGGCGCCCTCCGCGCCGGGCAGGCAGACCGCCCCGCCCTACCTGAACGCGTTCCTCGCCGCCGGAGAGTTCCGGATCGCCGTCCTCTCCGGGGGCAGCGACGGCTGCGGCAACCTGAACTTCGGCGCCCCCTACGCGAGCGTCCGCGACCTGCTGAAGCCGGAGATCGCCGCGATGCTCCCCGCCGCCCCGTCACCGGAACGTACCTGACCTGGGCCCGGACATACGTCCGCCCTGTGGTGGGTAGGGAGGTGGGTCAGGGAGGGAAGGGTGACGTCGGAGCACGGACGGGGCAGGACGGCGAGCCGATGCTGAGAGAGCTGATGGTGGCCAGCCACCTGATGTCCATGGAGCAGCTGCCGGGTGCGGTGGTCAAGCACGCGGCGGACGCGGCCATCCACGACGTGCTGATCTATGTCGCGGACGTCCGGCAGACCGTTCTGCGGCTGCTGACCGGAAAGGGCGAGGACGCCGGCCAGGATCCGGGGGACGAGGTCGCGGAGTACAGGATCGAGGGAACGGTGGCGGGCCGGGCGTACCAGAGCGTACTGGCGGTCAACGGCCAGGCGTTCGACGACGGGACCTGCCACCGCTGGGTGCCGATCCTCGACGGGACCGAACGGATCGGCGTGCTGCGGGTCCGCATCCGCAGGGACGACGAGAAGGCCAGGGAGGACGCCGAGTACCTGGCCGGGATCGTCGCGCTGATGATCGTCAGCAAGGGGCCCTACAGCGACTCCCTCTCCCGGCTGGTGCGCACCCGGCCCATGTCGGTGTCGGCGGAGATGCAGTGGCGGCTGATGCCGCCCATGACGTTCGCCAACGACCAGGTGGTGATCGGCGCCGCCCTGGAACCGGCCTACGACCTGGGCGGGGACGCGTTCGACTACGCCCTCGCGGGCGACCTGGTGCACCTCGGCGTCTTCGACGCCATGGGGCACGACACGCCGGCCGGGATGACGTCGAACCTCGCCATCGCGGCCTTCCGCAACAGCCGCCTCCAGGGCTCGGGCCTCCTCGACACGGGGCAGGCGATGGAGGAGGAGCTGAACGCGCAGGACGGCGGGCGGTTCGTGACGGCCGTTCTGGCGGAGCTCGACATCCGGACGGGGGACCTGTCGTGGGTGCTGTACGGGCACCCGCCGCCGGTCATCATCCGCAACGGGCGCCGGGTGTCCGCGCTGGACTGCCGACCGGGTGCCCCGCTCGGCACCGGCCTGGGCGTCGTCCCGGAGATGTGCAGCAGGCAACTCGAACCGGGCGATCGCGTGCTGCTGTACACCGACGGCGTCGTGGAGGCACGCGACCCGGACAAGCAGGAGTTCGGCCTGGAACGCTTCGTCGACTTCATCGTCAGGCGCGAGGCCGACGGACTTCCGGTCCCGGAGACGCTGCGGCGGCTCGTCCACAGCATCCTCGATCACCACGCGGGCCGCCTGGACGACGACGCCACCGTCCTGCTCTTCGAATGGCACGGGCCGCCCGAGAGCACCACGGACGGAATGGAACCGATCCAGCAGACCTGAACGCCCGCCCATCCGACCCCC
>NZ_SMKH01000150.1 GCF_004348515.1 Actinomadura sp. KC345 | reverse complement strand
ACGGTTCGCAGAGCAGCCTGCACAGAACGGCACACTTCGAGCAGCGCACAGGAGCGAAGCGCGTAGAACGGCGCACAGTAGAGCGGGGCGCGTGGCGAGGGCCGGTGGAGTCGTGTCTGCGGGCGGGATCGCGCCGGCGGGGCCGGCTCGGGGGGTTGGCGGCCACCGCCGGCGCGATCGTACGGGCGCCGGAGGACGGGGCGCCGTCCTGGGGGGTTGGCGGAACGGCCCCCCGTCCTCCAGCGGAGGGCCGGCCCCAGGGGCTGGGACGGCCTCCGAAATGGTCAGCAAAGTGTCGAGACGACCCCAGCAACGCACGCGAGCGCGCTACCTGACCGGTGAGCGAAGCCGGAGGCGAGCCTCACCGGTCAGATCGCGAAGCGATTCGCGCTCGCACAGGCCAGGTCACGAAGCGAGCCGCAAGGCGAGCGCAGTGGGCCGGGCCTGTCAAAAACACAGCGTGGGCTGGGCGACTACGCCGAGGGTGTCCTCGACGAGGGTGACGAAGACTTCGGCGTCGTGGAGGAGTTCTTCGGCTTCGCGCGGGGTGACGGCGCGCGGCAGGCCCGCCTCGGCGGCGGCGCGCTTGTCGGCGCCGGCGGCGAAGAAGGCGGCCCACTCGCGCAGCGCGGGTTCGGCCTCGGGCAGCAGGACCCAGACGCTGCGGGGACGGCCGCGGCGGTGGGTCTCCAGCGGTTCCCTGGACGCCAGCACCGCGGCGGCGGCGCGCAGCGCGGCCAGGTGGGCGCAGACGTAGCGGACGGCGGGCGAGGTCGCCTCGGCGGCCTCGGCGAGGCCCATGCGGGCGGCGTGCAGCTGGCCTACGGCCGTGTGCGCCGGGCGGGGCGCGGGCAGCGGACGGTGGCGTGGACTCGGCGGCGGGACGGACTGGGCGGCGGAGTGGACTCCGCGTGCGGTCATCGCTCCTGACATTTCTGCCTCCTTCCGGGGCTCGGGCCGGCCGGGCGGAGAGCTTCCCCTCACTCCGCCCGGCCGTCCGTCCCGCCGAAACACCGCGATCGGCGGGGACGTCGCCCTGGCGCGGGCCGCGAGTCCCGCACCACGTCGAACATAAGTTCGACGCACTTGACAGTAAACCGCCCTGGCGGCGATTCGTCAACGTGTTCGAACATGTGTCATATCCCGCAGGTCAGCGGGCATGCGGACAGGAGAACAGAGGGGTACGACAGTTCCGCCGCGAGGCCCTAGCGAGGCCGCCTGACGTGCACGGGGACGTCCGTTCCAAGGAGGTCCGGGAAGTACTCGGCGACGTGCATCGGCATCCGGACGCAACCGTGCGAGGCGGGGCCCTTGGGCACGCTCAGGGCGCCGTGGAAGGCGATGCCGCCGTTGAAGTAGATCGGGTTGTAGAGCCGTCCGAGGGGTGAGGTCTCCCAGCCGGTGAAGCGGCGTCCCGTCCGGAAGTCGCCGGTGCCGGTGCTGGCGTAGCGGCACCTCGGGACGGTGGCCCCGCGGTCCTTCGCGCAGTAGTACTCCCCCGAGCCCGACGAGATGTGCGTGATGAGGCGCGGCTCACCGTCCTTGTAGAGGACGAGGTACTGCCGTTTCAGGTCCACGTCCACGCGGTCCTTCTCACGCTTCTTGGCCATCGGACGCGGCTCCTCGGGGTCGGCCAGAGCCTCCCAGAAGGACTTGCCGACGGCGCCCTTCTGCTTCATGCGGTTCACGGCCTGGAACGCCCACACGGCCATCTCGGTCGACGGCCCGTACTTCCCGTCCAGCTTGCCCGGGTCGTAGTTCAGCGCCTTCAGCCGGCGCTGGAGTTCCTTGACGTCGGAGCCCTTCGCACCCGGCTTCAGCTTGCGGTGCGTGGGCGTGGGGGTAGGCGTGGGCGTCGTCGGCCGTGCCGACGGCGGGCGCTCCTGCGGCGGAGTCGCCGCCTGCTCCGTCCCGCTGCAGGCCGTCAGGAGGACGGCCGCCGCCGGCAGGACCGCGTACTTCCGCATGCCGATCGGTCTCCCTCGCATGCGTTGAGCTTAAAGTGCTTCCCATGCACGCGAATGCCGAACACGTCGCGAAGATCCTGCTCGACCGGGGCGCGACCGGGGTCATCGTGGAACTGCCCGATTCGGCGCGGACGGCGCAGGCCGCCGCGGAGCAGCTCGGATGCGAGGTGGGCGCGATCGCCAACAGCCTGCTGTTCGACGCCGACGGGGCGCCGCTGCTCGTGCTGACGAGCGGCGCGCACCGCGTCGACACGGCGAAGGTCGCGTCCCTGGTGGGGGCGGCGAAGGTGAAGCGGGCGTCGCCGGAGTTCGTCCGGGAGTCGACGGGGCAGCCGATCGGGGGCGTCGCGCCGCTCGGCCACCCGGCGCCGATCCGGACGCTCGTGGACGTCTGGCTGGAGAAGTACGACCAGGTCTGGGCGGCCGGCGGGCATCCGCACACCGTCTTCCCCACGTCGTACGAGGAACTGCTGAGGATCACCGGGGGCGCCCCGGCGGAAGTGGAGTGACGAGATGAGCGACACCGAGATCTGGCATAACCCGCGCTGCTCGAAGAGCCGTGCCGCGAAGGCCGCGCTGGACGAGGCGGGCGTGGAGTACACCGAGCGCCGCTACCTGGACCAGCCGCCCACGGCGGAGGAGTTCGACGCGGTGCTCACCCGGATCGGCGCGGAGCCGTGGGACGTGGCGCGCCTGAACGAGCCCGTCGCCAAGGAGCTCGGGCTGAAGGACCTCGAACGCGACCGTGCCCGGTGGATCGAGGTCATGGTGGCGAATCCGGCGCTGATCCAGCGGCCGATCGTCCTCGCCGGGGACACCGCCGTGGTGGCGCGTGACGACGCGTCGGTGCGCCGCGTGCTCGACGCCGGCGAGTAGGGCGCTCGACGCCGGCGAGTAGGGCGCTCGACGCCGGCGAGTAGGCAGCTCGGCGGCCGGTGACACGGGCGGCGGACCGTCCACCGGGTCTAGTCTCTGTCGCGTGAAGGACCCGAAGCTGCGCGAGATCGACGAACGCGCCTTCCTACGCAGGCTCGACCCCATGCTGGACGTGTACGCGTCCGCGATGGAACCGCCGAACGAGCAGCTCCCGGGCCGCCACACCATCATGGAACGGCACACGTCGTATCCGGGTTTCCGGGCGTTCGTGGCCGAGGGACGCGGTGCGCTGCCCATCCTGGCGGGTTCCGTCCGAGGGTTCGCGTACGGGTTCCACGGGGCGCGCGGCCAGTGGTGGCATGACGTCGTCTTCCAGGCGCTCAGCGACCGGGAGGGCCCCGGGCACGCGGAGTCGTGGCTGGGCGACACGTTCGAGGTGGCGGAGCTTCACGTCCGTCCGGAGGCCCAGGGCAGGGGCCTCGGCCGGGCCCTGCTGAGCGCGCTGTGCGGGGGGCGGCCGGAGCGGACCGTCGTGCTGTCGACGCTCGACAGGCGGCCGGACACTCCGGCCCGCTCCCTCTACCGCTCGGTCGGCATGGTCGACCTGCTGACCGATTTCGAGTTTCCGGGCGGCGGCCCCCGCTACGCGGTGATGGGCGGGGCGCTGCCGCTGGCGGCGTACGCGCCGTCCAGGAGGCCGTAGACCTCGCGCGTCGCCGTCGACTTGTTGAAGGTGATGAAGTGGATGCCGGGCGCGTCCTGGTCGAGCAGGTCCTGGCACAGCCGGGCGGCGTGCTCGATGCCGAGGCGCCGCACCGCCTCCGGGTCGTCGGCGACCGCCTCGAAGCGGGCCCTGACCTCGGGCGGGAACGGCGCGCCCGACAGCTGCTCGGACCGCTCGATCGTGCTCATCTGGGTGACCGGCATGATGCCGGGCAGGATCGGGACGTCGCAGCCGGCGGCCTCGACGCGGTCGCGCAGGCGGAAGTAGTCCTCGGCGCGGAAGAACATCTGCGTGATCGCGTAGTCGGCGCCGGCGCGGCACTTCTCGATGAAGTAACGCGTGTCGCTCTCGATGTCCGGTGAGCGCGGGTGCTTGTAGGGGAACGCCGCCACGCCGACGCTGAAGTCGCCGTAGGAGCGGATCATGCGGACGAGGTCGGACGCGAACTCCACCCCGTCGGGGTGCTTGACCCACTCCCCCATCGGGTCGCCGGGCGGGTCGCCGCGCACGGCGAGGATGTTGCGGACGCCGACGCCGGCGAACCGGCCGATCAGGTTCCGCAGCTCGGCCTGGGAGTGGTCGACGGCGGTGAAGTGGGCGACGGGCGTGAGGGTGGTGTCGGTGGCGATGCGTTCGACGATGTCGATGGTCTTGTCGCGGGTGCCGCCTCCGGCTCCGTAGGTCACCGACACGAACGTGGGGTGCAGGGACTCCAGTTCGCGGATGGTGCGCCAGAGGTTCCGCGCGCCTTTCTCGGTCTTGGGCGGGAAGAACTCGAACGAGAAGGACCTGCCGCCGGAGGCCAGGAGGTCTCGGACGGTCGGGGGCCGGTTTGGGCGCAGGCGTCGCATTCCACAAGCCTACAGAAGCCCCCGTGGCCGCCGATAAGGGTGATGCTCGGCACACTTCGCGGGCGATATGTCCATATTTCCGTGGATCTAGTGACTTCTCACGTCTCCGGCGGACGGTTGAATCCACCCACGTGGATACGATCTCGGGCATGTCGACCAGCCGCATCCGCAAGGAGGTCGACGAGGCGCTCCTGGCCTTCGTCGACCGGCAGCGCCCGGCCCTGCTGACCATCAGTGACGACCTCGCGCCCATGATGTCCGCCCTGGACGCCCTGCTGGGCGGCGGGAAGCGGCTGCGTCCCGCGTTCTGCTACTGGGGGTGGAGCGCCGCCGGCGGCGAGGACGGCCCCGGCATCGTGGCCGCCGCCGCGTCCCTGGAACTGCTGCAGGCGAGCGCGCTGATCCACGACGACGTCATGGACTCCAGCGACACCCGCCGCGGCCAGCCGTCCGTCCACCGCAGGTTCGAGGCGCTGCACCGCGCGCAGTCCTGGCCGGGCGACGCGGAGGCGTTCGGCGGGGGCTCGGCCATCCTGCTCGGCGACCTGTGCCTGGCCTGGTCGGGCGAGATGTTCGAGACGTGCGGGCTGGACGGCGACCGCAGGCGGCGCGGCCGCGAGGTCTACGACCTGATGCGGACCGAGGTCATGTGCGGCCAGTACCTCGACATGCTGGAGGGCACGCGCGGCGAGGCGACGGTCGCCACGGCGCTGCGCGTGGTGGAGTACAAGGCCGCCAAGTACACGATCGAGCGGCCCCTGCACCTCGGCGCCGCGCTGGCGGGCGCCCGCCCGGACGTGACCGCCGCCCTCACCGGCTACGGCCTGCCGCTCGGCATCGCCTTCCAGCTCCGCGACGACGTCCTCGGGGTGTTCGGCGACCCCGCCGAGACCGGCAAGCCGGCGGGCGACGACCTGCGCGAGGGCAAGCGGACCGTCCTGGTCGCGCTTTCCCTGGAACGCGCGTCCGCCGCGCAGGCCGCGCGGCTGCGGCGCCGTCTCGGCGACCCGGACCTGGACCGCGCGGGGGTGGACGAGCTGCGCACGATCATCGAGGAGACCGGCGGCCTCACCGCCTGCGAGGACATGATCGAGCGCTACCTGACCGAGGCGGAGCGTGCCTTGAGGGCCGCGCCCATCGGCGAGGAGGCCCGCCAGGCCCTCGCGGAACTCGCGGTGGCGGCCACCACGCGCAGCATGTGACGTCTCATATGACACAATACGGTCAATTTTCCCCGGCAGTCTAGAACTTTCCCACTGTTCGGTGGCAGAAATGTCGCCATGGGCATGCGGGTGGGAAGATGGCTGCCGGCCGCGGGCGCGCTGGCGTCCGTGCTGGCACTGGCGGCGGTGCCGGCCCCCGGCGAGGCGCGGGCGGACACGGGACGGTGCGGCGACCGCGCTCAGCGGCCGTGGTGCGACCCGTCGCTGACGCCGGACCGGCGGACCGGCCTGCTGCTGACGGAGATGACCGCCGACGAGAAGATCGCGATGCTCGCGGCGGACGACATCTTCGGCGGCCCGCTCGGCGGGTACTTCGAGACCGCGCACGCCGACACCAACGCCGGGATCGAGCGGCTCGGCATCCCGCCGGTCTACATGGCCGACGGGCCGGCGGGCGTCCGGCAGGGCAAGGCGACGGCGCTGCCGGCCCCGATCGCGCTCGCGGCGGGCTTCGACCGCGAGACCGCGCGGCTCTACGGCCGGACGGTGGCGTGGGAGGCCAGGCACCGCGGCAACGACGTCGTCTTCGGGCCGACCGTGGACGTCCTGCGCACCCCCCGCAACGGGCGCACGTTCGAGGGGTTCGGCGAGGACCCCTACCTGTCGGCGACCCTCGGGGTTCCGTGGATCGAGGGCGCGCAGTCGCAGGGCGTGATGACGGCGGTCAAGCACATGGCCGTCTACGCGCAGGAGACCGACCGGCTGGAGCTGGACATGCGGGTGGACCCCCGCACCCTGCGGGAGATCTACATGCCGCCGTTCGAGGCCGCCGTGAAGCAGGGCGGCGCCGCGACGGTCATGTGCGGGTTCGGCAAGCTGAACGGCCGGTGGGCCTGCCAGGACGACGCCGTCCTCAACAGGATCCTGCGGTCGGAGTGGGGCTTCAAGGGCTGGGTGGCCTCCGACCACTTCGCCCCGAAGGACGCCGCGGAAGCGGCCAACGGCGGGCTCGACATGGAACTGCCCGTCGCCCTGAGGTACAACGCGTTCCTGCTGAAGCTGGCCGTCGCGCAGCGGAAGGTCACGCAGGCGACCATCGACGGGCACGCCGCCAACGTCCTGCGGACCATGTTCAAGGCCGGGGTGTTCGACCGGCAGGCGTATCCGAACGACCTCACCCGCGTGGACCGGACGGCGAGCGAGACGGCGGCCAGGGAGATCGAAGAGGCCGGAATCACGCTGCTCAAGAACGACGGCGTCCTCCCGCTGAAGGCACCGGGGTCGATCGCGCTGATCGGGCGGGCCGCGCAGCAGAGCCCCAGCGGGCACGGCTCGGCGCAGGTCGTCCCGTTCAGCACGGTCAGCCCGCAGGAAGGCATCGCGCGCCGCGCAGGGGCCGGCACGCGCATCACCCACGCCGACGGCGACGACCACGGCGCCGCCGCCGAGCTCGCTCGCCAGGCGGACGTGGCGATCGTGTTCGCGACCGACAGCCAGGGCGAGTTCTTCGACAAGTCGTGCCTGACGCTGGAGTGCGGCGAACCGCTCCGCGGCGACCAGGACGGGCTCATCTCCGAGGTCGCCGCGGCCAACCCGAACACCATCGTCGTCCTCAACACGGGCGGTCCCGTGCTGACGCCGTGGGCCGGGCAGGTGAAGGGCATCGTCGAAGCCTGGTACCCCGGCCAGGAGGCCGGGAGCGTCCTGGCCCGCGTCCTGTACGGGGACGTGGACCCCGGCGGCCGGCTCCCCGTGACGTTCCCCGCCGGCGAGAACGACGCGCCGGCGTCGGGCGACCCCGCGCAGTACCCGGGAGTGAACAAGACCGTCACGTTCTCCGAGGGCGTCATGGTCGGCTACCGGCACTACGACTCGAAGGGCATCGCGCCGCGCTTCCCGTTCGGGCACGGGCTGTCCTACACCACGTTCGGTTACAGCGACCTGGCCGCCGGCTCCGAGTCGGTCCAGGTGACGGTGACGAACACCGGTGGGCGCACCGGCATCGCCGTCCCGCAGCTCTACATCGGCATGCCGTCGCCGGGCGGGGGCGTCGTGCAGCCGCCCAAGCAGCTCAAGGGCTACACCAAGGTCACGCTCGCGCCCGGGGAGAGCACCAGGGTGACGTTCCCGTTGTCGTCGCGGTCGTTCGCCTACTGGAACGAAGGCGCGAAGGCGTGGAAGGTCGCGAGCGGCTGCTACGAGGTGCTGGTCGGCTCCTCCTCCCGGGCGATCACCCAGACGGGGACGCTGGGGACGTGCCGCTGAGCGGAAAGATGCCGGTTCCACTGCCGCACACCCCGGGCACGCGGTACAAATGAGGAAATCTTCGTCCGTCCCCGCCGAGTCGGAGTTGTTCAGTGCCGCACGACACCTCCCGCGGGAGGACGAGTCCCCATCCCGCGCATTCCGCCGCCGCCCGGACCGGGCGCGCGGCCCAGGCGCACGCCGGCCGCTCCGGGCGCCCGGGTAAGGGCGCCCCCGCGCGGCGCGCGGCGCACGCCGCGGACTCCGGCGCGCCCGGCGACACGACCGGCGACACCGCCGAGGAATCCCGCGACGCCGGTGCCTCCGCGGAGCCGCCGACGCTCCGGGACGTCGTCTCGGACCGCGGTCCGCTCCCGGCGCCGCGGCTGCGCCGGGTCGCGGCGCGCACGGCGGCGGCGCTGGCCGCCAAGCACCGCGCCGGGACCGTCCACCGCGGCCTCCACCCCGGCAACGTCCTTCTCGGCCCGGACGGCGCCAAGGTCGTCGGCTTCGGCGCCGCCGCGGGGACGGCCACCGCGCCCGCGTACCTGGCGCCCGAGCAGGTCGAGGACGAGCCGGTCGGGCGGCCCGCGGACGTGTTCGCCTGGGGCGCCACGATGGTGTTCGCGGCGACCGGGCGCCCGCCGTTCGGCACCGGGCCGAGCGCGGCCGTGATGCGGCGCGTCACGTCCCGCGAACCCGACCTCGGCGACATGCGGGGGCCGCTGCGCGACCTCGCGGCCCGCTGCCTGGACAAGAACCCCGCCGCCCGGCCGACCGCGCCGCAGATCGTCCGGGCGCTACGCGAAGGGCAGGGGCCGGCGCCGAAACCGCGGCCGACCCGGATCCCGCGCTACCGGTGGCGGATGATGGTCGCGCTCGCGGCCGTGGTGGCCGCCGGGTTCGTGCTCGGCATGCTGTTCTGACCGGGGCCCGCCGTCCTGCCCCGGCCGGGCGTCACCAGTGCGGAGGACGGTCCTCCAGCAGGCGCGAGTCGTCATCGTCGCCGCGCCACTCGCCCCATCCGGTGTCGGTGTCGTCGGAGGTCTGGTCGGGCAGGATCTCCAGCTCCTCGCCGAGATCCACCGTCCGGTCGTCGTCGGGTCCCACGCTCATGATCCCCATTATCGGCGATCGGGGCCGGTGATCGGGGCCGGTGATGCGGCCCCGGCGGGGTTCAGCCGGCCAGGCGGCGGGCGAACTCCGCCGCGGCGGCGCCCGGGTCGCCGGCCTCGGTGATCGCCCGCACGACCACGACGCGGTCCGCGCCCGCCGCCGTCACCTCGCCGAGGTTGCCGAGGTCGATGCCGCCGATCGCGAACCAGGGCCGCGCCGCGCCCAGCGCCGCGGCGTACTCGAGCAGCTTGGGTCCGGGGGCGGGACGGCCCGGCTTGGTCGGGGTCGGCCACACCGGACCCGCGCAGAAGTAGTCGACGCCCGGCTCGGCGGCGGCCGCGGACGCCTGCTCGCCCGAGTGCGTCGAGCGGCCGACGAGCATGTCGCCGCCGACGATCTCGCGGGCGGCGGCGACCGGGAGGTCGTCCTGGCCGAGGTGCAGGACGTCGGCGCCGACGGCGTGCGCCACGTCGGCGCGGTCGTTGACCGCGAGCAGCGCCCCGTGCCGGTCGCAGGCGGCCCGGAAGATCTCCAGGTACTCCATCTCCTGCCGGGCCTCAAGGCCCTTCTGGCGCAGCTGGACGATGTCGACGCCGCCGCCCAGCACGGCGTCCAGGAAGGCGGGCAGGTCCCCCCGCCCGTCCCGCGCGTCCGTGCAGAGGTACAGGCGCGACCGGCTGAGCCGGGCGCGCAGGGCGACGGCGCGCTCGGAGGGGAGATGCCTGGACACGGCGGGGTCTTCCTTTCACAGCGGAGATCGCGGGGTCGCGCGGCGGTCACGTCCCGCAGGGCGGCCCCGCGATCGTGTCACGTGCATCGTCCTCCACCCGCGCCTGGGGTCCGCCCAGAAGCGGGAGACGCGGGCCGCGTCCTAGAAGGCGAGCGCCTGAGCGCGGCGGCGGACCTCGGTCCCCCGGTTCTCGGTGAGCGCGTCCACGGGCGTCCCCGGCAGCGTGTCGTCCGCGGTGAACAGCCAGCGGATCGTCTCCACGTCGTCGTAGCCCGCGTCCGACAGGAGCGTCAGCGTGCCTGGGAGCCCCTTGATGACGTGGCCGTCCTTGATGAAGGCCGCGGGCACCATGGGGGTTCCGTCCCGGCGTACCGCCAGGAGCCTGTGCTCGCTGATGAGCTGCTTGATCCGGCTGGGTTTGATCCCGAGTCGCTCGGCGGCGTCCTCGAGGGAGAGCCATTCGCCGGCGAGGGCGTCGGTCCGGGGGTCGAGTGCGCTGTCAACGGTTGCGTGCATCTGCGTCACGCCCCCTTGCTACCACTCCTTCGGAACCGTCAAACCCCCTGCGCAGCCGTAACGTTCCGACGCTGATCGCTATCGGCGAACGGCCTGGCGGACGGGAACGCCGGGATCGGCGATCGCGCCGGGGTCCACGGGCGTCCCGGCGGCGATGACGCGCCGCGCCTGCACGAGGTCGCGGGGCCGGCCGACGGTGAGGACCGCGTCGAGGCGGTCGCCCGTGAGCCACGCCACCGCCCAGGTGCGGCCGGACGGGTCGCCGCGGTGGACCATCCGCTCGGACCCGGCGTGGTGGCCCGCGTACTGCACCATGCGGCCGAACTGCTCGGACCAGAAGTACGGGGCGGCGTCGTAGACGGCCTCCTCGCCGAGCAGGGTCGCGGCTGCGACCTCGGGGGCGTTGAGGGCGGTGTCCCAATGCTCGACGAGCAGCCGCCGCCCGTACCGTTCCGACCACCAGGCGGCGCAGTCGCCGACCGCCACGACGTCCGGCCGCGGGGGGCCGGGCTCCTCGCCGCTCCCCCCGCTCCGGCCCCGATGGACGCGGAACGAGGCGTCGGTGACCACCCCGCGCTCGAGCAGGAGCCCCGAGCCCTCCAGCCAGGCGAGAACGGGGCGGACGCCCACGCCCACGACGACCTCGTCGGCGTCGATCCGGTCGCCGCCCGCCAGGACGAGGCCGCCGTCCCGCACCTCCGCGACCTTGACCCCGGTGCGCAGCTCGACGCCCGCCTCGGCGTACCAGGGGGCGGTGAGCGCGCCCACCTCGGGGCCGAGCGCTCCCGCGAGCGGGGTGTCGGCGGCCTCGACGACGGTCACGGCGCACCCCCGGGCGGCGGCGGTGGTCGCCACCTCGGCGCCGATCCAGCCCGCCCCGACGATGACGATCCGCGCGCCCCCGGTGAGCCGCGACCGAAGCTCGCGAGCGTCGTCGATGGTGCGCAGGACGTGCTGGCGCCCGTCCCCCGGCAGCGTGATGGGGGCCGCTCCGGTCGCGATGACCAGGCCGTCGAACGGAAGATCGCCCGCCGTGGAGGCGACGGTACCGCCGCGGCCCGGCTCGTCCAGACGCAGGGCGGTGGCGCGCTCACCGAGCAGCAGGTCGCACCGCAGGGCGGCCCAGTCCGCGTCGACCGTGGTGTCGTCGGACTCGCCCTTGAGGACGGCCTTCGACAGGGGCGGCCGGTCGTACGGCGGGTGCCGCTCGGCCGAGACGAGGGTCAGCGCGCCCTCGTACCCCTTGCTCCTCAGGGCCTCCACGGCGCGCACGCCCGCCAGGCCTCCACCCACGACGATGACCCTCTCCATGAGGTCACCCTAACCGGGCGGCCCTCGCCGGTGGACGGCTGTCCAGACAGTTGAACACTTTACCGAGGTCGTACAGTGGGGACCACGCAAAACGGCACAGAGCGCGGGAGTCCGGTACGACCGGGCTGAGAGGGCGGCTGGACGGGCCGCCGACCGCCAGACCTGATCCGGATCATGCCGGCGAAGGGAGCGCGCAGTGGAGACGGTGATCATAGGGGCCGGGGTCATCGGCCTGGCCACCGCCTGGCGGACCGCCGCGGCCGGCGCCGCGGTCACCCTGGTCGATCCCGAGCCCGCGAGCGGCGCGTCGTCGGTGGCGGCGGGCATGCTCACCCCCGTCAGCGAGGTCACCTACGGCGAGGAGCCGCTGCTGCGGCTGGGGCTGGCCTCCCGCGACGGTTACGGCGCCTTCGTCGCCGAACTGGAGGATCTGACCGGCCTGGGGACCGGCTATCGCACCGACGGGATCATCCAGGTCGCCTTCGACGCCGACGACCTGGCGTACCTGGACGACCTGCGCCGCTTCCAGGAGAGCCTCGGCATCCCCGCCGAGGCGCTGACCGGTCGGGAGTGCCGGAGGCTGGAGCCGATGCTCGCCCCCGGCGTCCGCGGCGGCCTGCTCGCCCCCGAGGACGGCTCGATCGACCCGCGCCGGCTGACCGCGGCACTGCTGGCCGCGGCCGAGCGGACGGGCGTCCGGCTCGTCCGGCGGCGGGCCGCGGGCATCGCCGTCGAGAACGGCGCGGCGGCCGGGGTGCGGCTGGACGACGGGACCGTGATCCGCGCCGACCGGGTGCTGCTGGCCGCCGGCCCGTGGTCGGGCGACCTGGAGGGCGTCCCTCCGGGGGCCGTTCCGCCCGTCCGCCCCGTGAAGGGCCAGGTGATGCGGCTCCGTACCCGGACGCCGTTCGTGGGCCGCGCCACGCGCGGGCTGGTCAGGGGCTCGTCGGTCTACCTGGTGCCGCGCGCGGACGGCGAGATCGTCCTCGGCGCCACGCAGGAGGAGCTGGGCTTCGACACGCGCGTCACCGCGGGTGGGCTGTGGGAGCTGCTGCGGGACGCCCGTGAGCTCCTGCCCGGCATCACCGAGCTGGAGTTCGCCGAGGTCACGGCGGGCCTGCGCCCCTGCACACCGGACAACGCGCCCATGATGGGCCCGTCCGCGCTCCCCGGCCTCATCGTCGGGACCGGGCACTTCCGCAACGGCATCCTGCTCACCCCGGTGAGCGCCGCCATCCTGTCGGCGATGCTGCTGGACGGGCCCGTCCCCGACGTCGCCGGCCCCTTCTCCCCCGACCGATTCTCCGCCGAGGTGCACTGATGCGGGTGTTCGTCAATGGTGAGCCGCGCGAGCTGCCCGAGGGCGCGAGCGTGGCCGAGGTGGTCGCGTCCGTCACCGCCGCGGGAACCGGCGTGGCGGCCGCGCTGAACGACGAGGTGGTCCGGCGCTCCGCGTGGGAGGCGACGCCCCTGCGCGACGCCGACCGGCTGGAAGTGCTCACCGCCGTGCAGGGAGGGTGACGTGGACGGCGACAGGCTGGTCATCGCGGGCGAGGAGCTCGGGTCCCGGCTGATCATGGGGACCGGGGGCGCGCCCAGCATGCACGTGCTGCGGGAGGCGCTCACCGCGTCCGGGACGGAGCTCACCACGGTCGCGATGCGGCGTGTGGACCCGTCCGCGCGGGGGTCGGTGCTGGACGTCCTGAACGAGTGCGGGATCCGGGTGCTGCCGAACACGGCGGGCTGCTTCACCGCGGGCGAGGCGGTCCTCACCGCCAAGCTCGCCCGGGAGGCCCTCGGCACGAACTGGGTCAAGCTGGAGGTGATCGCGGACGAGCACACGCTGCTGCCGGACCCGATCGAGCTCGTCGACGCCGCCGAGCAGCTCGTCGACGACGGTTTCGCCGTGCTGCCGTACACCAGCGACGACCCCGTCCTGGCACGGCGCCTGGAGCAGGCCGGCTGCGTCGCCGTGATGCCGCTCGGCTCCCCGATCGGGTCGGGTCTCGGCATCCGCAACCCGCACAACATCGAGCTGATCGTCGAGCGGGCGGGCGTCCCGGTCATCCTGGACGCGGGCGTCGGCACCGCGTCCGACGCGGCCCTGGCCATGGAGCTGGGCTGCGACGCGGTGCTGCTGGCGACGGCCGTCACCCGCGCGCAGTCCCCCGCGCGGATGGCCGCCGCGATGCGGCACGCGGTCGAGGGCGGACGGCTCGCGCGGCTGGCCGGGCGGATCCCGAAGCGCCGCCACGCCCAGGCGTCCTCCCCGTTCGAGGGCCTCGCCACTTCGTAGCACTTCTAAAGGTTCCGTTGTAGAAGTATTCGCTGGACCTGAAATGTCGAGCGCACCAGACTTGGGCCGTCCACGGGGAACGCGAGCCGCAACCCGGCACTTCCCTTCGGTGTTCGTGGAAACGTCCCATACCTAAGGTGCGTGACATGCAGCAGGAAAGCCGGGCGGCCGGCCTCGACAAGCTCGCGGTGGCCGCCGCGACGGTCACCGTGGTCCTCTGGGCATCGGCCTTCGTCTCCATCCGCAGCGCCGGCGCCGAGTACAGCCCCGGCGCCCTGGCCCTCGGGCGCCTCCTGTCCGGGACGGTCGTCCTGGGCGCGCTGTGGCTCGTCCGCCGCGAAGGGCTCCCGCCCAGGGGCGCCTGGCCGGGGATCATCACCGCCGGCGTCCTGTGGTTCGGCGCCTACATGGTCGCCCTGAACTGGGGCGAGCAGCTCGTCGACGCCGGAACCGCCGCACTGGTCGTCAACATCGGCCCCATCCTCATCGCGCTGCTCGGCGGCTGGCTGCTGAAGGAGGGGCTGCCGCCCCGGCTGATGCTGGGCATGGCCGTGTCGTTCGCCGGCGCCGCCGTCGTCGGGCTGTCGATGTCCGGCGAGGGCGGTTCCTCCGTCCTCGGGGTGCTGCTCTGCGTGGTCGCCGCCGTCACCTACGCGGCGGGCGTCGTCAGCCAGAAGCCCGCGCTCCGGCACGCCTCGGCGCTGCAGTTCACCACGTTCGCCTGCGCGATCGGCGCGGTCGCCTGCCTGCCCTTCTCCGGGCAGCTCGCCGCGCAGGCCGCGGACGCCCCCGCCGGCGCCACGCTCAACATGGTCTACCTGGGCGTCTTCCCGACCGCGATCGCGTTCACCACCTGGGGGTACGCGCTGGCCCGCACGTCCGCCGGGAAGATGGGCGCCACCACCTACGCCGTTCCCGCGCTCGTCGTCCTGATGTCGTGGCTCTTCCTCGGCGAGATCCCCGGCCTGATCACTCTCGGCGGCGGCCTGCTCTGCCTGGCCGGCGTGGCCGTGTCCCGCAGCACCCGGACCCGGCGCCGCGTCCCGCCGGAGCAGGGCCTCCCGGAGGAGCCGCCCTCCGCGCTCGCCGAGGCTCATACTCGGGACTGATGAGACCGGTCGTGATTCACCCGTAAACTCGCACCGATGGACACGACGGTCGCAGATCCACTCGTCGGGCGGGTGCTCGACGGGCGCTACCGCATTGAGTCCCGCGTCGCGCGCGGCGGCATGGCCACGGTCTATGTCGCGCGCGACATCAGGCTCGACCGCATCGTCGCGATCAAGGTGATGCACGCCGCGCTCGCCTCCGACGAGGACTTCGTCGCCCGCTTCATCGGTGAGGCCAAGGCCGCCGCGGCGCTGTCCCACCCCAACGTGGTCGCCGTCTACGACCAGCGCACCGACGGCGAGCACGTCTTCCTGGTGATGGAGTACGTCCCCGGCCAGACGCTGCGGGACACGCTGACCACGCTCGGCAGGCTCGGCCCCCGCGCCGCGCTGGAGACCATGCAGCCGGTCCTGGCGGCGCTCGGCGCGGCGCACCGGGCAGGTCTCGTGCACCGCGACGTCAAGCCCGAGAACGTGCTGATCACCGAGGACGGCCAGGTCAAGGTCGCCGACTTCGGCCTCGCCCGGGCCGAGACCGCGAGCAAGATGACCAAGACCGGAGTGATCATCGGGACGGTCGGCTACCTGTCCCCGGAGCAGGTGCTGTCCGGCAACGCCGACGCCCGCTCCGACGTGTACGCGGCCGGGGTCATGCTGTTCGAGCTGATGACCGGGCACCTCCCGCACGGCGGCGACACCCCGCTGGCCGTCGCCTACAAGCACGTGAACGAGACCGTCCCGCCGCCCTCCAGCGTCGTCCCCGGCATCCCGCCGCAGGTGGACGCCCTGGTCACGGACGGGACGAACCACGACCCGGCGCTCCGCCCGGTGGACGCGAACCAGTACCAGACCGAGGTCGTCGAGGTGCTCGGCGGCCTGCCCCGCGACTTCGACCGGCGCGTCGAGGAGGCGTCCCGGGGCACGACCCGCGTCCTGCCGGCCCCGCCCGCCGGCGGCCACACCTCCGTCCTGGACCCGGACACGCACGGCCAGGCGCCGCGCACCCGGACCGACCGCGCCATCGGAGCCCTGACCGGCCGCTACGTCCTGGTCGCGCTCGGCGTGATCGCCGCGCTGATCCTCGGCTGGGCCGTCTGGTACCAGACGTCCGGGCAGTACGAGCACGTCCCGCAGTCGATCATCGGGATGAACGTCGACGACGCCCGCGACCAGCTGGAGAGCGCCGGGCTGGACGTGCGGACCGCCGACGCCGTCTACGACGACCGCGTCCACAAGGGCGACGTCATCAAGACCGACCCGCCCGCCGGCGCCCGCATCGCCCAGGGCGAGCCCGTCACGCTGACCCCGTCCAAGGGGATCACGCCGCGCAAGATACCGGACGTCAAGGGCAAGGCGCTCCCCGAGGCCAAGCGGCTCCTCGAGGAGGAGGGCTTCAGGGTCGGGCGGACGAGCACCACCCCCTCGCAGACCGTCGACAAGGACAAGGTGATCGGCACCGACCCGAAGGCGGGCCAGAAGCAGTCCCCCGACGACCCGGTCGCCGTCATCGTCTCCACCGGCATGTCCATGCCCGGCCTCGTCGGCGAGAACGGCGACGCCGCCGCCAACCGGCTGCGCTCGATGGGCCTGGACGTCAAGGTGAAGAAGCGCAAGGTCGACGGCAAGGAGCCGAACTCCGTGATCGAGCAGTCCCCGGCCGAGGGGACGGGCGTCTCCCGCGGGGACGAGGTCACGATCGTCGTCAACAAGCGCGACTGCCTCGTCGACGCGGGCCCCTTCCAGTTCGGCTGCGACGACGGCAGCGAGCAGAACGTCCCGGTCCCGGACATGACCAACCGCCGCGTGAACGACGCCAGGAAGGCCCTGGAGGACTCCGGCTTCGTGGTGAACGTGACGGGCTTCGGCGGCAACATCGTCCGGTTCCAGTCGCCGAGCAGCGGCGAGGCCCCGCGCGGCTCCACGGTCACCATCGTCCGGGGGCCGTGACCGGATAGGCTGAACCGGTCATGACCTCACCGCACAGCCCCGTCGGGGCGCACGTCCCCGTGGCCGGCGGCCTCGCCACCGGCGGCCTGAAGTACGCCGCCGAGATCGGCGCCGAGGCGATCCAGGTGTTCGTGGCGAACCCGCGCGGCTGGGCCCTCCCCGCGGGCAGGCCCGCCGAGGACGAGAAGCTGCGCGCCCGCGCCGACATCCCCGTCTACGTGCACGCCCCGTACCTGGTCAACTTCGGCTCCCCCAGCGCGGAGACCCTCGCCAAGTCGATCGCGACCGTCCGCCACTCCCTGGTCCGCGGCCACGCCATCGGCGCCCGCGGCGTGGTCGTCCACACCGGCTCGGCCGTCACCCAGACCTATGACCAGGCCATGGCCCAGGTCCACGAGCACGTCCTCCCCCTCCTGGAGGAGATCCCCGAGGACGGCCCCGACCTGCTCCTGGAGACCATGGCCGGTCAGAACAACATGCTGTGCACGAAGGTCCAGCACCTGGGCCGGTACTTCGAACGGCTCGAACACCACCCGAAGCTCGGAGTCTGCTTCGACACCTGCCACGCCTGGGCGGCCGGCCACGACCTGGCCGCCCCCGGAGGCGTCAAGGAGACGATCGACGCCCTGGTGTCCACCGTCGGCGAGGGCCGCCTGAAGCTCGTCCACGCCAACGACTCCAAGGACCCCTGCGCCTCCGGCAGGGACCGCCACGAGAACATCAGCGCCGGCATGATCGGCGAATCCCCCTTCGCCGACCTCTTCCGCCACCCCGCCACGGCCGGCCTCCCGTTCCTGATAGAGACCC
>NZ_SMKH01000014.1 GCF_004348515.1 Actinomadura sp. KC345 | reverse complement strand
ACCCAAGCCCGCCGTTCCCACTCCCCGGGACGCTGGTCTCCCAACCCCGAGGCGGTACTTGCCGAGCCGCACGAGCGGCCTGGTGAGTAGCCAGTGCTCCACATCTATGAGCAGCCGCCTGACAGACATCCGCTGTCAACAGCAGCCACCGACCACCGCACCCCGGCCCGAAGGCAGGGTCCACGACGGCCAGCTCATGCTCCTTAGAAAGGAGGTGATCCAGCCGCACCTTCCGGTACGGCTACCTTGTTACGACTTCGTCCCAATCGCCGGCCCCACCTTCGACCGCTCCCCCCACACAAGGTGGTTGGGCCACGGGCTTCGGGTGTTGCCGACTTTCGTGACGTGACGGGCGGTGTGTACAAGGCCCGGGAACGTATTCACCGCAGCGTTGCTGATCTGCGATTACTAGCGACTCCGACTTCACGAAGTCGAGTTGCAGACTTCGATCCGAACTGAGACCGGCTTTAAGGGATTCGCTCCACCTCACGGTATCGCAGCCCACTGTACCGGCCATTGTAGCATGTTTGCAGCCCAAGACATAAGGGGCATGATGACTTGACGTCATCCCCACCTTCCTCCGAGTTGACCCCGGCGGTCTCCCATGAGTCCCCAACCACCCGAAGGCGTTGCTGGCAACATGGAACGAGGGTTGCGCTCGTTGCGGGACTTAACCCAACATCTCACGACACGAGCTGACGACAGCCATGCACCACCTGTCACCGGCCCAAAAAGGACCCCGCATCTCTGCGGGATTTCCGGCAATGTCAAGCCTTGGTAAGGTTCTTCGCGTTGCGTCGAATTAAGCAACATGCTCCGCCGCTTGTGCGGGCCCCCGTCAATTCCTTTGAGTTTTAGCCTTGCGGCCGTACTCCCCAGGCGGGGCGCTTAATGCGTTAGCTACGGCGCGGAATCCGTGGAAGAACCCCACACCTAGCGCCCAACGTTTACGGCGTGGACTACCAGGGTATCTAATCCTGTTCGCTCCCCACGCTTTCGCTCCTCAGCGTCAGTACAGGCCCAGAGAACCGCCTTCGCCACCGGTGTTCCTCCCGATATCTGCGCATTTCACCGCTACACCGGGAATTCCGTTCTCCCCTACCTGCCTCTAGCCTGCCCGTATCCACCGCAGACCCACAGTTAAGCCGTGGGCTTTCACGACAGACGCGACAAACCGCCTACGAGCTCTTTACGCCCAATAATTCCGGACAACGCTTGCGCCCTACGTATTACCGCGGCTGCTGGCACGTAGTTAGCCGGCGCTTCTTCTGCACCTACCGTCACCCGAAGGCTTCGTCGATGCTGAAAGAGGTTTACAACCCGAAGGCCGTCATCCCCCACGCGGCGTCGCTGCGTCAGGCTTCCGCCCATTGCGCAATATTCCCCACTGCTGCCTCCCGTAGGAGTCTGGGCCGTGTCTCAGTCCCAGTGTGACCGGTCGCCCTCTCAGGCCGGTTACCCGTCGTCGCCTTGGTAGGCCATCACCCCACCAACAAGCTGATAGGCCGCGAGCCCATCCCCAACCGAAAAACTTTCCACACGCACACCATGCGATGACGCGTCATATCCGGTATTAGACCCGGTTTCCCAGGCTTATCCCGAAGTCAGGGGCAGGTTGCTCACGTGTTACTCACCCGTTCGCCGCTCGAGTACCCCCGAAGGGGCCTTTCCGCTCGACTTGCATGTGTTAAGCACGCCGCCAGCGTTCGTCCTGAGCCAGGATCAAACTCTCCATTAAGGCCCAACGACCAACCAGGAAACAAACCCCGGCCGGCCAAACCTTGAAGAAAATCCCAGCAATGAACCCCAAAGGGCTCCTGCCTCAAAGAAATCCCCACCACCCCCAAACGAGGGCGGCACGGGACGACCCGACCGAACAAACATCCGGCCGAGCCGAAAAAGGCACTGGCTTTTAACACGCTGTTGAGTTCTCAAGAAACGGACACCCACCGCGCCGAACCCCGCTCCCGCAGGCCCCGGCTCCGGGGCAACCACTCCATCCTAGCCGATCCGCCTCCTTTGTCCAACTTGGAGGCAGTTCGTCCCTTACGTCCCTTTGAGTGGAGACAGGTCTCCACCCAGTGGGTTCGTAGCGGATTCCCCTCCGGACCGGCCGCCTCTCGGCGTCCCGCTCCCCGGTGGGGCGTGTAGAACACTAGATCCGGCCCCCAGGGGCGTCAAATCGACCCCGCCAGGGACGAAAACCCAGGTCAGCCGGCGTTTTCCAGGCGTAAATGCTGCCCTGGAACGCGTCCCCGTAACCGCACTGTGACGTGTATTTGCCGAAGTTTGCCTCCGACATGGCGACCGTTCGCCCGGAACGCTCCGGACGGACGGTCACCTGGCGGCTCAGGACGCGGTCACCTCGACGCCGCCCACGTTGCGCTTGCCACGTCGCAGGACGAGGAAGCGGCCGTGGAGGAGGTCGGTGGCGGCCGGCGTCGCGTCTTCTGACTCGACCTTGGCGTTGTTGAGATAGGCGCCGCCCTGGGCGATCGCCCGGCGTGCCTCGGACTTGCTCTTGCACAGGCCGGACGCTGCGAGAAGGTCCACCACGGCGGGCAGTTCTCCCGGGGGAAGCTCGGTTCGAGGCACCTCGGCGAGCGCGGCCTGCAGCGTCCGTTCGTCCAGTTCCTCCAGCGCACCCTGCCCGAACAGGGCACGGGAGGCGGCCACGACCCGCTCGGTCTCGTCCGCGCCGTGCACGAGCGTGGTCAGCTCCTCGGCGAGCGCCCGCTGGGGGGCTCGCGCGGCGGGCCGGTCGGTGCCCTCCTTGACCAGGTCCTCGATCTCCTCACGGGGACGGAAGCTGAAGACCTTGAGGAAGTTCTCCACGTCCCGGTCGTCGGCGTTGATCCAGAACTGGTAGAACGCGTACGGCGAGGTCAGCTCGGCGTCGAGCCAGTAGGTCTCGCCGCCCGCGGTCTTGCCGAACTTGGACCCGTCCGCCTTGGTGAGCAGCGGCGTGGTCAGCGCGTGCGCGCTGCCGCCCTCGACGCGGCGGATCAGGTCGACCCCCGCCGTAAGGTTGCCCCACTGGTCGCTGCCGCCCGTCTGCAGCCGGCACCCGTACCGCCGGTACAGCTCCAGGAAGTCCATCGACTGGAGCAGGACGTAGCTGAACTCGGTGTAGCTCATGCCGGTGGTGTCGAGACGGGCCTTGACGGTCTCGCGGGCGAGCATCCGGTTGACCGGGAAGTGCTTGCCGATGTCGCGCAGGAACTCGATGGCCGTCATGGGGCCGGTCCAGTCGAGGTTGCTGACCATCGTCGCGCCCGACGGCCCCTCGTCGAAGTCGAGGAACCTCGACACCTGGCCGCGGATCCGGTCGACCCAGCCGGCCACGGTCTCCTCGGAGTTCAGGACGCGTTCGGCGCTCTTGCCGCTCGGGTCGCCGATCAGGCCGGTGGCGCCGCCGACGAGGCCGAGGGGCCGGTGGCCGGCCTTCTGGAAGCGCCGCAGCATGAGGATCTGGATCAGGTTCCCGAGGTGCAGCGAGGGCGCCGTCGGGTCGAACCCGCAATAGAGCGTGACCGGCCCCGCGGCGAGCAGCGCCCGCAGTTCGTCCAGGTCGGTGGACTGCGCGATCAGGCCGCGCCACGCGAGATCGTCCAGGATGTCGGCCACGTTCTCCCTCGTCTCCGCCTTGCTTTCCGTTCGCCCACCAGCCTGCCCGGCGGGCGGGCATTACGCCAACGATGTTCAACGCCCGCCCACGAAGTAGCGGGCTGGAACGAACACCTCGTGTCCCGAGGTGAACCTCACACGGACGCCTTCCTTGGTCCAGCTCACGAATTTGATGGCCACTGCTCCAACGAAGTCCAGGTGGACGAAGTGGCCGTAGAAGAGGTCTTTCGACACACCGGCGTACAGCTCATAGCCCTGGTGTCTCCCGAAGATCCGGCTGCGGTCGTGGGTCAGGGCGACGTAGTGGGTGGGGTGGAGCCCGTAGTCGTCCGTGTATCGCACCGAGGCCGGTTGCTGATGCACGTTGCCGACCCTTTCAGACTGGAGTAGCGAGGCGTCGATTACCACGACCGCCAAGAGGATCAGGACGGCGAAGTAACCCGTCGTGCAGAGCACGGCCTTCCGCCACCGTCTCCGCGGCCGTGGCGGGGCCGGGACGGGCGGCCCGCTCTGGCGGGGTGACTCCGGCGTGGCGGTCTCAGTCATCGGCGGTGGCCTTCTTTCGCGGCCTCGGGACGTGCGGCCGGTACGGGGAGACGGTGGGGTCGCCGTCGATCCAGAAGCGCCACGGCACCTCCTTGGCCCCGTTCACGCCGGTGCGCGGCCCCGTCCTGATCCGGCCGGGATCGGCGGGCTCACCGGCGTGGACGGTCAGGGGGCCGCCCGGCGAGCAGACGTCCAGGCCGTTGTGCTCGCGCGCGACGGCGAGCGCCCGGCAGAGCCGGGCGGGGCCCCGGGCCAGGTCGCGGACGGCGGAACGCGGGCGCCGCGCCCGTGCCGTCTCCTCCCCCTCGATGATCTCGCCCCCGCGGAGCAGCACCGCCATGGACGTCCCGTCCGGCCCGCACACGAGGTTCATGCAGAAGTGCATGCCGTACGTGAAGTAGACGTAGACGTGGCCGGGCGGCCCGAACATGACGGCGTTGCGCGCCGTCCGGCCCCGGAAGGCGTGGGAGGCGGGGTCGTGAGGCCCCGCATACGCCTCGACCTCGGTAAGCCTGACCGCGACCTCGCCCTCGGGCGTGCCGTGCCTGAGCACCTGCCCCAGCAGTGCGGGGGCCACCTCGTCGACCGGACGGTCGAAGAAGTCCCGTGACAGCAATGCTCCGCTCATCGCCTCACCCTATGGCGGCACCATGGCCGTTCTGATCGCAGGCGTGGACCACTCGGCGCGGGAAGGCTCAGGCGTCGGAGCCGGCGGCCCAGGCGGCGTGCTCGTTGACCAGGGTGCGCAGCGCGCCGATCTGCTCGCGGACGCGCTCGGGCGCCGTGCCCCCGTACGCCTTCCGTGACGCCAGGGCGCCCTGCACGTTGAGGACCTCGCGCACGTCCGGGGTCAGGTGCGGGGACACCTTGCCGAGTTCCTCGTCGGTCAGGTCGTCGAAGTCCTTGTCGTGGACCTGGCACCAGACGACGAGGTGGCCGACGACCTCGTGGGCGTCGCGGAACGCCACGCCGCGGCGGACGAGCAGTTCGGCGAGGTCGGTGGCGAGGGCGAAGCCGTCGGGGGCGAGGGCCTCAAGGCGCTCGGTGTTGACGCGCATGGTCGCGATCAGGCCGGACATGGCGGGCAGGACGAGCAGCAGCGTCTCGACGGCGTCGAACGCGCCCTCCTTGTCCTCCTGCAGGTCGCGGTTGTAGGTGAGCGGCAGGCCCTTGAGGGTGGTGAGGAGGCCGACGAGGTGGCCGATGAGGCGGCCCGCCTTGCCGCGCGCCAGTTCGGCGACGTCGGGGTTCTTCTTCTGCGGCATGATCGACGACCCGGTGGCGTAGGTGTCGTCCATCTCGATCCACCGGAACTCCTGCGACGCCCAGAGGCAGATCTCCTCGCCGAGGCGCGACAGGTGGACGCCGATCATCGCGGCGGCGAAGAGGAACTCGGCGACGAAGTCGCGGTCGGAGACGGCGTCCATGGAGTTGGCGGCGGCGGCGTCGAAGCCGAGTTCGGCGGCGGTGGCCTGCGGGTCCAGGGGCAGCGACGAGCCGGCGAGGGCGCCGGAGCCGAGCGGTGAGACGGCGGTGCGCCTGTCCCCGTCGCGCAGCCGCTCGATGTCGCGGGTGAGCGGCTGGACGTGCGCGAGGAGCTGGTGGGAGAACAGCACGGGCTGGGCGTGCTGGAGGTGGGTCATGCCGGGCGCGGCGACCCCGAGGTTGTGCTCGGCCTGCGCGATCAACGCGGTCTCCAGCTCGACCAGCCGGGAGACGATCTGGCGGGCGTGGTCGCGCAGGTAGAGGCGCAGATCGGTGGCGACCTGGTCGTTGCGGCTGCGGCCGGCGCGCAGCTTGCCGCCGAGGGCGCCGAGCCGCTCCAGCAGGCCGCGTTCCAGGGCGGTGTGGACGTCCTCGTCGGCGACGGCGGGCCGGAAGTCCCCGGACTTGCAGGCCTCCTCGAGGTCGTCCAGGGCACCGAGCATGCGGTCCAGCTCGTCGTCGGTGAGCAGCCCCGCCCGGTTGAGGACGCGGGCGTGCGCCCGCGAGCCCATCAGGTCGTAGGGGGCGAGCCGCCAGTCGAACTGGACGCTCACCGAGAGCCGCGCGAGCGCGTCCGACGGGCCGCCTTCGAACCGGCCGCCCCACAGCCGCGTCGGTGCCTTCGTCACGAAAATCCTCTTCCCACCGTTGATCGTTGTTCCGTCCCGCCACGCCGGGGCGCGCACGTACGGCGCGGGGACGCCGGGTGCACGGCGTCCCCGCGGAATGGCGCGGCGCCCCGGCCACAGGGTACGGCGAAACCGCTCGCGGAACCGCCGTTCCCTGTGGCCGGGGCGGCGTGTCAGGCGCCGCGGTCCCGCTCGGCGGCGATCTTGCTGGGCAGGCTCCACAGCTCGACGAAGCCCTTGGCGAGGCTCTGGTCGAACGTGTCGCCGGTGTCGTAGGTGGCCAGGTCGTAGCTGTACAGGGACGCGTCGCTGCGCCGGCCGGTGACGACTGCGCGGCCGCCGTGCAGCGTCAGCCGGACGTCGCCGGACACGTGCTTCTGCACGTCGGCGATGAACGCGTCCAGGGAGTCCTTCAGCGGCGAGAACCACAGGCCGTCGTAGGCGAGCTCCCCCCACCGCTGGTCGACCGACCGCTTGAAGCGGGCGAGGTCGCGTTCGACGGTGACGCTCTCCAGCTCCATGTGCGCGGTGATGAGCGCGATCGCGGCGGGGGCCTCGTAGACCTCCCGGCTCTTGATGCCGACGAGCCGGTCCTCGACCATGTCGATGCGCCCGACGCCCTGGGCGCCGGCGCGCCGGTTCAGCTCGGCGATGACCTGGTACGGGGTGAGCGGGCGGCCGTCGAGCGCGACGGGCACGCCGGCGGCGAAGGTGATCACGACCTCGTCGGCCTCGCGCGGCCCGGCGGGGTCGTCGGTGTAGTCGTAGACGTCCTCGGTGGGGCCGTTCCAGATGTCCTCCAGGAACCCGGTCTCGACGGCCCGGCCCCACAGGTTCTGGTCGATCGAGTACGGGGACTTGGCGGACACGTCGATCGGCAGGCCCTTGTCCTCGGCGAACGCGATCGCCTTGTCCCGCGTCCAGGCGAAGTCCCGGGCGGGCGCGATGACCTTCAGGGCGGGATTGAGGGCCGACAGCCCGGCCTCGAAGCGGACCTGGTCGTTGCCCTTGCCGGTGCAGCCGTGCGAGACGGTGGTCCCGCCGAACTCCCGGGCGGCCGACACCAGGTGCTTGACGATCAGCGGCCGGGACAGCGCCGACAGCAGCGGGTAGCGGTCCATGTAGAGGGCGTTGGCCTGCATGGCGGGGACGCAGAAGTCCGCGGCGAACTCCTCCTTGGCGTCCACGACGACGGCCTCGGCCGCGCCGCAGGCGATGGCCCGCTTGCGGATGGTGTCGAGGTCCTCGCCGCCCTGGCCGACGTCGACGGCCACGGCGATGACCTCCCCGCCGGTCTGCTCGGCGAGGTACGGGATGGCGACGGAGGTGTCCAGCCCTCCGGAGTATGCGAGTACGACGCGCTCGCTCATGTCGTTGTCTCCTGTGCGAAGTGTGTGCGTGAAGTTTCGGTGTGTGCTGGCTGGGACCGGGCCGGACGGCCCTAGCTTCGTCGTTCGCGTCCGTTGGTCAGCCGCAGGAGCGCCTGCGCGACGTCGTCCCCGCCGTGCGGGTCGCGGGCGATGACGAGGATGGAGTCGTCGCCCGCGACGGTGCCGAGGATGGTCGGCCACTCGGCGTGGTCGATCGCCGAGGCCAGGTACTGCGCGGCCCCGGGCGGGGTCCGCACCATGACGAGGTTGGCCGACGCCTCGGCCGAGACGAGCAGCTCCGCGGCGAGCCGGGAGAGCCGTCCGGTGAAGGTCTCGGCGGAGCCGGTGCGGGCCCGCCGGATGCGCTCGCCGCCCTCTCCGGGGACGGCGTAGATCAGGCTGCCGTCCTCGGAGCGCAGCCGTACCGCGCCGATCTCGACCAGGTCGCGCGACAGCGTGGCCTGGGTGACGTCGACGCCTTCGTCCGCGAGCAGCTTGGCCAGCTCCCCCTGCGAGTGGACGGGGTGCCGGGTCAGCAGCTCGATCACCCGGGCGTGCCGGGCGGCCTTGGTCATGGGGGTCGTCACCGGGAGCGCTCCAGAAGCCAGACGAGCAGCGCCTTCTGGGCGTGCAGCCGGTTCTCCGCCTCGTCCCACACGCGGCTCCGCGGCCCGTCGAGGACGGACGCGGCGATCTCCTTGCCGCGGTAGGCGGGCAGGCAGTGCAGGACGATCGCGTCCGGGCCGGCGGCGCCGAGCAGGTCCTCGGTGACGGCGTACGGCTCGTACAGCGAGGTGTCCTTGCCGTCCTGGCCCATCGAGACCCACGTGTCGGTCGCGAGGACGTCGGCGCCGGCCG
Organism: Actinomadura sp. KC345; assembly: GCF_004348515.1. Lineage (GTDB taxonomy): Bacteria > Actinomycetota > Actinomycetes > Streptosporangiales > Streptosporangiaceae > Spirillospora. Next base: position 42,284 of record NZ_SMKH01000014.1, on the reverse strand, counting down.
CGGCCTTGCCCGGGTCGTCGGTGACGGTCACGGATCCGCCGGTCGCCGCGGCGATCTCGGCGGCGCGGCCGGCGATGTCCGGGTCCGGGGGCAGGGACGCCGGGGCGCCGATCCGGACGTGCATCCCGGCGGTGGCCCCGCCGAGCAGGTAGGAGTGGGCCATGTTGTTGGCGCCGTCGCCGAAGTAGGCGAGGGTGGCGCCCGCGAGGCCGCCCTTCGCCTCCCGGACGGTCTGCAGGTCGGCGAGGACCTGGCAGGGGTGGAACTCGTCGGTGAGGGCGTTGACGACGGGCACGGTGGTCCCGGCGGCCATCTCCTCGATGCGCTCCTGCCCCGCCGTCCGCCAGACGATGGCGGCGACCTGGCGCTCCAGGACGCGCGCGGTGTCGGATATGGGCTCGCCGCGGCCGAGCTGGCTGGTGCCGGCGTCCATCACGAGGGGATTGCCGCCCAGCTCAGCGATGCCGACGGTGAACGAGATCCGGGTCCGGGTGGACGGCTTGTCGAACAGGACCGCGACGGAGCGCGGGCCCTCCAGCGGCCGGAACCCGAACCGGTCCCGCTTCACCCGGGCCGCCAGGTCGAGGACCTCGGCCTGCTCGGCGGGCGTGAGGTCGTCGTCGCGGAGGAAGTGCCTGGCCATGGTCAGCTCTCCTTCCCGGGGGCGGCGGCGTCGAGGATCGAGGGGAACGCGGCGGTGAACGAGCGCGCCTGCCCGGCGGTGAGCGTGAGCGGCGGGGCGATCCGCAGCGCGTCCGGCTGGAGCGCGTTGATCAGGAAGCCGGCGTCGCGGGCGGCGGCCTCCACGGCGGGCGCGTGCGGCCCGGTGAGGACGGCGGCGCGCCAGAGCCCGCGGCCCCGCACGCCCGCGAGCAGCGGGTGGTCGACGGCGTCGAGCCCGGCGGCCAGGACCTCCCCCACCGAGCCGGCGTTGCCGAGCAGGCCGTCCCTCTCGATCGCGGTGAGGACGGCGAGGGCGGCGGCGGTGGCGACCGGGTTCCCGCCGAACGTGCTGCCGTGGTCGCCCTTCGCGAACAGTCCGCCGTGCGGGCCGAACGCGATGCACGCCCCGATCGGCAGGCCCCCGCCCAGGCCCTTGGCGAGCGTGAGCACGTCCGGCTTCGCGTTCTCGTGCTCGAAGGCGAACCAGGTGCCGGTCCGGCCGATCGCGGACTGGATCTCGTCGGCGACGAACAGGGCGCCGGTGGCGTCGCAGATGTCGCGGACCGTGGCGAAGTACCCCTCCGGCGGCGGGACGACCCCGGCCTCGCCCTGCGCGGGCTCCAGGAAGACCGCCGCGCAGTCCTCGTCCACCGCGGCCTTCAGCGCGCCGGCGTCGCCGTAGGGGACGAACCGCACGTCGATTCCGAACGGGCCGAACGGCTCCCGGATCGACGCCTTGCCGGTCAGGGACAGCGCCCCCATGGTCCGGCCGTGGAACCCGTTCTCCGCCGCGACGATGTACGACCGGCCGTTCGTCCTGCCGTACTTGAGGGCGAGCTTCAGCGCGCACTCGTTGGCCTCGGTGCCGCTGTTGGCCAGGAACACCCTGCCGTCGCCGCCCAGCAACTCCAGCAGCCGCTCGGCGAGCAGCACCTCCGGCTCGTGCAGGAACAGGTTGGATGAATGCGCCAGCGTCGCGACCTGCGACGACACCGCCTCGACCAGGGCCGGGTGGCCGTGCCCGAGCGAGCTGACCGCGATCCCGGCGATCAGGTCGAGGTACTCGCGGCCGTCGGCGTCCCACACGCGGCAGCCCTCGCCGCGCGCCAGCGCGAGCGGCGGGACGCCGTAGTTCGGCATGAACGCGGCCTCGAACCGCTCCCTGAGGTCGCTCATGCCCGTCCCCTGTGGGGGGACGACCCCCCACGCCCCCCGGTTCGCTCCGCTCATGCCCGCTCCGCCCCGGGAACGCCGGGAAGCACCATCGTTCCGATCCCTTCGTCGGTGAAGATCTCCAGCAGCAGCGCGTGCGGGACGCGCCCGTCCAGCACGTGGGCCCGCGGGACGCCGCCGCGCACCGCGGTCAGGCACGCCTCCATCTTGGGGACCATGCCCGCCGACAGGTCCGGCAAAAGGACGGCCAGCTCATCGGTGGTGAGGCTGTCGATCACGTCGTCGCCTGTTTCGCCCCCATGGCTACGCCCCGCCGCCCCCCGAGGGGGCCAGTCGGCGTAGAGCCCCTCGACGTCGGTCAGCACGACCAGCTTGGCCGCGTCCAGCGTGACGGCCAGCGCCGCCGCGGCCGTGTCGGCGTTGACGTTGTAGACCTCGCCGTCGTCGCCGCGCGCGATGCTGGAGACCACCGGGATCCGGCCGTCGTCCAGCAGCGCCCGGACGGCCCCGGCCTGCACCTCGACGATCTCGCCGACCTGGCCGATGTCGACGGCCTCGCCGTCCACCATCGCCCGCTTGCGCTCGGCGGTGAGCAGGTTCGCGTCCTCGCCGGACATGCCGAGCGCGAACGGCCCGTGCCGGTTGATCAGCCCGACGACGTCGCGCTGCACCTGGCCGGTCAGCACCATCCGGACGACCTCCATGGCCTCCGGCGTGGTCACCCGCAGCCCGGCGGTGAACTCCGAGTCGATGCCGTTGCGGGCGAGCGCCGCGTTGATCTGCGGGCCGCCGCCGTGCACGATCACCGGCTTCAGCCCCGCGTAGCGCAGGAACACGATGTCCTCGGCGAACGAGTGGCGCAGTGCTTCGTCCGTCATCGCGTGCCCGCCGTACTTGATCACGACGGTCTTGCCGTGGAACCGCTCCAGCCACGGCAGGGCCTTGATCAGCGTCTCGGCCTTGGCCAGGACACCGGCCCTGCTCTTGCGCATGTCCGCGCCCGGCGTGATCGCGCTCATGTCGAATACGCCGAGTTCTCGTGGACGTAGTCGGCCGTGAGGTCGGTCGTCCAGACGGTCGCGCTGTGCGGGCCGGCCGACAGGTCGACGGTGATCGTCACGTCGCGGGGGCGCAGGTCGACCTTGTCGCGGTCGTCGCCGGGCGCGCCGTTCCGGCACACCCACACACCGTTGATCGCGACGTTGAGGTCGCCGGGCTCGAACACCGCGTCGGTGGTGCCGACCGCCGAGAGAACCCGGCCCCAGTTGGGGTCCTCTCCGTGGATGGCGCACTTGAGGAGGTTGTTGCGGGCGATGGAGCGTCCGACGGTCACCGCGTCGTCGTCGCTCGCGGCGCCGACGACCTCGATCGCGATGGCCTTGGACGCGCCCTCGGCGTCCACGAGGAGCTGCCGGGTGAGGTCGGCGCACACGTCGGTGAGCAGCGCCGTGAACTCCTCCTCGTCCGGGGTGGTCGCGGCGGCGCCGGAGGCCAGCAGGAGGACGGTGTCGTTGGTGGACAGGCACCCGTCGGAGTCGAGCCGGTCGAGGGTGACGCCGGTGGCCGCGCGCAGCGCCCGGTCGAGCGTCTCCGCGGGCAGGTCGGCGTCGGTGGTGATGACGCAGAGCATGGTGGCCAGGGACGGCGCGAGCATGCCCGCGCCCTTGGCCATCGCGCCGATCATGTAGCCGCCCGCGCCCTGCCGGAAGGAGATCTTGGCGACGGTGTCGGTGGTGCGGATCGCGTCGGCGGCGGCGAGGCCGCCGTCCCCGCGCGACAGCTCGGCGGCGGCCTTGCCGACGCCGGGCAGCAGCAGGTCCATCGGGAGCCGCTCGCCGATCAGGCCGGTGGAGCAGACCGCGACCTCGCCGGCCGAGTCCTCCAGCAGTTCGGCGGCCTTCTCGGCGGTGGCGTGGGCGTCCTGGAAGCCGGGCGCGCCGGTGCAGGCGTTGGCGCCGCCCGCGTTCAGCACGACGGCGTGGACGCGGCCGCCCTTGAGGACCTGCTCCGACCACAGCACCGGCGCGGCCTTCACGCGGTTGCGGGTGAAGACGCCGGCCGCGGCGCGGGACGGCCCGTCGTTGACGACGAGGGCCAGGTCGCGGTTCCCGCTGTCCTTGAGCCCGGCGACGACGCCGGCGGCGCGGAAGCCCCGGGGGGCGGTGACGCTCAAGGGGACACTCCGATCGTGGTGAGCCCGAGGTCCTCGGGGAGGCCGAGGGCGATGTTGGCGCTCTGCACCGCGCCGCCGGCGGTGCCCTTGGTGAGGTTGTCGACGGCGGCGACCGCGACGAGCCGTCCGGCGGCCTCGTCCAGGGCGACCTGGACGAGGACGGTGTTCGCGCCGAGCGTCATGGACGTGGCGGGCCAGCGCCCCTCGGGCAGCAGCCCGGCGAACGGCTCGCCCTCGTACGCCGTGCCGTAGGCGGCGCGCAGCGCCGCGGCGGTCACGCCGGGGCGGGCCTTGGCCGTGCAGGTGGCGAGGATGCCCCGGCTCATCGGCGCGAGCGTCGGGGTGAACGACACCGTGACGGGCTCCCCCGCGACCGCGCTCAGGTTCTGGATCATCTCGGGTGTATGCCTATGCGTTCCGGCGGGCGAGTACGCGGAGACCGAGCCCATGACCTCGCTGCCCAGCAGGTGCGGCTTGAGGGCCTTTCCGGCGCCCGAGGTGCCGGACGCGGCGACCACGACGACGTCGGGTTCGGCGAGCCCGGCGGCGAACGCCGGGAACAGCGCGACGGAGACCGCCGTCGGGTAGCAGCCGGGGACGGCGATGCGCCTGGCGGACCGCAGCGCGTCCCGCCGCCCGGGAAGTTCGGGGAGGCCGTAGGGCCAGGTGCCCGCGTGGGACGTCCCGTAGAAGCTCTCCCACTGGCCCGGGTCGCTGAGCCGGTGGTCGGCGCCGCAGTCGATGACCAGCACGTCCTCGCCGAGTCGCCCGGCGATCTCTGCGGACCGGCCGTGCGGCAGCGCCAGGAAGACGACATCGTGGCCCGCGAGGTCGCCGGGGGTGGTCTCGGCCAGGACGCGCCCGGCCAGGGATCGCAGGTGGGGCTGGTGCGCGCCCAGCTCGGTGCCCGCGTTGGAGCCCGCCGTCAGCGCGCCGATCTCGAACTCTGGATGTCCCGCGAGGATGCGCAGCAGCTCGCCGCCCGCGTAACCGCTGGCGCCGGCGACCGCCGTCCGGATTCCCATGTCCCACTCTGCCCTTCGGAAGCAACAGGCAAGAGTATGCATGATGATGGATGCATATTCAAATGCGTCTCGGGTGCCGAGACGCCGGCCCGCCGGCCTCACCGCCCGCGGTGACCCGTGGCGCGGGCTCAGCGGCGGACGCCGGGGCCGGTGATGCGGACGTCGCCGCGGCTGGTCACGACGAAGACCTGCCAGTTGTAATAGGCGTAGTAGGCGCGCGGGTCCCTCCGCATCTGGCGTGCGTGACGCTGCACCGCCTCCACGTAGAGCGGGGTCGGGTTGTAGGCGTGCAGAGCCCGCCGGTAGTCGTCCGGCGCTCCCGAGGACGTCAGGTAGTTCGCGGCCCCCATGACCGCGTCGCGCGGGTCGTGTATGTCGCCGTCCATCCCGGACTGGCGCCAGGTCGCGGGCAGGAACTGCATGGGCCCCTGCGCCCCGGCCCAGCTCGGCGACTTCACCCGGCCGTACTTCGTCTCCACCAGCATGATCCCGGCCAGCACCTGCCAGTCGACGCCGAACCGCTTCCCGGCGTCCTTGAAGTGCTTCAGCAGCACGCCCGCCGGCACGGGCTCCCGGGTGCGGAACTTGCCGAGGTCGTCCTCCGGCTTGGCCAGCTCCAGCAGCTTGCCGACGGCCGTCACGTTGTCGCGCGTCGGGCCGGCGACCGCTCCCGGGAGTCGCGCGATCGTGCGCCGTTCGAGGCCGGAGTCCCTGGCGAGCGCCCGGTAGAGCCGCTGCTGCCGCAGGGCCAGGTGGACGACCGCCTCGGGCGGCCGGGTCCGGCTCGGGTCACCGCGCACCCACGCGTCCACCGCGGGACCGAGTGCCCGGTGCGTCCGGTTCAGGTCCTCGGCCAGGCCCTCCGGGTCCTTCGCGAGCCTGCCGTTGGGTTCCGGCAGAGGCGCCGCCGAGGGCGAGGCCGGCGTGGTCGCCGCTCGTGAAGGCGGCGGCTGCCCGCGCTCGCCGTCCGCTCCGCCGCCACATCCGGCCACCAGCAGGACCACCGCGGCGCCCAGGGCGCGGTATCGCCGTTTCGACATCCGAATCACGCACGCGACGATGCCCATCTCACGGGCACCGGTCAACCGCCCCCTACGACAGGCCGTCAACCGGCGTTGACACTCGCGCTGATGTCAACCTAGATTGACAACCCGGAACGAGTGGATACTTGGACGCCTCAGGATTCCACCCCCACGAAGAGGAATCGGAGGGAGACGGCGCATGACCGAACCCCCGGAAGCCGCCGTTCGCACGGCCGGCCTGGAGAAGACCTATCCCGCCTCCGGGCCGCGCCCCGAGGTGCCCGCCGTCCGGGGCATCGACCTGGACGTCCCGCGCGGCGAGTTCTTCGGGCTGCTCGGCCCGAACGGCGCGGGCAAGTCGACCACCATCGGCATGCTCACCACCCTCGTCGTCCCGACCGGCGGCAGCGCGCACGTCTGCGGCCTGGACGTGGTGAAGGACTCCGTCGAGATCAAGCGCCGTATCGGAGTCGTGTCGCAGAACAACACCCTCGACAGCGACCTGACCGTCGCCGAGAACCTGGAGTTCCGGGGCCGGTACTTCGGGCTGCGCGCCCGCGACGCCCGCAGGCGCACCGACGAGCTGCTGGAGCTGTTCGGCCTGACCGAGCAGCGCGGCGGCAACCCGTTCGAGATCTCGGGCGGGCAGGCCAAGCGCGTGATGATCTGCCGCGCCCTCATGCACGGCCCCGAGGTCCTGTTCCTCGACGAGCCGACGGCCGGGCTCGACCCGCAGACCCGCACCAACCTGTGGGAGGTGCTGCGCGGTCTCCAGGCCGCCGGGCAGACCATCCTGCTGACCACGCATTACATGGAAGAGGCCGAGGCACTCTGCGACCGGGTCGCGGTCGTCGACCACGGCGAGATCCTCGCCAGCGGGACGGTCGACCAGCTGAAGTCCAGCGCGGGCGCCGACACCGTCATCACCGTGGCCTACGACGCGGCCGTTCCTGAGGAGGTCAAGGCGGTCGCCGAGCGCACGGGGATCAGCAAGGTCGAGATCAACGACGGCCAGGTGCGCGTGTTCGCCGCCGACCCCGACGGCCTCCTCGGCGAACTCGTCGACCTTGGGTCTGCGGCTGGCGTCGGTGTCACCGACGCTAGCCAGCTCCGCCCCAGCCTAGAGACCGTCTTTCTCGCCCTCACCGGAAGGGAGTACCGCGATTGACCTCACCCCACGTCGAGACAAGGGGCTTCAACCCTCGCAGGTTGAGCTTTCTGCTTCTCAGACAGCAGCCGACCCGAATCAACGGCGAGGGACAGAGCACTGCCCATCGGTCTTACGCCAGCTCCACAGACCTGACATTCCGCCAGCCCGGCGGTAGGCCCGGCCGTCTTGGTCCTCGCCGACCCGGCGCCGCCAAACGTATCGCCCCCACCACGATCCGTGGCCAGAATGGAGAAATCCGTTGAGCACCACCGTCCTGGCTCCGCCGCCGCCGGCGCGGGCGACGATCGGCCGCACGTTCGCCGCGATGATGGCGCGCGAGGCGCGGGTCCTGCGCAAGAACTTCCTGTCGACGTTCGTGCGGGTGCTGGTCCAGCCCGTGATGTTCGTCTTCGTGTTCGCCTACGTCCTGCCCAAGCTCGGCGGCGGCGCGATGGCGGGGGCCGCCGGGGGCCCGACGTTCTCCACCATCCTGCTGCCGGGCCTCGTCGGGTCGTCCATCATCATGCAGGCCATGATGGCGGTGATCTTCCCGCTGATGATGGAGCTGACCTGGCAGAAGTCCATCACCGACCGGGCGCTGGCGCCGTTGCCGATCCCGCTGCTGGCCGCCCAGAAGATCATCGCGGCGGCGGCGCAGGGGCTGATCGGCGGGCTGCTGGTGTTCCCCGCGGTGCTGTTCATCCACGCCGAGGGCGAGTCGCCCAGCGTCCACGTGAGCAACTGGCCGGTGCTGGTCCTGGTCATGGTGGCCGGGGCGCTCATGTCGGCCGCGGGCGGCCTGCTGCTCGGCACGCTGATGAACCCGCAGAAGGTCCAGGTGCTGTTCGCGATGGTGCTGCTGCCGATGACCATGCTCGGCTGCGTGTACTACCCGTGGTCGGCGCTGGACGGCATCCGCTGGCTGCAGATCGCCAGCCTGTTCAACCCCCTGGTGTACGTCAGCGAGGGGCTGCGCAGCGTGCTCACGCCGGACGTTCCGCACATGCCCATGTGGGCGTTCCTGCTGGCCATCCTGGGCGGGACGGTCCTGCTGACCTGGGCCGCGACCCGCACCTTCACCAAGCGGGTCCTGACCTGACGCGCGCGGAGCGGGGCCCGAGGGTTTTGCCGCCCCCCGGGCCCCTGTGGTTACCGCCCAATTCGCACGCCGGCACATGGATGGACGCGGATCAGCCTGAGACCGTCGCGCGTTACCGTTATGCGACCGCCGCACGAGCGCGGCGAGCCGGACTCGAACCGGCATCTCGACGGTGGTAGTCCACGTCCGCGCGATCCGGCGATCGGCGGTGAATGCTGAGTCTGGAGCGAGAATCTGAGTTTGATCGGATGGCCGCCTCTACCGTTGGGCCACCCCGGCGCGGATGCCGGGGGCGGGACTCGAACCCGCATGTGACACTCATCCTGGTCAGCTTCGGCTTCAGCTTCAGCTTGCGCTCCTCGCGCACCCCCCGCGCCACGGCGGGGGGATCCTATTGAGTTGTCGGAATCGTCTCGTGCGGCGCGCTCACCCGAACAGGTAGCCGAAGACCGCCTCGCCGACCCGCTGGTCGGTGACCTCGGCCGCGTTGGCCTCCTCACGGGCGAACTTGACCGCGTCCTGCAGCTTCTCCACGCGGCCGAGCAGCTCGTTGACGCGCCTGGCCGGAAGCGCCCCGGAGAACTTCACCGTCGTCCACGTGCCGACGGGGACGTCCTCGTAGTACACCTCGACCTGGGCCGGGTGCTTCTCGGTCGCCTCCGCCTTGACGTGGTTGCGCGGGACCTTCTTGGTCTTCACGGTGCGGACCGCCTCGGTCCGCCACACGTCGGTGGACGCGTCGAAGGTCCACGCCTCCGCGGCGTCCAGCACCGGCAGCTTCTTGACGAAGGTGTGCAGGTCCTTGAGCTGCTTCTCCAGGAAGAGCAGGTAGGAGACCGGCACGTCGCGCAGCAGCGTCGTGCCGTCGACCGCCACGTCGGCCCGGGCGGTGCAGTTCGCCCAGTCCTTGGTGGCGGTGACGTCGAACAGCCGCGTCAGCGAGCCCGTCACGTCGCGCAGGACGTCGTCGACCTTGACCTGGACCCGGGTGGACTCGGCGGGCAGCTGCTCCCCCTCCTCGTCCCTCGGCTGGTAGGTCCGCGAGATGCCCGACAGCAGCGGAGCCTTCTGGACCGCATGGTGCGCGGCGGTCAGGTCCTGGAAGGACTTGCTCTTGACGCCCTTCTCGACCGCGATGATCTGGTTGAGCTTGGTCGGCACCCCGATGACTCCCCTCGATGTGGGCACAACGGTAACAGGCGATTGATCATGCCATCACCGCATTTTCGCCACCCGGCCCGGTCTCGGTCAGGCCGGTCGCACGGTCCATGCGCAGCCTGCGGGTGATGCCGAGGGTGCTCAGGAACGGCTCGTCGTGGCTGACCACGATCAGGGCGCCCTCATAGGCGGTGAGGGCCTGCGCGAGCTGCGCGGCGCTGGCCATGTCGAGGTTGTTGGTCGGCTCGTCCAGCATGAGCAGCTGCGGGGCGGGCTCGGCGAGCAGCAGGGACGCCAGCACGGCGCGGAAGCGCTCCCCGCCCGACAGCGTCCCGGCCGGCCGCTCGGCCCGCGCGCCGCGGAACAGGAAGCGCGCCAGCCCGGCCCTGACCTTCGACGGCGGCGCCGAAGGGGCCTGCGCGCGGACGTTGTCCAGGACGCTGAGCTCCTCGTCGAGGACATCGAGCCGCTGCGGCAGGTACCGGACGCCGTCCACCCCGACCTTGACCGACACTCCCTCCGGGAGGCACTCGCCGGTGAGCGCCCGGAGGAACGTCGTCTTGCCGGAACCGTTCGGGCCGGTCAGCGCGATCCGCTCCGGGCCCCGGACGATCAGCTCGCCGAGCGTCCCGGTCTCCGGCTCCGGCGCGGTCAGGCCGGTCACGGTGACGACCGTCCGGCCTGCCGGTACACGGGTGGCGGGCAGCTCGATCCGGATCCCGGCGTCCTCACGGACCGCCTCCTCCGCCTCGGTGAGCCTCGTGCGGGCGCCGGCGAGCCTCTCCTCGTGCATGATGCGGTGCTTGCCGGCCGACACCTGCGCCTGCCGTTTGCGCTCCCCCATCACGATCTTCGGCTCGCGCTTGTTCTCGTTCATCTTGGCCCCGTAGCGCTTGCGCCGGGCCAGTTTGACGTGCGCCTCCTCCAGTTCGCGCTTCTGGCGCCGCAGGTCGGTCTCGGCGGCACGGACCGTCCGCTCCGCCGCCTCCTTCTCCACGGCGAGCAGCTCCTCGTAGGCGGACAGGGCGCCGCCGAACGACCGGATCGCGCCGTCGCGCAGGTCGGCGATCTCGTCGACGCGGTCGAGGAGTTCGCGGTCGTGGCTGACGACGACGAGCACGCCTGTCCAGGCCGCGACCGCGTCGTACAGGCGGTGCCGCGCGTCCAGGTCGAGGTTGTTGGTCGGCTCGTCCAGCAGCAGGACGTCGGGACGCGCGAGGAACTGCGCCGCGAGCCCGACCATCACGGCCTCGCCGCCCGACAGCGCCGGGACGGCCCTGTCCAGGCCGATGTGGTCCAGGCCGAGCCGGTCCAGCTCGGCGCGTGCGCGCTCCTCGACGTCCCAGTCGTCGCCCACCGCGGCGAAGTTCTCCTCGGTGGCCTCGCCGCGCTCGATGGCGTGCAGCGCGGCGCGCGTCGCGCTGACACCGAGCAGGTCCGAGACCGTGGCCGCGCCGCCGAGGGCGAGGTTCTGCGGCAGGTAGCCGACCTCGCCGTCGACGCCGACGGTTCCCGACCCGGGACGCAGCTCCCCGGCGATGATCTTCAGCAGGGTGGACTTGCCGGATCCGTTGACCCCGATGAGCCCGGTCCGCCCGGCGCCGAACGCGGCGTCCAGGCCGTCGAGGACGACGGTGCCGTCCTCCCAGGCGAAAGACAGGTCCGAGCACACGATGGCGAATGACATAGGGGCGGCCTCCATGGTGATGAGCAGGTGCGGGACACATGGAGACACCGCGGAGCCGCGCGACGCGCCGGCGGGCATGGGAAAGCCCGGCGAGACGAGAGTCCACACTGAGGTCACGTGCGCGGGCCGGTGAACGGCCGCTGCGCGGTGTCGGACCTCAGATCCTCAATGGACTCCCCTGCCGGGCGGCGATGTGACGTGGTCGAGATTACCCGATCCCTTATCGCAACACAAGTAGCATTAACAGGTTTTCCAGGCGGCCCCTCGTCGAGAGCCTGAAGCCTCGGCTACGCCGGTCGAGACGTGAATCCGCCCCGGCCCCGCGGAAGGGCGGGCCCGGAGCGGGTTTCGCGTGGGTCAGGCGCCGCGGAGGGTGGCGCCGGTGCGGTCGGAGGCGGACGCCACGGCGGCGGCGCGGGCCTCCGAGGCCTCCTCGGCGGTGAGGGTGCGGTCCGGGGCGCGGAAGCGCAGCGAGTAGGCGAGGGACTTGCGGCCCTCGCCCACCTGCTCGCCGGTGTAGACGTCGAACAGCCGGATCGCCTCCAGCAGGTCGCCGGCGCCGGCGCGCAGCGCCGACTCCACCTCCGCGGCCGGCACCGAGGAGTCGACGGTCAGCGCGACGTCCTGGGTGGCGACCGGGTAGCGCGACACGTGCGGCGCGCGGACGGTCGCGGGGTCGCCGAGGCGGCGCAGCTCCAGTTCCATCGCGCAGGTCCGCGCGGGCAGACCGTACGCCTTGGTGACGCGCGGGTGGAGCTCACCGGCGTGCCCGACGAGGGTGTCGCCCGCGTAGAGCGCGGCGCAGCGGCCCGGATGCCACGGCGCGTGCCGGTCGGCCTCGGCCCTCAGCTCGACGCCCGCCTCGCGGGCCACGGTGCGGGCCGCCTCGATCGCGTCCGCCCACAGCGCCGGACGGCCCGTGCCCCACCAGCCGGACGGCTCGCGGTCGCCGGACAGGACGGCGGCCACGCGGTGCGGCTGGTCGGGCAGCGCCGCCTCCAGGGAAGCGATCTCCTCGGGCGACGGGCCGCGGTCGACCGCGAGGCGCGGTGCGCGGGCGGGCGCGTCCGGGTCCGGCCGGAACACCACGCCCAGCTCGTACAGGGCGGTGTCGGCGAAGCCGCGTCCCACGTTGAGCGCCAGCGCCTTGAGCAGCCCCGTCAGGAGGGTCGTGCGCAGCAGCGGCTCCTGCTCCGACATCGGGTTCGCGAGCCGCAGCGTCCGGCGGCGGTCGTCGCCGGCGGGGAGCTGGAGGCCGTCCAGGTCCTTCTCGGCGACGAACGGGAAGGTCAGCGCCTCGACGTAACCGGCCCCCGCGAGCGCGCGGCCGACGCGGCGGCGCAGCCGCTGCTGGACGGTCAGCCCCTTCCCGGCGACCGGGCGCGGCGCCCTGGCGGGGATGTCCTCGTACCCCTCCAGCCGGATGACCTCTTCGGCGAGGTCGTTGGGGTCGGTGAGGTCGGGGCGCCAGGACGGCGGCCTCACCGTGAGCGTGTCGTCCCCTTCGACGGCGCAGCCGACCTGCTCCAGCCGGCGGACGACCGCGTCCCGCCCGTAGACGACGCCCGCGACCCTGTCGGGGTGGCCGGCGGGCATCGTGACGGTGACCGGCTCGACGGGCGCCTCGGCGTGGGTGACGCCCGGCACGATCTCCGCGCCGCCCAGCTCGGCCAGCATCCGCGCCGCGCGGTAGGACGCGTACAGCGGCAGCTCGCGGTCGACGCCGCGCTCGAACCGGTAGGACGCCTCGCTGTGCAGCCGGTGCCGGCGGCTCATCCGGGCGGTGCCGATGTCGTCGAAGTGCGCGGCCTCGATGACCATGTCGGAGGACCGGTCGCCGATCTCGGTGGCGAGACCGCCCATCGTGCCCGCCATCGAGATCGGGCCCGACTCGTCGGTGATGAGGATGTCCTCGGGGTCGAGGGCGCGGCTGACGTGGTCGAGCGTCTCCAGCTTCTCGCCGGGGGCGGCCCGCCGCACGACGATCGGGCCGGTGAGCCTGCCCCGGTCGAAGGCGTGCAGCGGCTGCCCGAGCTCCAGCATCAGGTAGTTGGTGACGTCGACGGCCAGCGACACCGGGCGCATCCCGGCGCGGTGCAGGCGGACCTGCATCCACAGCGGGGTCGCCGCGTCGGGGTCGAAGCCGCGCACCTCGCGCAGCACGAACCGGTCGCAGGCGGTGGGGTCCGCGATGCTCGCCGGATACGATTCCCGGTCGTCCGCCGGAAGCTCCACGCCGGCCGGATCCTTGAACCGGACGCCGTAGGCCGTGGCCGCCTCGCGGGCGATGCCGCGGATCGACAGGGCGTAGCCGCGGTCGGGGCTGACGGCGATGTCCAGGACGTCGTCGCGCAGCCCGAGCAGCTCGATCGCGTCCGCGCCGACGGGGGTGTCCGGCGGCAGGACGAGGATGCCGCTGTGGTCTTCGCCGATGCCCAGCTCGCTGACCGAGCAGATCATGCCCTCGGACACCTTGCCGTAGGTCTTGCGGGCGCCGATCTCGAAGCCGCCGGGCAGCACGCCGCCCGGGAGGATGACGGCCACATGGTCCCCGGCCGCGAAGTTGACGGCGCCGCACACGATGTTCTGCGGCTCGCCGGTGCCGTTGGCCCGGCCGACGTCGACCCGGCAGTAGCGGATCGGCTTCTTGAAGCCGGTCAGCTCCTCGATCGCCAGGACCTCGCCGACGACGAGCGGGCCGGTGAGGTCGGCGCCGGCCCGGTCGACGGTCTCGACCTCCAGGCCCGCCGCGATCAGCTCGGCGGCCAGCGCCCGGCCGTCCACGCCGGCCGGGAGCTCGACGTACTCGCGCAGCCAGGAAAGCGGGGCCCGCATCAGATCTCCATCCCGAACGGGAGGGTGAACCGGACGTCGCCCTCCACCATGTCGTACATGTCCTCCACGCCGTGCCGGAACATCAGCGTCCGCTCGACGCCGAGCCCGAACGCCCAGCCGCTGTAGCGGTCCGGGTCGATGCCGCAGGCGACCAGCACGCGCGGGTTGACCATGCCGCAGCCGCCCAGCTCGATCCAGCCCTCCGAACTGCAGGTGCGGCACGGGTCGGCGCCCGGCTCCGCTGAGGCGCCCCGGCACACGAAGCACTGCATGTCGACCTCGGCCGACGGCTCGGTGAACGGGAAGTACGACGGCCGGAACCGGGTCTTCAGGCCCTCGCCGAACATGCCGGTGGCGAAGGCGTCGATGCCGCCGCGCAGGTCGGCCATCGTCAGGCCCTCGTCGACCGCGAGGCCCTCCAACTGGTGGAAGACGGGGCTGTGCGTGGCGTCCAGCTCGTCGGTGCGGAACGTCCGCCCCGGCATCACCACGTAGACCGGCAGCTCACGCGAAAGCAGCGCCCTGATCTGCACCGGCGAGGTGTGCGTGCGCATGAGCAGGCCGGTCTCCTCCGACCCGACGAAGAAGGTGTCCTGCATCGTGCGGGCGGGGTGGTCGGGCTTGAAGTTGAGCGCGTCGAAGTTGAACCACTCCGCCTCGACCTCGGGCCCCTCGGCGACCTCGAAGCCCAGCGAGACGAAGACGTCGGCCATCCGCTCCTGCATGGTGGTCAGCGGGTGCCGCGCGCCGCGCGGGGCGCGGTCCCACGGCAGCGTGACATCGACGGTCTCCTCGACGAGGACGCGCTGGTCGCGTTCCTCCTCCAGTTCCGCCTGGCGCTCCTTCAGCGCCTTGGACACCGCGCCGCGGGCGGCGCCGATGCGCTTGCCCGCGTCGGCGCGGGCGGCGGGCGGCAGCGCGCCGATCTCGCGATTGGCGAGCGCCAGCGGGGAACGGTCCCCGGCGTGCGCCAGGCGGACCTGCTTCAGGGCGTCGAGGTCGCCGGCCCCGGCGATGGCCGAGAGCGCCTCGTCGCGGACGCGGTCCAGCTCTTCGGGCTGCAACGCGGACACCTCGACGGGATCATAGGACTTGTTGGGTGCAGACATGGTGGTGTGATCGACTCCGGTCGGCGTGGGACGCCCGCAGTCTAGTGCGCGGGCGAGGGGGATCCGGAAAGCGTGCGCTCGACGCGCTGGCCCTGTCGGGAACCCGTGGCCGCGGTCCGTGCCGCGGTGCGCGCCGCGCTCAGGCGGCGTGGTCGGGGGCCCCTGCGGGCACGGTAAATCGGAACTCGGCGCCCCCGCCGGGCGCCTTCCGCACGGTGATCACGCCGCCGTGCGCCTCGACGAGGCCCTTGACGATGTAGAGCCCGAGGCCGGTGCCGCCGCGGCGGTTGCCGCCGGGACCGCGCCAGAACTGCCGGAAGACGCGCTGGACGGCTTCGGGCGGAATGCCCTCGCCCTCGTCGCGCACCAGCACGGCCGCTCCCTCCTTGTACGCGTCCGGCTCCACCACGATCGTGACGGTGCCGGCTCCGTGGCGCACCGCGTTCTCCACGAGGTTACCCAGGATCTGGTCCATCTTGTCGGGGTCGAGCCACATCTCGGGCAGCTCGCCGCGGACCTCGAAGCGGAAGCGGTCCTCCGGGTCGCCGGCTGCGACCCGGCCGGCGATGACCTTGCGCACCTCTTCGGGCAGGTCGACGACCTGGCGGTGCATCTCCAGCCGGCCGGCCTCGATGCGGGACACGTCCAGCAGCTCGGTGATCAGCCGGGTGACGCGGTCGGCGTCGGCGTTGACGGTCTCCAGCATCACGCGCTTCTGGTCGTCGTTGAAGCGGTGCCACTTCGCCAGCAGTGTCGCGGTGAAGCCCTTGACGCTCGTCAGCGGGGAGCGCAGCTCGTGGGCGACGGTGGAGACGAGGTCGGCGCGGTCGCGTTCCTGGCGGGCGCGGTGCAGGGCGTCGCGCAGGCACACCGTGAACCGCTCCACCCGGCCTTCGCCGTCCCTCTGGTACGCGGCCGTCACGAGCAGCTCCGCGCCGCCCGGCAGGAACAGGACGCGCTCGGGATGGCGGGTGCGGGTGCGGAGGCCGTCGTAGGGCGCGAGGCACTTCCACCAGTCGCGGCCCTCCGCGTCGTGCAGGTGCAGGACGTCGCGGAAGTCACGGCCGAGGGCGGACGCGGCGGCGATCCCGGTCATCCGCGCGGCGGCGGCGTTGAAGACCACCACCCGGGCGTCGCGGTCGGCGACCAGCATCCCGTCGGGCAGGTCGTCCGCCGAGACCCCGCCGGGGCCCGGCGCTGCCCCCTTCGCGGGCACGCGCGCGGCCACGGGAGGGGGTTCCTCTCCGCCCAATGCGGCCTCCAGTGCACCGAAGAGAACGCGGCCTGTCGACAAGAGACTCTAGCCCCAGTCGGGCACCTTACGGGACCCGGAAACCGCCCGCCGGCAAGGCATGTGTAGCCCTCGGGCGGCGTCGCGGCGGGTCCGGGCCAGGCCTCACCAGGAGGCCGGGGACCTCACCCGGGTCTCATCCGGACGTGGTGGGCGAGTCCAGCGCGGCGAGGGCGCCGTCCACGTCGGCGTGGACCGCGAACAGGCGCTGGAGCCCGGTGATGCGCAGCAGCCGCAGCTGGGCGGGGCGGACCCCGACGAGCACGATCTCACCGCCGGACGCGGCGATCTGGTTGTGCGCGGCGACCAGCGCGCCGAGCCCGGCCGCGTCGCAGAACGGGACGCCGGCGAAGTCGGCCACCAGCCGGCGCGGCCCCGCGGCGTGCAACTCGACGAGCCGCGCGCGCAAGACGTCGGACGTACGCAGGTCGATCTCGCCGGTGACCGCGACGACGGCGGTGTCGCCCCGCACCCGGGTGATCGCGACCTCCAGCGCGCCGCCGGCCGCGTGCACCCGCGCCGCGCGGGCCGCGGGAGATCCGGCGGCCGGGGCCGCCGTCCGGCACCTCACCTCCGGCGCGCGCCGGCCCGGCCTCCTGGCCGGCCTGGTCCCCTCGGTCATCACGTTCGCCCCCACTCTGCACGGCATCGTCGCCGCCCCGGTCAACGCACTGATCAACACCGTAGGCGCGGAGCCGGGCGGCGAGATCCCCCGCCGGACCCGTTTCCCGTTCCTACCTGCGGACGAGCCGCCGCGCGGCGGCGCACCCCCGCCCCTCGTCCGCGCGCGCACCATTCTCCCAGGTCACCGCCCGGAAAAGCGCGCCGGGGGCGACCGATTGCGGCCATCCGATCACAGATCGCATTGAACCGGTGAGGTCGTCGGCACGTACGACCCTCACCTGGGAGCCCTCGGCGGCGTCCGCTCAGCTCCTGCGCTGCGCGCGGGCGGAGGCATACAGGCATACGGCCGCCGCCGTCGCCAGGTTCAGGCTCTCGGCGCGCCCGTGGATGGGGACCCGCACGACCTCGTCGACGTGCCCGAGGATCTCGTCCGGGAGCCCCCACGCCTCGTTCCCGAACACCCAGGCGGTGGGCCGCGCGAGCAGGCCCTCGTCGATCGCGTCGTCAAGGGTGCGCTCGCCGGCGCCGTCGGCGGCCAGGACGGTGAGGCCGGCCTGCTTCAGCTCGGCGATCAGCGGGCCGAAGCGCGGGCCGACCACGACGGGCAGGTGGAACAGGCTGCCCGCCGAGGCCCGGACGCACTTGCCGTTGTAGGGGTCGACGGACGCGTCGGTGAACACGACCGTCTCCGAGCCGGCGGCGTCGGCGGTGCGCAGGACGGTCCCGGCGTTGCCGGGGTCGCGGACGTGCGCGAGGACGGTCACCAGCCGGGGCCCGGCCTCCAGGGCACTGGCCAGCGGGACGTCCACGAACTCGCAGACCGCCAGCAGCCCCTGCGGGGTGACGGTCTGGGCGAGCTCGGCCATGATCTCGCCGCTGACGCGCAGCACCGGGGCTCCGGCGCGCTCGGCGGCGAGCACCAGCTCGGGATGGCGGGCCTCGGCCTCGGCCGTGGTGAACAGCTCGGCGAGGCCGCCGGGGATCTCCAGCGCCTCCCGCACCGCCTGCGGCCCCTCGGCGAGGAACCGGTTCTCACGGCGCCGGAAGGCGCGCTTGGCGAGCCGGCGAGCGGACTTCACCCGCGGTGATCGGAGGGAGGTCAGCTCGCGGCCCGCCATGTCGCTGTGATCGCCTGTCGCCCGGTACCCGGGTCAGGCCGCCTCCGAGCCCTCGGCGGGAAGCGCGTCCTTGGCGACCTTGACCAGGGCGGCGAACGCGGGCGCGTCGTTCACGGCCAGCTCGGCGAGCATGCGGCGGTCGACCTCGATCTCGGCGGCCTTCAGCCCCTGGATGAACCGGTTGTAGGTGATGCCGTTGGCGCGGGCCGCGGCGTTGATCCGCTGGATCCACAGCCGGCGGAACTGGCCCTTGCGGTCCTTGCGGTCCCGGAACGCGTACGTCATCGAGTGGAGCTGCTGCTCCTTGGCCTTGCGGTACAGGCGCGAACGCTGACCGCGGTAGCCGCTCGACCGCTCCAGGACGACCCGACGCTTCTTGGCGGCGTTGACCGCCCGCTTCACGCGTGCCACGTGCTGAACTCCTTCGTGGGGGCCGGGGCCATGCCGACCTCGGCCGGTCGCTGATAGTGCAGGTCGAGTGCTACTTGCGCAGCAGCTTCTTGATGTTCTTCGCGTCGGCCTCGGCCACCACGGCCGGGCCGTCGAGCCGCCGGGTCCGCTTGGACGGCTTGTGCTCGAGCAGGTGGTTCTTGTTGGCGCGGCGGCGCATCACCTTGCCGGAGCCGGTCAGCTTGAAGCGCTTCTTGGCACCGCTGTGGGTCTTGGTCTTCGGCATGGTCGCCGTCGTCTCCCTCGTTCCCGGCCCCCGTGCGGACGCGCGGGGGCGCGCCTGATCGGCGCATCACACGGGGGCTCCGCGAACGTGTCCGTGGACGCGCCAGGTCAGGCTTCAATGTACGTGCGCCGCGACCCCGCTCTGCGCGAGGTCGCGGAGTCGGGACCGCCGCGGGCGGCCCCGGACGGCCGTTCAGGCGGTGGTCTCGGCCTCCTGCCCGCGGGCCGTCTTCTTCTTGTGCGGACCGATCACCATGATCATGTTCCGGCCGTCCTGCTTGGGCCGCGACTCGACGAAGCCGAGCTCCTCGACGTCGTCGGCGAGCCTCTGCAGCAGCCGGTAGCCGAGCTCGGGGCGGGACTGCTCGCGACCACGGAACATGATCGTGACCTTCACCTTGTCCCCGGCCTTCAGGAACCGCACCACGTGACCCTTCTTGGTCTCGTAGTCGTGCGGGTCGATCTTCGGGCGGAGCTTGATCTCCTTGATGACCGTGTGCGCCTGGTTCTTCCGCGCCTCACGCGCCTTCATCGCGGACTCGTACTTGAACTTGCCGTAGTCCATGAGCCTGGCGACGGGCGGACGCGCGGTGGGCGCCACCTCGACGAGGTCGAGGTCCGACTCACGCGCGATTTCAAGGGCCTTGGCGATGGGCACGATGCCCACCTGTTCGCCGTTCGGGCCGACGAGCCGGACCTCGGGCACGCGAATGCGGTCGTTGATACGCGGTTCGGCGCTGATGGGACCTCCTTGGGGCCGTTCTCAAGCTTTGTGGGACCGGTCGTACCCCGAGGCTTCCACAAGAAAAGCCCCGCACGACTCACGCACGGGGCCACCTTCGGTCTCCCTGGACGGCAGTGCCGCCCGGGGACGACGACGGGACGAGCGCCATGCGCCCGTTCGCCGGACCGAGGACCCACCGGCCTCACTGGCCGGTCAGGTGGGAGGTGGCCTCCGCTTGAGCGCCCGGTGCGCGCCACCGCTGCGGGTCGCGTGCACAGGGCCGGTCAGCCACCAAGAGTACCACCTGGCAAGGTGCGGCGCGCTACGGAACGCATCCTTTCAGGCGTTCCGAGGAGCCTCGTGAGGTACGCCACCCTCGTCAACGGATCGGGGCGCACGCGCATTCCCGGGTCCTGCGCTCTCGGCACGGCGGTCCGGGCTTGTTACGGTGGAGCGAAGACGGCCCGGTGCGGCCGGCACCAGGGAGGTAGTTCCCGCGATGCCCTCGGTCGAGGCCGGCATGGCCGGCCCCCTCACCGCCTTGTCGCCGATCAGGCTGGCGTTCGCCCAGAAGGCGTTCATCGTTTCCGGCGGACGGCTCCTGCTGGTCCGCAAGTCCGCGTCCGACCCGTTCCATCCGGGCCGCTGGGAGGTCCCCGGCGGGCGTCTGGAGGAGGACGACCTGGACCTGGACGACCACATCCGCCGGGAGGTCTGGGAGGAGGTCGGCCTCAAGATCGACCCGGGCGCGGCGTTCCATCTCTGGCAATGGTTCATGCCCGACCGGGCGGCCCCGGCCCAGCGGGGGCGGGTGCGCGTCGTGGCGGCCGCGCGCCGCTGCCGGCCGCTCACGCTGGACGCCGGCCTGGAGAACCAGGACGCGGGCGACCATCTCGACGAATGCGCATGGGTGCCGCTCGACGAGCTCCACGCCTACGACCTCATCCCGAGCCTGCGTCCGGTGATCCGGGCCTTCCTCGTCCCGCCGCGCTGAGCGGCCGCGACATGGCCGCACCCCGGACGCCCGTGCAGTGGCCGGGCCTGGAGGGCGCGGACGAGCGCCGCTTCGGACTCTTCGTCATCGGGGACGTGGGAATCGAGATCCGCGCTTCGCTGCCGGACGTCCGGTTCACCGAACTGGACGCCGACCGTCTCTCCTACGCCCCGGCACGGGCCATGGTCGCGGGGACGGCCGTCAACCTGGCCCGCTGCGCGACGCGCTACTTCAGCCGGGTCGGCGTGCTGGGAAAGGTCGGGGACGACGACTTCACGCCGGTGATCCGCCGGGAGCTGCGGCGGATCGGCGCGGACGACCACCTGCGCGTCGAGCCCGGCACGGCCAACGGCGTCGCGGTGATGCTGCGCGACCGGCCGCGCGGGGGCGGGCGGGGCGCCCGGCTCCTGGTCGTCCAGGACGACCCGCCGGGCCGCCGCCTCACCGAGCCGGAGGTCCGCGCGGCGGCGGCCGGGATCGGGGCCGCGGACGTGCTGGTCACCGACGGGTACTCGCTGCTGTCCCCGGTCTCGCGGGAGGCGCTGCGCGCGGCGGCACGGACGGCCCGTGACGCGGGGACGCGGGTCGCGTTCGACCTCGTCCCCCACGACATCGACGCGCGGCTCCCGGCCGGGGCCGTGCTCCCCGTGCTCGCGCTCGCCGACGCGGTCATCTCCGAGGCGCCCACGCTGGCGCGGCTGCTCGGCCGGCCGGTACCGGACGGCGGGCACGAGGTGCGGGGGCTGCTGCCGGAACTGGACCGCGCGGTGCCCGGCCGGCCGCTGTGGCTCCTGCGCTTCGGCGCCACCGCGCTGGAGCGGGTGATCGCGTACCGGCGGGGACGGCTGCTGCTGGAATACCCCACCGGATACGGCGACGGTGTCGAGCGCGCCGGTTTCGGCGACCGGCTCGCGGCGTCCGAGCTCTACTGGTGGCTCTCGGGGACGTGACCGCCGCGCGGGACCGCCTCCGCCTCGGGCCCCACCGCCGCGCGCAGGGCCCGGAGCGTGCGCAGGAACCGGCGCCTGCTGCCGGGGAGCCCGAACGTCTCCTGCCAGCGCCACGTCTCGTCGCCCGCGCCCGCGGTGACGGCCCAGCGCAGGAACTGGCTCCGCACACCGTCGCCGGGGTGGACCGTCGCGACGCCGTCCTCCTCTATCAGGAGGTAGGAGCGGCCGGTGCGGAAGTACGCCCGCAGCGCGGTGTGGCCGGCGGGCGCTCCGGGAAGGCCCTGCTGCTCCACCACCGCCCGGACGCCGTGCGTTCCCGGGAGCAGGTGCCAGTGCGCGTGGTCGATGCAGGCGCCGCCGCCCTGGGCGCTCGCCGGACCGTGCTCGAACAGCAGCAGCGCGCCGTCCCCGTACGCCTCGCGGTAGAGGCGGGCGACGCGGTCACGCCATGACATCGCGCGTTCCCACATGGCGCGGCCGAACGCCCCGGCGCACTGGTGGTGCTCGCGTGTCACCAGGAGCACGTGTCCCTCTGCCAGCGGCGCGACGTCCGGCATCAGGAGGAAGGCCGCGTCGCGCGCGATGACGCCCGTCTCCCCCGGCAGGCCGGCCATGGCGTTGAACCGGAACCGCAGGGGCGGGCACAGCACGCACTCGGGACCGGGCTCGCTCCACACCGTCGGCTCGGCCAAGCCTCCTCCAGCACCACGGACCGCGGGACCACTCTCGTTCCACGATGCCCGGCACCGGCGATCTGTACATCAACGGATACCGACATAGAACCCATAAGGTACAAAGTCTGGCCTTGCGGGCATAAAGGGGCACAGAAGGCGACATCGTGAATCAGACACCTCCTCTCCCCGCACCGGCCCCCCGCGCCGAACGTCCCGCCGCCGCGTCCGGGCCCGCCGACGTCCCCGCCATCGACATGGCGGTCCTGCAGACCCGGCTGACCGAATCGCTGGACGTGCTGCGCGACACCTACGCGCCCGCTCTCGGCTCGGGCGGCGGCTGGTACCACGAGCTGTCCCGCCCCGAGCCGGGCACCACCGCGACGGCCCTCGGGCTGCTGGCGTTCGCCGAGGCGGGCCGCCCGTTCGAGTACTTCGACGAGGGCCTCGCCCTCCTCGCCGCGCGGCAGACGAACTCCGCCGACGCACTCCTGGACGGCGGCTGGGCCACCAAGACCAGCCTCGGCATGCCGGTCGTGGAGGCCACCGGCTGGATCGCGCGGTTCCTCGCCCGCGCCCGCTGCGGCCTGCGCGACGACGCGCCCGACCTCAGGCGCGCCTACCTGTGGCTGGTGCGCAACCAGAACGCCGACGGCGGCTGGGGCTCCCTGCACGGCTGCCGGTCCCGGGTGTGGCTGACGTGCCTGGCGCTCCGCGCGCTCAGCCAGCTCAACCCCTACGACCCGGCGGTCGACCGGGGCGTGGAGTGGCTGACCGCCGACCGCACCGCGCACCGGCCCGGCTGGGGACCGACGCAGGCGTCCCGGCCCACCGTCACCCACACCGCGTTCGCGCTGGTGACGCTGGCGGAGGCGCGGCCGGACCTGCGGACCGAGCGGCTGCTGGACGCCTACGACTGGCTGCTGGAGCACCTCGACCCGGACGACGACCACACGTGGATCGAGACCTACGACGTCTCCCCGCACGGCACCGGCTCCAAGCCGGTGTGGCGGCTCGCCCTCTGGCACTACG
Organism: Actinomadura sp. KC345; assembly: GCF_004348515.1. GTDB lineage: Bacteria > Actinomycetota > Actinomycetes > Streptosporangiales > Streptosporangiaceae > Spirillospora. The sequence continues at coordinate 19,111 of NZ_SMKH01000014.1, read as the reverse complement.
GCCTCCCGGTCGCGCTCACCGCGCTGCTGCGGGACCCGCGCGGACCGCACGGACCGGCCGTCGCCCGCGCGTTCCGGACCCTGGTGCGCGGCGAGGTCGCCGACCCGCGCTGGAATGGCCCGCCGGGCGGCGGCCGCACCTCGCTGTGGACGCTCTGGTGGCGGCTGGAGACGCTGGTCGCGCTGGCCCGGACCCGGATCGCGGGGGACGCCGACGTGCTGCACTGGCTGCCGGACGCGACGGTCGTGCAGCTCGGCCATGCGCGGGAACTCCCGCTGGCGGCGCTGCTGCCGCACCGCCGGCTCGTCGATCCGGTGGCCCTGGCGCGGCGCCACTGGGCCGCGCTCCTGCTGGCCCTGGTGTGCGCCGGCAGCGCGTTCGGCGTCGCCCTCGGCGCGTGGGGCTGGAAGGACTTCTGGCTCAGCGTGATCCTGCCGGTCATCCTCACCAGCATCGACGAGTCGGTGAAGCGGCGCCGCCCGCCGCGCGCTCCGCCTCCGGCAGGCCCCTGAAGCGGCGATCAGGTGATCAGGCGCGGCGGGACAGCTCCGCCTCGCCCGCGGCACGCATCGCCTCCACCGGCACGTCGTCGCGGCCGGTCATCAGCGCCACCTGCCGGACGGCCTGGTGCAGCAGCATCTCGAAACCGCCGACGACCGTCCCGCCGGCCCGCCCGACCGCCGTGGCGAGCGCCGTGGGCCACGGCGCGTACACCACGTCGAACAGCACCGTGTCGAACAGGGCCGCGCCCGCGGGGGCGACGGGCTCGGCGAGGGCGTCCGCCGCCCGTCCCGGGAGCGTCGAGACCACCAGTCCGGCGGGCAGGTGCGCGGCGACCCGGTCGAGCGTCACGACCCGGACCGCGAGCCCGAACCTCACCCCGGCCTCCGCCGCCTCGGAGGCGCGTTCCGGCGTCCGCACCGCGAGCACCGCCTCCTCCATGCCGAGCGCGGCGAGCGCGGCCAGGGCGGACGCCGCCGTGGCACCGCCGCCCAGCACCAGCGCGGGCGTTCCGCCGTGCGGCGGGACGGGCTTCACGCCCGCCTCGGTCAGCGCCGTCACGATGCCGTGGACGTCGGTGTTGTCGCCGTGGCGCCGCCCGTCCCGCAGCACGACCGTGTTGACGCCGCCGACCTTCACCGCCAGGTCCGACACCGCGTCGACCAGGTCCAGCGCGGCGCGCTTGAGCGGCATGGTCAGCGACAGCCCCGCCCACTCGGGACCGAGAGCGCCGAGGAGGCCGGGAAAGTCCTCCTCACCGCACTCGATCGCCTCGTAGGACCATCCGTCCAGGCCCATCGCGCCGTACGCCGCCCGGTGCAGGACCGGCGACAGCGAATGCGCGACCGGCGACCCCAGCACCGCGGCCCGGCGGCCCGTCTCCCCCACTGCCACTTCCTCGTTCAGTTGCCCGGGTTCGCCTTCTGCCAGGCCCGGAACTCCTTCTCCAGCTCCAGCTGCTGGTCGTAGGTCGTGGCGAACTTGGTGATCTTGCGGTCCGGGTCGGTGGTGACGAAGAACAGCCACGTCCCCTTCTTCGGCTCCAGCGCCGCCTCGATCGCCGCGTGCCCCGGGTTGCCGATCGGCCCCGGCGGCAGTCCCCGGTACTTGTAGGTGTTGTACGGCGAGTCGTACTTGAGGTCCTCGTTGGTGACCGTGAGCGTCCGCTTGCCGAGCGCGTACACCACCGTGCTGTCGAACTGGAGCGGCATGTCCTTCTCCACCCGGTTGTAGATGACCCGGGAGACCTTCGGCAGGTCGCTGGGCCTGGCGCCCTCGGCCTGGATCAGGCTGGCCAGCGTGACGACGGTCCCCGGGTTCATCCCCGCTTCGCGCGCCTTGCCGGCGAGACCGTAGCTCGATGCCTCGGCGTTGAAGCGGGACACCATCTGCTTGAGGATCTGCGCCGCCGACCCGTTGGGGTCGAGGTCGTAGCGGCCCGGGTAGAGGTAGCCCTCCACCTTGCCCTTCGCGTACTGCGGCAGCCCGAGCTCCGCCGGCTTCTTCGCGGCCGCCTCGAACTCCTTCGCCGCGATCCCGGTCTTCTTCTCCAGCAGCTCGAAGACCTCGATGGCCCGCCGCCCCTCCGGGATCGTGATCTGGTTGCCGGCCCGCGACTTCGGGTCCAGCAGCAGCGCCATCGCCGCCGCGGACGACATCTTCAGCCGCATCTGGTAGAAGCCCGGCTGGATGCTGGGGGCGCGCGTCTCCTTGTTGTAGACCTTCACGAACGCGCGGTGGCTCTTGACCACCTCGTGCTCCTCCAGCGCCCTGCCGATCCCCGCGCCGGTGGCTCCGTCCTTGATCTGGACCGTGACATTCCCGGTGCCCTTGCCGGCGTAGTCCGGCGGGTTCCACTTGTCGTCCAGCCACGCGTACCCCAGCACGCCGCCGGTCCCGAACACCGCGACCAGGAACGCCATCGCGAACAGGGCCGCGGCCCGGCCGTTGCGCCTGCGCCGCCTCTGCCGCTTGCGGGTGCGCCGCCGGTCCTTCCTGCTGAAGCGCTCCTCCGGCGGCGGCCCGTCGCCGTACGGATCTGAGAAGAGGTCCAAATCGTTCATGAGCTCCCCCGGACGATCTCTCCTGGGGGGCTGCCGGTCAACCTTTCCGCGTCGAGCGCCGCCTGCAGCAGGACCGCCGCGGCGGCCTGGTCGACCACCTTGCGCCGTGCCCGGCCGTGCACGCCTCCGGCCCGCAGGCCGCTTTCGGCCGTGACGGTCGTGAGCCGCTCGTCGTGCAGCCGGACCGTCTCCGGGGGGAGGCGGTCCGCGAGCCTGGCCGCGAACCTGCGCGCCGCCTCCGCCGCCGGGCCCTCCCGGCCCGACAGCGAGGTCGGCAGTCCCACGACCACCTCGATCGCCTCATGCTCGGCGACGAGGGCCACGAGCCGGTCGATGTCTCCTTTGCCGCTCTTCACGGTCTCCAGAGGAGACGCGAGAATCCCGCCGGGGTCGCACCGCGCGACCCCGACCCGCACACTCCCCACATCAATTCCCAACCGGACGCCCTGCCTCATGCTCATGGCCTCGCCCCCGGTCGCTTACCCCGATGTGCGGGGATCACGCGGCCCCTACTGCGTGTTCGACGGCTTCCAGCGCCTCGCCGACGGCGGCCGGGTCGGCGCCGCCGCCCTGGGCGAGATCGTCCTTGCCACCGCCTCCTCCGCCGAGCGCCTTGGCCGCCAGGCCGACGAGCGCGCCCGCCTTGAGACCGCGCTCGCGCGCGCCCTCGGTGACGGCCACGACCACGACGGGACGGTCCTTCGGCACGCCGGTGACCATGACGACGGCGGGCCGGGCGATGAGCCTGCCCCGGATGTCGACGGCGAGCTTGCGCAGGTCGTCGGCGCCGGTGCCGCCGGGGGCGTGGTGGCCCACGAACGCGATGCCGCCGATGTCCACGGCGTCGCCGGCGAGCGCCCCGGCGGCGGCGAGGACCTGCTGCGAACGGAGCTTGTCCAGTTCCTTCTCGGCGTCGCGGAGCCGGGCGACGATGCCGGAGACGCGCTCGGGCAGCTCCTCCTTGCGCGCCTTCATCTGCTCCGCGAGCTGGGCGACCAGGACGCTCTCGCGGGCCAGGAACCGGAACGCGTCGATCCCGACGAGGGCCTCGACGCGGCGGACGCCGGCGCCGATCGACGACTCGCCCAGCACCTTGATCAGCCCGAGCTGCCCGGAGCGGGCGACGTGGGTGCCGCCGCACAGCTCCCGGGAGTAGTCGCCGACCTCGACGACGCGGACCTCGTCGCCGTACTTCTCGCCGAACAGGGCGAGCGCGCCCATCGCGCGGGCCTCGTCGATCGAGGTGTGGAACGCCCGGACGTCCAAGTCGCCGACCAGCACCTCGTTGACCTCGTCCTCGACCTCGCGGAGCACGCTCACGGGGACGGCGCCGGACGCGGTGAAGTCGAACCGGAACCGGCCGGGCGAATTCTCCGACCCGGCCTGGGCCGCGGACTCGCCGAGCGCGCGGCGGAACCCGGCGTGCACCATGTGGGTCGCGGTGTGCGAGCGGGAGATCGCGCGGCGCCGCTCGGTGTCGACCTCGGCGTGCGCGGAGTCGCCCGCCTGCGCCTCGCCGCTGCGGACGCGCCCGCGGTGGACGATGAGGCCCGGCAGGGGCGCCTGCACGTCGGTCACCTCGACGACGGCGCCGTTGCCCAGCCTGATCAGGCCGTGGTCGGCGAGCTGGCCGCCGCCCTCGGCGTAGAAGGGGGTGCGGTCGAGGACGACCTCGACCTCGGTTCCCTCCCCCGCCGCCGGCGCGCTGGCGCCGCCGACCAGCAGGCCGATGAGCCTGGCGTCGCCGCGCAGGTGGCCGTAGCCGATGAAGTCGACCTCGCCGCCCGCGCCGGTGAGCAGCTCGTCGAGGACGGAGACGTCCAGGTTGCCGGTGCGCTTGTCGCGGGCGTCCTTCTTGGCGCGCTCGCGCTGCTCGCGCATGAGCCGCCGGAACCCCTCCTCGTCGACCTGGAGGCCCTGCTCGGACGCCATCTCCAGCGTGAGGTCGATCGGGAAGCCGTAGGTGTCGTGGAGCTTGAACGCCTGGTCGCCCGCCAGCGCCCGGCCGCCGGACCGCCTGGCCTCCTCGACGGCCGTGTCGAAGATGGCGGTGCCGGTCCGCAGCGTCTGGAGGAAGGAGTCCTCCTCGGCGTCGATGACCGTGTGGATGTTCGCCGCCGTGCGCACGAGCTCAGGGTACTGCTCGCCCATCGCCGTGATCGCGACGGCGGTCAGCTCGTGCATCAGGCCGGCGTCCTGGCCGCCGAGGAGCCGCAGGTTGCGGATGGAGCGGCGCAGGATGCGGCGCAGCACGTACCCGCGGCCCTCGTTGGCCGGGCGGATGCCGTCGGCGACCATCATCGTCCCGCTGCGGACGTGGTCGGCGACGACGCGCAGCGACACGTCGGAGCGGTCGTCGCGGCCGTACCCGGAGCCGGTCAGCTCGGCGGCCCGGTCCAGGACCCGCCACAGGGTGTCGGTCTCGTAGATGTTGTCGACGCCCTGCAGGATCGCCGCCATGCGCTCCAGGCCCATGCCGGTGTCGATGTTCTTGGAGGGCAGGTCGCCGAGGATCGGGAAGTCGGCCTTGCCGTCGCCCGGTCCGCGCTCGAACTGCATGAAGACGAGGTTCCACACCTCCAGGTAGCGGTCCTCGTCGGCGACCGGGCCGCCCTCGCGGCCGTACTCGGGGCCGCGGTCGTAGTAGATCTCCGAGCAGGGGCCGCACGGGCCGGGGACGCCCATCGACCAGAAGTTGTCCTCCATGCCGCGCCGCTGGATGCGGTCGAGGGGGACGCCGACCTTGTCGTGCCAGATGCTCCGGGCCTCGTCGTCGTCGTGGTAGACGGTGACCCACAGCCTGTGCTCCGGGAACCCGAAGCCCCCCTCGGCCCGCGGCCTGGTCAGCAGGTCCCAGGCGAACGGGATCGCCTGCTCCTTGAAGTAGTCGCCGATGGAGAAGTTCCCCAGCATCTGGAAGAACGTGGCGTGCCGGGTGGTCTTGCCGACCTCCTCGATGTCCGGCGTCCGCACGCACTTCTGCGCGCTGGTCATCCGCTGGGACGGCGGGGTGCGCTGGCCGAGGAAGTACGGCTTGAACGGGACCATGCCGGCGTTGACCAGCAGCAGGGTCGGGTCCTCGGCGACCAGGCTCGCCGAGGGGACCACCAGGTGCCCGCGCTCCTCGAAGAACGTAAGGAAGCGGCGTGCGACCTCTGCCGACTCCATATCAGTGGCCATCCTTGTCGTTGTCGTCTCTGTCGTTGCCGGACCGGACATCGCCGGCGCCGGCGTCATCGATGATCGTGTAACGCGCCTTGAGCACCCGGCGGGCCCCGGGGCCCCGGAGTCCGGGCAGCTCGGCGTCCGGCGGGGACCGGTCCATGCGGACGGCCTCCCGCAGTTCCTCTTCACGCGCACGCATCTCTGTACGCACATCCGAGGCGAAGTGCCTCAATCGATCACTCGCGCCCTGCCCGGTGGACACGGCCCGCGCCGCGACCCCCTCCGGCGACCAGGCGCGGGCGATCCGCTCGACGCGGCGCTTGACGCGGTGCGAGGCGTAGACGCCGGCGCCCGCGCCGACGGAGATCCAGAACAGCCGCCTCATCTGCGCCCCTTGCCCGTGGAGCGGGCCTGAAGCTGCGGCCGGCCGGACTCCGGACGCTCGTCGCCGTCGCGGCCGCCGAGGGCCTTGCGGACCCCGTAGGAGAACGCGGCGGCCTTCACCAGCGGGCCGCCCACCACCGAGGTCATGACCGTGGTGACCGCCGAGACGTTCTGGGTGACGCCGGCGACCTGCTTGGTGATGACGTCGGTGCGGCCGAGCTGCTCGTTGGCGCGGTTCACCGTCCGGGTCATGTCGTCCATCAGCGGTCCCGCCTGGTCGCCGATGTCATGGACGACCTTGGTCGCCTCGCCGAGGAGGCGCGAGAGCTTCAGCAGGGTGAGCGCGATGAACGAGACGAGCACCGCCCAGAACACCGCCACGATGAGACCTGCCAGCTGTCCACCAGTGAGCATCAGGCTTTCCGTTCGCGTGAGTTCGGCCTCGGGGCCGGGCATGGCGTGACAGACCTTACCGGTCAACCGGCCCGCGTGGCGGGAGCATCGGCCCGGCGGGACCCGGTCAGCGGCGGTCCGCGGTACCGCGCAGAACCGAGCGGATCCGCGCGAGGACTTCGGTGAACCGCGACTCGGCGCCGTGCCTGGTCGGGCGATAGTACTCCCGCCCGTCCACCGAGTCGGGGGCGTACTGCTGCCTGACCACGCCGCCGGGATGGTTGTGCGCGTACTTGTAGCCCTCCCCGTGCCCGATCTTCGCCGCGCCCTTGTAGTGCGCGTCGCGCAGGTGCCCGGGGACGGCCCCGGCGAGCCCCTTGCGCACGTCGCCGAGCGCCCCGTCCACCGCCGTGATCACCGCGTTGGACTTGGGTGCCAGGGACAGGTGGATCACCGCCTGGGCGAGGTTGATGCGCGCCTCGGGAAGGCCGACGAACTCCACCGCCTGCGCCGCGGCGACCGCGGTCTGCAGGGCGGTCGGGTCGGCCATGCCGACGTCCTCGCTGGCGTGGACGATCAGCCGCCGCGCGATGAACCGGGCGTCCTCCCCGGCCTCGATCATGCGGGCCAGGTAGTGCAGCGCGGCGTCGACGTCGCTGCCGCGGATGCTCTTGATGAACGCGCTGATGACGTCGTAGTGCTGGTCGCCCTCGCGGTCGTAGCGGACGGCGGCCCGGTCGACGGCCTTCTCCAGGACGTCGGCGTCGATCACGCCGCCGTCGTCGACCACCAGAGACGCGGCCTCCAGGTAGGTGAGGGCGCGCCTGGCGTCGCCGCCGGCCAGCCGGATGAGGTGGTCCTCGGCGGCGGGGTCGAGGCCGGCCGCGCCGTCCAGGCCGCGCTCCTCGGCTAGCGCCCGGTGGATCACCTCGCGCAGGTCGTCGTCGCCGAGCGGCTCCAGGGTGAGCAGCAGCGAGCGCGACAGCAGCGGGCTGATGACGGAGAAGAACGGATTCTCGGTGGTGGCGCCGATGAAGGAGACCCAGCGGTTCTCCACGGCGGGCAGGAGCGCGTCCTGCTGCGCCTTGTTGAACCGGTGGACCTCGTCGACGAACAGGACGGTCTGCCGCCCCGTCATGCCCAGCTCGCGCCTGGCCAGGTCGATCTCGGCGCGGACGCGCTTGACGCCGTCGCTGACCGCGGAGATCTCCACGAACCGCCTGGAGGTGACGAGGCTGACGACGGTGGCGAGCGTCGTCTTGCCGGTGCCCGGCGGCCCCCACAGGACGAGCGACATCGGCACGTCCCGGTCGACGAGCTGGCGGATCGGGGTGCCCGGGCCGAGCAGGTGGCCCTGGCCGACGACCTCGTCCAGCGAGCGGGGGCGCATCCGCACCGCGAGGGGCTGCTCGGCGCCTCCCGCCCCGGACACGGCGGGGGAAGGCGGGGACCCGGCGCCGCCGGGAGCCGTCCGCGCCGGCGCCGGTGCGTCGAAGAGGCCCTCCGGCTCGCCTGATTCCGCCCAGCTGGTCACGCTCCGACACTATCTCCCGCCACGGACATCCCGGCCGTCCGGCGGTGCGGGAACCTCCGGGCCGGCTGTCGCGTTGGAACAGCCCGACAGGCACGAATCAGGAGCGTGACGGTGTCCGGTACGACCCCCCGCCGGCGGCACGGGCTGGCCGGGCTGCTCGCGATCCTCTTCGTCGTGGGCGGGCTGATCTTCAGCTACGGGCTGGGGCACGCGCCCGTGCCGCGCGTGTGCACCGAGCACGCCGTGAACGCGCCGCTCAGCACCGTGTGGTCCTTCGGCGGCCACCAGTCCCCCGGCGGCCACCAGGCGCCGGAGACCGCGGTCTCGCCGCTCCAGGGGCTCCACGGCCTCGCCGGCACGGCCCCGGTGGACGAGCCGCCGCACGGACCGGCGCACGCGAGCATGTGCCTGGCCGCGCTGTTCACCCTCTTCCTGCTCGGACTGGCCGCCGGCCCCGGGCGCGCGGTCTTCCGCCTGCCCGCCCGCGCCGGCTGGATCCTCGCCGTCCCCTCCGGCGCCGCGCACGTCTGGGTGCTCCGGCCCTCCCTCCAGGTGCTCCGGCTGTAGGAGACCGGCCGCAAGGCCGCACGCATCGCCACGACGCGCCGGCGGCGGTCACCGCGGCATGGCGCTGCCCTCGTCTCCCACAGCCAGCCACAGCAACGAGAGGACCTGCTCTCCATGTCCAAGAGCGCACGCAACAGGAACGCCCGCACCAGCAGCAACTCCCGTAACAGCAGCACCCGCGGCAAGAACGCGCTCACCCGGTCGCAGGTGCCGTGGGGCACCATCGCCTTCTTCACCGTGATCGGCATGGTGGCTTTCGTCGCCATCGGCTTCGCGTTCATGCAGTCCCGGTCGACCGCCGACGAGTCGTCCATCGACGGCCTGGTCACGAAGGACGACCTGAGCCGCGACCACGTCACCGGCAGCGTCGAGTACGAGACCGAGCCACCGATGGGCGGCGAGCACGACGCCGCCTGGCAGAACTGCAACGGCCGCGTCTACGACGCGCCGCTGCGCAACGAGAACGCCGTGCACTCCCTGGAGCACGGCGCCGTCTGGATCACCTACCGGCCGGGCCTCGCCGCCGGCCAGGTCGAGGCGCTCAAGGCCAAGGTCACCGGCACCGACTACACGCTCATGAGCCCGTACCCGTCGCTGGACGCCCCGATCGCGCTCAGCGCGTGGGGCAAGCAGGTCAAGCTCCAGGACGCGTCCGACCCGCGCGTGGACGAGTTCCTGCGCGCCTTCGTCAAGGGCCCGCAGACGCCGGAGCCCGGTGCCGCCTGTGACGGCGCGAAGGACACCCCGTGAGCGACGAGACGCCCCGGGGGCGGCGGATCACCGTCGTCCTCGCGGGCCTCGTCCTCCTCGCCGGCGTGGCGCTGGTGGCCGTGACCATGTCCGGTTCGGACCGGCCGGGTACGAACGACCCCGAACCCGGGTTCGCCCGCGACATGAGCGCCCACCACGCCCAGGCGGTGCGGATGTCGTTCATCGTGAGGGACCGGACCGACGACCGCGACGTCCGGCTGCTGGCCTACGACATCATCAACACCCAGTCGACGCAGATCGGCATGATGACCGCCTGGCTGGACGAATGGGCGCTGCCCAAGGCCGACCCGGCGGGCGCCATGCGCTGGATGTCCGGGCACGCGGGCCACGACGGCGGGAGCGCGCGCGGGCCGGCCTCGATGCCGGGCATGGCCACCCGCGAGCAGCTCGCCGGGCTGGAGAAGGCGTCCGGCCGCGACGCCGAGGTGACGTACCTGCGCCTGATGACCGCGCACCACCGGGGAGGGGTCGGCATGGCGGAGGCGGTGCTCGCCCTCACCGGCCACGACCGGGTGCGCCGGCTCGCCCGCACGATGGTGGACGGCCAGCAGGCGGAGATCAAGCTGATGAACACGATGCTCCGCGAGCGGGGAGCCCCCTCGGCCTGACGCGCCGCCCCGGAGGACCGGGAGGCGACCTTCGCGATAGCGCTTGACACGGCGGCCGTATCGCGCGTCACTGGCCACCATGGCTCAGAACCTCAGCGGCTACCACCGGGCCCTCGACCTCTTCGAGGGCCTGGTGGCCGGCGCTCCCCCGGACGGCTGGGACGCGCCGTCGCCCTGCGAGGGGTGGACCGCCAGGGACGTCGCCGGCCACGTGACCGGCGGGCAGTACCTGATCCTGGCGCTGGCCGGCGGGGAGCCCGAGCCCGACGTCGCCCGCGACCCGGCGCGCTTCGTCCCGGGCGACGTCCTGATGGCCTGGCGGGCCGCCCGCAAGGAGTGCGCCGCCGCTCTCAGCCCGGACACGCTGAGCCGCCCCGTCCCGTTCGGGGGGCTGGGCGACCTGCCGCTGAGCGACTACCTGGAGGGCTACATCCTGGAGCCGCTGGTGCACGCCTGGGACCTGGCGCGGGCGACGGGCCAGCCGTCCCGCCTCGACCCCGACCTCGTCCACCACGCGTTCGCGACCGCCCAGGTCGTCGCCGCCCCGCTGCGGGCCGCGGGCCGCCTGGCCCCGCCGCGGCCGGCCCCGAGAGGCGCGGACGAGCAGACCCGGATGCTCGCCTTCCTCGGCAGAACCGTCGGCTAGGAGAACTCGGCGAGAGTCCGTTCGGCCTCTTCGAGCCAGGCCCGGCGGGCGGCCAGGGCCTCTTCGGACTCCCTGACGTCCTTCTCGCGGCCGGCGTCACGGGCCTTGGCGAGGCGCTTCTCCAGCTGCTCGATGGAGCTGCGCAGCTGGGTGACCGTGGCCTCGGCGCGGGCGCGGGCCTCGGGGTTGGTGCGCCGCCACTCGTTCTCCTCGGCGGCGCGGACGGCCTCCTCGATCTTGCGGAGCCGGCCTTCGAGGCGGTCGCGCTGGTCGCGGGGGACCATGCCGGCGGCCTCCCAGCGCTCCTGGACGCCGCGCAGCGCCTGCCTGGCCTGGCGGACGTCCTTGACGGGCAGCAGCCGCTCCGCCTCGGCGAGGATCTTCTCCTTCTCCTCGGCGTGCACGCGGAACTCGGCGTCGCGTTCGGCGAACGCGGCGCTGCGGGCCTGGAAGAACGTGTCCTGGGCGCCCTTGAAGCGGGCCCAGAGGTCCTCCTCGGCGTCCCGGGAGGCGCGGCCGGCCGTCTTCCAGCGCCGCATCAGGTCGCGGTACGCGGCGGCCGTCTCGCCCCAGTCGGTGGACCCGGACATCGACTCGGCCTCGGCGACCAGGCGCTCCTTCTCCTTGCGGGACTCCTCGCGCTGGTCGTCCAGGGTGGCGAAGTAGACCTTGCGCCGCTTGGTGAAGGCGTTGCGGGCGGCCGACAGCCGCTTCCACAGGGCCGTCTCGGTGGGCCGGTCGATGCGGTCGGCGGCCTTCCACTCCTCGACGAGCTGGCGCAGCCGCTCGCCGCCGTTCTTCCAGTGGGTCTCCTCGACCGCGATCCGCTCGGCCTCGGCGACGATCCGCTCCTTGACCTCGCGGGCCTCGTGGCGGTGCTGCTCGCGCTGGGCCTTGACCTCCTCGCGGCGCCGCCCGACCTGCTCGGTGAGCGTGTCCAGCCGCCGCCCGAGGGCGTCGAGGTCGCCGACCGCGTGCGCCTCGGCGACGGCGTCGCGGAGCCGGTCGATGCTCTGCTGCGCCTGCGCGGGCTGCAGGTCGGTGGTGCGGACCCGCTGTTCGAGCAGGCCGATCTCGGTGACGAGCGCGTCGTACTTCCGCTTGAAGTAGGCCAGGGCCTCCTCGGGTGCGCCGGCCTGCCAGGATCCGACGACGCGCTCGCCCTCGGACGTCGTGACGTACACGGTGCCGTCCTCGTCCACCCGGCCCCAGGGATCGGTCGCGCTGGACACCCTTGCCTCCTGAATCGCGAATCCGGATCTGCTCATGGCCACCGGACCCTCCACACCTTAGTATCCCGTTCGCCTATTTCCCGGCGATCGAGACGTCCCGGATCGTGACCTTCTTCTTGGGTTCGCCGTCCCCCTTGGGCTCCGAGCCGGCCTTGGCGATCTCCTTCACCACGTCCAGCCCCTTGGTGACCTTCCCGAACACCGTGTAGTCGGGGGGGAGGTCCGAGTCCTCGTACACGATGAAGAACTGGCTGCCGTTGGAATCCGGGAGCTGGCTGTGCGCCATGGCGAGCGTGCCCGCCGTGTACTCGGCGCCCTCGGTGTTCTCGTTGGCGAACTGGTACCCGGGCCCGCCCGCGCCCTCGCCGGTGGGGTCGCCGCACTGCAGGACGTTCAGCCCGCCGCTGGTCAGCCGGTGGCAGTCGCTCTTGTCGTAGAAGTTCTCCTCAGCGAGGAACGCGAAGGAGTTCACGGTGCAGGGCGCGTTCTTGCCGTCCAGCTGGATCACGACGTTGCCGTGGTTGGTCTTGACGGTCGACTTCACCGTGCCCTTGTGGACGGGCTTCACCGGCGGGGTCCCGAGGTCCTTGGGAGCCCCCGGCACCGATGCCTCCTTGTAGGCGCACTCCCCGGGCTTGGCCTGGGGGGTGGCGGAGGCCGTCGCGCCGGCATCGGACTCGTCGTCCTTGCCGGTGAACGCGACGATCGCCGCGCCGCCGACGACGATCGCCCCGACCGCGGCGGCCGAGCCTATGATCTTGACGCGGCGCGCCTTCGCCGCCGCCTGGGCCCGCCGCTGCTCCTGGCGCTCGTAGCGTTGCCGCGCGAGCTGCTTCTTGCGGTCCTTCGCCGCCACGTGGCTGCTCCTCCGCTGTGATCAGGTGAACGTGCAGCGCATAGTAGCGGTACCGGCGAGTACACGCGTCTCCGCTTTCAGGTAGCGCTCAGGGAGCGCTTCCGCCCCCCGGCGCGCGACACGGCGGCCGCATCTCGTTCGCGGTGTCCGCGGCCGCGCCGGTACCCTCGGACAGGCCCACCCGAGATGGTTCTAAGGAAGGACGACCGTGCTCGTCGCCGGGTTCCCCGCCGGATCTTTCGCCGCGAACTGCTACGTCGTGGCGCCCGCCGCGGGTGAGGAATGCGTGATCGTCGATCCCGGCCAGGACGCCGAGGGCGGGATCGAGGAGATCCTGCGCGAGCACCGGCTGAAGCCGGTCGCGGTGCTGCTGACGCACGGTCATATCGATCACGTCTGGTCGGTGGCGCCGGTCTGCGGCGCCAAGGACGTCCCCGCCTACATCCATCCGGACGACCGCGACCTGCTCACCGATCCGGCGAAGGGGCTGTCGCTGGGCCCCGGCCAGGAGCTGTTCGGCGGCCTGGAACTGGCCGAGCCGGACGATGTGAAGGAGCTGGCCGATGGGGCGGCGCTGGAGCTGGCCGGGCTGAGCTTCACCGTCGACCACGCGCCGGGCCATACGCCCGGGTCGGTGACCTTCCGGACGCCGAAGACACAGGAGCTCCCGGACGTGATGTTCACCGGGGACCTGCTGTTCGCCGGCTCGATCGGGCGCACCGACCTGCCGGGCGGATCGTACGAGGAGATCCTCGCGAGCCTGTCCCGGGTGTGCCTCGGCATGCCCGACGAGACGGCCGTCCTGCCCGGCCACGGGACGCAGACCACAATCGGCCGCGAGCGCGCGACGAATCCGTTCCTCTCCGAGCTTTCGTCGGGGGGGGCAGGGGGGTCGTCCCCCCTGAATGACTCGGATCTGACGCCGGCGGACGGCCCCGGCAAGGGATTCTGAGCCTGAGAGATGAGTTCGAGCTTCCGGGCCCCCAAGGGGGTCAGTGAATACGTTCCGCCGCGCGCGGACCTCTTCTATGCCATCCGGGAGGCGTTCGCCGAGCAGGCGAGGCTGGCCGGCTACGGCTACCTGGAGCTGGCCGTCTTCGAGGACACCAACCTGTTCAGGCGGGGCGTCGGCGAGTCCACCGACGTGGTGTCCAAGGAGATGTACACGTTCGAGGACCGCGGCGGCCGGTCGCTGACGCTGCGTCCCGAGTTCACCGCCTCGGTGCTGCGGTCGGTGCTGGAGAACAACCTCCACAAGGGCGCGCTGCCCGTGAAGGTGTGGACGACCGGGCCCGCGTTCCGCGCCGAACGTCCCCAGCAGGGCCGTTACCGGCAGTTCTACCAGCTCGACCTGGAGGCGATCGGCAGCGAGGACCCGCGGGTCGACGCGGAGACGATCGCGATCGCGTGGAACTGGTACCGCTCGCTCGGGCTGACGCGGGTGCGGCTGCTGCTGAACTCCCTGGGCTGCAAGGAGTGCCGTCCCGCCTACCGCGCCCTGCTGCAGGACTTCCTGCGCGGCCTGGACCTGGACGACGACACCCGCGCCCGCGTCGAGATCAACCCGCTGCGGGTGCTGGACGACAAGCGCCCGCAGGTGCGGGACCGGCTCGCGGGCGCCCCGCTGATGGCCGACCACCTGTGCCCGGCCTGCAAGGCCTACCACGACCGGGTCCGCGGGCTGCTCGCCGATCTCGGCATCGCCTGGGAGGACACCCCCACGCTCGTCCGCGGCCTGGACTACTACACCCGGACGACCTACGAGTTCGACCACCCGCTGCTCGGCGCCCAGTCCGGCATCGGCGGCGGCGGCCGTTACGACGGGCTGTCGGAGGACATCGGCGGCCCCGCGCTGCCCGGCATCGGGTTCGGCCTCGGCCTGGACCGCACCATCCTGGCGATCGAGGCCGAGTCGCAGCGGGAGCCGGGCGCCGCGTTCACCGTCCGGCCGCGCTGCGAGGCGTTCGGCGTCGCGCTCGGCGACACCGCCGAGCGCCGCATGTTCGCGATGGTCGACGAGCTGCGCCGGGCCGGGATCGCCGCCGACATGGCGTTCGGCGGCAAGAAGCTGAAGGGCGCCATGAAGGACGCGGACCGCTCCGGCGCCCGCTACGCCGTGATCCTCGGGGAGCGAGATATCGCGGACGGCGTCGCCCAGGTCAAGGATCTGGCCGAGGGCGAGCAGACTGCCGTCCCGCTCACCGCCATCGTCACGACGTTGAAGGAAAGGCTCTCCAAATGATCCGCACGCACGAGGCGGGGACGCTCCGCAGGGAGCACGCCGGGCAGCAGGTCACGCTGGCCGGGTGGGTCGGCCGCCGCCGCGACCACGGCGGTGTCACGTTCATCGACCTGCGCGACGCGTCCGGCACCGCGCAGGTCGTGTTCCGCGAGGAGGAGGTGGGTTCGGGCGGTGTCATGCACGGAGTGCACGACCTGCGCGCGGAGTTCTGCGTGAAGGTCGTCGGGGAGGTGCGCGTCCGGCCGGAGGGCAACGAGAACCCCGAGCTGCCCACCGGGGACATCGAGGTCGCCGCCACCGACATCGAGGTGCTGTCGGACGCGGCGCCCCTGCCGTTCCCCATCGAGGGCGACGTCAACGTCAACGAGGAGATCCGGCTCAGGTACCGGTACCTGGACCTGCGCCGCGACGCCGTCGCGCGGGCCATGAAGATCCGGTCCGAGGCGTCGTTCCTGACGCACGAGGTGATGCGCGAGCACGGGTTCGTCAACGTCGAGACCCCGACGCTGACCCGGTCGACGCCCGAGGGCGCCCGCGACTTCCTGGTCCCCGTCCGGCTCCAGCCGGGCCACTGGTACGCGCTGCCGCAGTCGCCCCAGCTGTTCAAGCAGCTGCTCATGGTCGGCGGGCTGGAGCGCTACTACCAGATCGCCCGCTGCTACCGGGACGAGGACTTCCGCGCCGACCGGCAGCCGGAGTTCACCCAGATCGACATCGAGATGTCGTTCGCCGACCAGGACGATGTCCTCACGGTCGCCGAGGACCTCGTCGCCCGGCTCTGGAAGGAGATCGACGGGTACGAGATCCCCCGGCCCATCCCCCACATCACCTACGCCGACGCGATGGCGCGGTACGGCTCGGACAAGCCCGACCTGCGGTTCGGCCTGGAACTGACCGACATGACCGAGTACTTCGCCGGCACGTCGTTCCGCGTGTTCCAGGCGCCGTACGTCGGCGCGGTCGTCATGCCGGGCGGCGCGGCCCAGACCCGCAAGGAGCTGGACGGCTGGCAGGACTGGGCCAAGGCCCGCGGCGCCCGCGGCCTGGCGTACGTGCTCGTCCAGGAGGACTGGACGCTCGGCGGCCCCGTCGCCAAGAACCTGTCCGACACCGAGAAGGAGGGGCTGGCCGCCGCGACCGGCGCGGGCATCGGCGACGCGATCTTCTTCGGCGCCGGGAAGCGGCACGCCGCGCAGGAACTCCTCGGCGCCGCCCGGCTGGAGATCGGCCGCCGACGCGAGCTGATCGACGAGAAGGCGTGGAAGTTCGTCTGGGTCGTCGACGCGCCGGTCTTCGAGCCGGTCGAGGACGCCAAGGGCGAGCACGTCGGCTGGACCGCCGTCCACCACCCCTTCACCGCGCCGAAGCCGGAGTTCGCGGCCACCTTCCAGGACGACCCGGGCGGCGCGCTCGCCAACGCCTACGACCTCGTCCTCAACGGCACGGAGATCGGCGGCGGGTCCCTGCGCATCCACCGCGCGGAGATGCAGCAGCGGGTGTTCGACGTGCTGGGCATGTCGAAGGACGACGCGGAGTCGAAGTTCGGGTTCCTGCTGGAGGCGTTCAAGTTCGGCCCGCCCCCGCACGGCGGCATCGCGTTCGGCTGGGACCGGATCGTGATGCTCCTGGCCCGGCAGGACTCGATCCGCGACGTGATCGCCTTCCCGAAGGCCGCGTCCGGCTACGACCCGCTGACCGCCGCGCCGACGCCGATCACGCCGCAGCAGCGCGCGGAGGCCGGTGTCGACGCCGACCCCGAGGGCGGGGACGAGACCGCCCGAGGCTGACCGGGACGAGCAGCGGCGCCGCGCGCTACCGCGCGGCGCCGCTGGTCGTCCGGTACACGTCGTACACGCCGTCGATGGAGCGGACGGCCTTCAGGACGTGGCCGAGGTGCTTCGGGTCGCCCATCTCGAACGTGAAGCGGCTGACGGCGACGCGGTCGCGGGTCGTGGTGACCGACGCCGACAGGATGTTGACGTGCTGGTCGGACAGCACGCGGGTCACGTCCGACAGCAGCCGGGGACGGTCGAGGGCCTCGACCTGGATGGCGACCAGGAAGACCGAGTCCTCTCCCGGGGACCATTTCACGTCGATCAGCCGGTCGGGCTGCGCCTTCAGGCTCTCGATGTTGGAGCAGTCGGCGCGGTGGACCGACACGCCGTGGCCGCGCGTCACGAAACCGACGATGTCGTCGCCCGGGACGGGGGTACAGCAGCGCGACAGCCGGACCCACACGTCGGGATCGTCGGCGACGACGACGCCGGGGTCGCCCGCGGGACGGGTGCGCTTGCGGCGGGTCGGCAACGCGATCTCGGCGAGGTCCTCTTCGGCGCTCTCCACACCGCCGAGCGCGTCGACGAGGCGCTGGACGACGTGCTGCGCGGAGACCTGGCTCTCGCCGACGGCGGCGTACAGGGACGAGACGTCCGGGTAGCGCATGTCGCGGGCGAGGGCGAGCAGGGCCTCACCGGACATCATCCGCTGCAGCGGCATGTTCTGCTTGCGCATCGCGCGGGCGATGGCGTCCTTGCCGGACTCGATCGCGGTGTCGCGGCGCTCCTTGGAGAACCAGTGCTTGATCTTGTTGCGGGCGCGGGCGCTCTTGACGAAGCCGAGCCAGTCGCGGCTCGGGCCGGCGTCCTGCGACTTGGAGGTGAAGACCTCGACGGTGTCGCCGTTGTCGAGGGTCGATTCGAGGGGGACGAGCCGCCCGTTGACACGGGCGCCGATACATCGGTGCCCGACCTCGGTGTGGATCGCGTACGCGAAGTCGACGGGGGTCGCGCCCTGCGGCAGCGCGATCACGTCGCCCTTCGGGGTGAACACGAACACCTCGGAGACCGACAGGTCGAACCGCAGCGACTCCAGGAACTCCGCCGGGTCGGCGGTCTCCTTCTGCCAGTCGAGGAGCTGGCGGAGCCACTGCATGTCACCGGCCTTGCGGCCGCCGACCGTCTCCTCCTTGTACTTCCAGTGCGCGGCGACGCCGTACTCGGCGCGGCGGTGCATGCCCCAGGTGCGGATCTGCAGCTCGACGGGCTTGCCCTCGGAGCCGATCACCGTCGTGTGCAGCGACTGGTACATGTTGAACTTCGGCATCGCGATGTAGTCCTTGAACCGGCCGGGGACCGGGTTCCACCGCGCGTGGATCGTGCCGAGGGCGGCGTAGCAGTCGCGGACGCTGTCGACGAGGACCCGGATGCCGACCAGGTCGTAGATGTCGTCGAAGCTGACGTCCCGCGCGATCATCTTCTGGTAGATCGAGTAGTAGTGCTTCGGCCGGCCGGTGACGGTGGCCTTGATCCGCGCGTCGCGCAGGTCGGTGGAGACGTACTCGATCACGTCCTGCAGGTGGACGTCGCGGCGCGGGGCGCGCTCGGAGACCAGCCTGGCGATCTCGTCGAACCGCTTGGGGTACATCGTGGCGAACGCGAGGTCCTCCAGCTCCCACTTCAGCGTGTTCATCCCGAGGCGGTGCGCGAGCGGCGCGAACACCTCCAGGGTCTCGCGGGCCTTCTTCTCCTGCTTGTGCCGCGGCATGTAGCGCAGCGTGCGCATGTTGTGCAGCCGGTCGCCGAGCTTGATCACCAGGACGCGGATGTCGCGGGACATGGCCACGACCATCTTGCGGACGGTCTCGGCCTCGGCGGCCTCCCCGTACTTGACCTTGTCGAGCTTGGTGACGCCGTCGACCAGGGCGGCGATCTCGTCGCCGAACTCGTCCCTGAGCTGGTCGAGCGTGTACGAGGTGTCCTCGACGGTGTCGTGCAGCAGCGCCGCGCAGAGCGTCTCGGTGTTCATGCCGAGCTCGGCGAGGATGGTGGCGACGGCGAGGGGATGCGTGATGTACGGGTCGCCGCTCTTGCGCTTCTGGTGGCGGTGGTGGTGAGCGGCGACGTCGTAGGCGCGCTCGATGAGCCGGAGGTCCGCCTTGGGGTGGGTGTTGCGGACGGTCTTGATCAGTGGTTCTAGTACCGGGTTCATAGCGGGGCCGCGCTGGGCGCCCAACCTGGCGAGCCTACGGCGCACCCGGGCGGCAGACGGTGGAATCGTGGCCGGCGTGGGCCTGGGCGGAACGGCGGGCTGGGACGGATCGGCGGGTTCTCCGGCGGGCTGTGCCGGTTCCGCGGGATCCGCGGGGTCCGC
>NZ_SMKH01000149.1 GCF_004348515.1 Actinomadura sp. KC345 | reverse complement strand
GGCTCGTAGAGGGTGAGCCCCGCCGCCGCGAGCCGCGCCGTCCGTCCCCGCCGGACGACCTCGTACCCGAGCTCCCGCAGCAGCCCCACGACGTCCTCCGCGGGCTCGTCGAGGAGATCGACGCTCTCGAACCGCGGCCGCAGCTCCGGGTTCCCGCTCCAGCCGGGCGGCCGCGTCGCGCAGATCTCGGCGAGCCGTTCCACGCCGTCCTCGCCCCGGCCGGTGGACAGGGCGAGCCTCCCGCGCCCCACCCGGACGCTCCGGTGGCCGGCCCACCCGCACAGGAACTGCGACGTCGGCGGACGCGTCCCGCACCGCTCCGCGACGGCGGCGAGCGTGCTCCAGGCGTCGTGCGCCCGCGTCGAGAACAGCAGGCTCGCGTCCGGGAGCAGCGCCCCCCGGCCCGGCTCCAGCGTGATCACGAACGGCGCCACCTGGCCCGGGAACCGCGCGGGATCGGCCTCCCGCAGCGTGACCAGGCCCTCCCACATGACGGGCTCGTCCACCGCGAACCAGGTGATGACGGCCTCGACACCGAGATCGCGGAACGTCGCGTCGGTCAGCCGTTCCGCGACCACCTCGCGCAGGCCCTCGGCCGTCTCCGCCAGCCGCCGGCTCCACCACGCGGGCTCCGGTCCGGATCCGGCGCCCGTCTGCCAGCGCGTCCCCGCCCCGGCGAAATCCGTACGCCGCTCCGTCCCCGAGGCGTCCACCACCACGCAGTGCCACCCGTCCGGCTCACCGCACAAGACCACCCGCGCAGGAGCACGTCCCCGCCCGGCCGCACTCTCATCCCGCATTCATGTGACTCTATCTATTGCAGTGCCCTTGGCGTCGGGCCTTGGGGGCCCTCCTTCGGCGGGAACTGCTGTGCGATCGCTGCATCGCTCCGACTCGCCTGGCGGCTCGCTGCGCGATCAGGTTTCTCGCAGGCTCGAAACCTGCCTTCGGACGCGATCGCGATTGTTGAGGTTGTCGTGGGGTTGCGGCGGTGGCCGGGGTGGTCGCGGGGGTTCCAGGGCCCGACCGCCGAGGGAACTGCAATAAGCACAGCGTGGGGGCACTTCTCGGTACGGTCGGTCGGGTACCGTGCCGATCATGCCCGACGACCTCCCGGAGGTAGTGTGACCCACCCCGAGCAGGTTCTGCGTTCCCCGAAGGAACGGGAGACGGTGAACGGCGCCGTCCGCGCGCTGCGGTCCGCCGCCCCCTCGGGCTGGGAGCGGCTCGACTTCGAGTTCCGCGCGACGGTCGGCATCGACAGCGCCTCCTTCGAGGTCGAGGACGCGGACGGCGAGCGCCGCAAGGCCATGCCCCCGGGCCAGGCCGTGGGCAGGATGGACGAGCTTCGCCGCGTCATGTACCGGCGCGGCAAGGGAGCCTGGTTCACGGCCCGGCTGCAGATCGAGCGTTCGGGCCACTTCAGCGCCGAGTTCGACTACGACGGCGAGCCCGACTTCACTCCGCCGCTCAACTCGTCCGCCTACGCCCTGGACCTGGACCGCTTCCCCCGCACTGAGGACCACATCCCGGACTGGCTCCGCGACAAGCTCGAAGAGGGCTCGCCGGACAGAGCAGGGAGCTGAACCGGGCAGACTTGAAGGGTGCCCTCTACGCTTCCTGATGGTGAGTCCGTGCCGGCTGACGGCGCGTTGCCCGGCGGTGCCTTGGAGGGGCTGGGGGACCGGCCGTTCGCTTTCTACGTGCATGTGCCGTTCTGTGTGACGCGGTGCGGATACTGCGACTTCAACACGTACACGGCGACGGAGCTGGGGCCGGGCGCGAGCCGCGATTCGTACGCCGACACCGCCGTCAATGAGGTGCGGCTGGCCCGGCGGGTGCTGGGCGACGTGGACCTGCCCGTCGAGACGGTCTTCGTGGGCGGTGGTACACCGACCCTGCTGCCGCCGGACGACCTGGGACGCGTCCTGTCCGCGATCGACGGCGAGTTCGGGCTGGCACCGGGCGCGGAGGTCACTACGGAGGCCAACCCCGAGTCGGTGGACGAGGCCTATGTGGCCCGGTTGCGGGAGGTCGGGTTCACGCGCATCTCCTACGGCATGCAGAGCGCGCGCGAGCACGTTCTGGCCGTCCTGGAGCGCACGCATACGCCAGGGCGTGTCCCGCAGGTCGTGGAGTGGACGCGCAAGGCCGGGTTCGAGCACATCAACCTCGACCTGATCTACGGGACGCCGGGGGAGAGCGACGACGACTGGAGGGCCTCGCTGGAGGCGGCCCTGGCGGCGGAGCCCGACCACGTGTCGGCGTACGCGCTCATCGTCGAGGAGGGCACCCGCCTCGCGGCGCAGGTGAAGCGGGGGGAGCTGACGCCGCCCGACGACGACGCCATGGCCGACCGGTACCTGATCGCCGACGAGATGCTGACCGCCCGCGGCCTGCGCTGGTACGAGATCTCCAACTGGGCCGCCGATCCCGGTGCCGCCTGCCGGCACAACATGCTCTATTGGACGGGTGCCGACTGGTGGGGCGTCGGGCCGGGGGCGCACAGCCATGTCGGCGGGACCCGCTGGTGGAACGTCAAGCATCCCGCCGCGTACGCCTCCCGCCTCGCGGAGGACACCACGCCCGCGTACGCGAGGGAGCTCCTGGACGAGGAGGACCGGCACATCGAGCGGGTCATGCTCGAACTGCGCCTCGCGCAGGGCTGCCCCGCCGGGCTCCTGGACGACAAGGCCGTCCGCAGGGCGATCGACGACGGCCTGATCGAGCCCGCGCCCTACGCGGAGGGCCGCGCGGTCCTGACCCTGCGGGGCCGGCTCCTGGCCGACGCCGTCGTCCGGGATCTGACCTAGTCGTCCGGGATCTGACCTAGTCGTTCGGACCCGGAGGGGCCGTGACGAAGTCGATGAGTTCTTCCACTCGGCCCAGGAGGGTCGGCTCCAGGTCCGTGTAGGCGTTCACTGAGCCCAGGATCCGCTTCCAGGCCGCGCCCGTGTCGTCGCCCCAGCCGAGTTCGGCGACGACGCCCTCCTTCCAGGGGATGCCCCGTGGGACGCGCGGCCAGGCGCGGACGCCGACGGACGCGGGCTTCACCGCTTCCCAGATGTCGATGAACGGGTGCCCGGTGACCAGGACGTGAGGCGACGACACCTGGGCGGCGATCCGCGACTCCTTGGAGCCGTCCACGAGATGGTCGACGAGGACCCCGAGACGGCGGTCCGCTTCCGGGCCGAACTCCTCCACGATGGCGGGCAGGTCGTCCACGCCTTCGAGGTACTCCACGACGACGCCCTCGACCCGGAGGTCGTGACCCCAGATCTTCTCGACCAGCTCGGCGTCGTGGACGCCCTCCACGTAGATGCGGCTCTCCTTGGCCACCTGGGCCCGCAGCCCCTGGACGGCGATGGAGCCGGACGCGGAGCGGGCCGGCCCCTTGGGCGCGGCGGACGGCCGGACGAGCGTCACGGGCTTGCCGTCGATGAGGAACCCTGACTTGGTCAGCGGGAAAACGCGCCGCTTGCCGAACCGGTCCTCAAGGGTGACGCCGAACTTGTCGCAGCCGACGACGGCGCCGCAGAAGCCGCTGTCGGGATCCTCGGCGACCAGGCCCGGCTCGGCCGGGACCTCGGGGATCCGCCCCTTGCGCGGCCTGCGCCAGTCGCCGGACAGCACGTCGTTTCCGTAGTCCTTACTCTGCACGGGTCCGCACATTAACCCGGCGGGGCGCCCGAGCGGCGTCGTCCCTCGTCCCTCGGCGTGGCGGCCGCGTCCGGCAAGGGTAGGATCGCGCAGCCGTGCGCCGAATGCACGGGCCCTCCAGAGTGGGGCCTCCGGGCCGTACACTTGGCACTCGGGAGTAATGAGTGCCAGCAGCGCGTGTGCGGACGGCCGCGAGGGCCGCCGCGAGGAGCGATCGGGGGCCCATGGCAGGGGATGAAGGAGGTGACACGGTGCTGGACGACCGGAAACTCGCGGTCCTGCGGGCCATAGTCGAGGACTACGTCTCCACCAACGAGCCGGTGGGGTCCAAGGCCCTGGTGGACCGGCACAACCTCGGCGTGTCCTCGGCCACCATCCGCAACGACATGGCGGTGCTGGAGGAGCAGGGGTACATCGCCCAGCCGCACACCAGCGCCGGCCGCGTCCCCACCGACAAGGGCTACCGGCTGTTCGTCGACCGGCTGTCCACGATCAAGCCGCTGTCGGTCGCCGAGCGCCGCGCGATCGAGACGTTCCTGTCGGGCGCCTACGACCTCGACGACGTCGTCGGCCGGACGGTGCGCCTGCTGGCGCAGCTCACCCGGCAGGTCGCCGTCGTGCAGTACCCGTCGCTGACCCGCTCGGCGGTGCGGCACGTCGAGCTGGTGCCGGTCGCCGAGGGCCGGCTGCTGCTCGTCCTGATCACCGACACCGGGCGGGTGGAGCAGCGGGTCATCGAGACCGGCGGCAGCGTCTCGGAGGAATCGATCGGGCACCTGCGGGCGTTGCTCAACACGTGCCTGGACGGGCTCGGCCTCGGCGAGGTGCCGACGGCGGTGGCCGACCTGCCGGACAAGGTGGGACCGGCCGACCGGCCGCTGGCGGCGTCGGTGCTGTCGGTGCTGCTGGAGACGCTCGTCGAGAAGCACGAAGAGAAGATCGTGTTCGCCGGCGCGGCCAACCTCGCCGCGGTGGACTTCTCGGCCAGTCTGAGGGAGGTTCTCGTGGCGCTCGAGGAGCAGGTCGTCCTGATGCGGCTGCTCGGCGAGACCGGCGATTCCTCTACAGTTACGGTGCGGATCGGCACCGAGAACCCAGAAATGGGGCTCCGATCGACTTCGGTCGTCGCCGCCGACTACGGCGTGGGCGACCTCACTCTGGCCCGGCTGGGAGTGCTCGGGCCTACACGCATGGATTACCCCAGCACGATGGGAGCGGTACGGGCAGTGGCACGCTACGTGGGACAGATCCTGGCGGGGTCGTAAGGTGGCAAACGACTACTACGCGACCCTAGGGGTCCGGCGGGACGCCAGCGCCGACGAGGTCAAGAAGGCATATCGCCGGCTCGCGCGGGAGCTCCACCCGGACGTCAACCCGGATCCGGAGACCCAGGACAGGTTCAAGGAGATCACCCAGGCGTACGAGGTGCTCTCCGACCCGAAGAAGCGCGAGATGTACGACCTGGGCGCGGACCCGTTCGCGGCCGCGGGCTCGGGAGGCGCCGGCGGCTTCGGCGGCGCCGGGTTCCCGTTCAGCGACATCATGGACGCCTTCTTCGGCTCCGCGGCGTCCCGGGGGCCGCGCTCGCGGGCGCGGCGGGGACGCAACGCGACGCTGCGGGTGGAGCTCGACCTGAGCGAGACGGCCTTCGGCACGACCCGGGAGCTGTCCATCGACACCGCGGTCGCCTGCACCAACTGCGAGGGGTCGGGCTGCGCGCCCGGCACCCACCCGGACACCTGCGAGACGTGTCACGGCCGCGGCGAGGTGCAGCAGGTCCAGCGCTCGTTCCTCGGCCAGGTCATGACGGCCCGGCCCTGCCCGGCGTGCGGCGGGTTCGGCTCGGTGATCCGCAACCCGTGCACCGAGTGCTCGGGCGACGGCCGGGTCCGCACCCGGCGGACCGTCAAGGTGAAGATCCCGGCCGGGGTGGAGAACGGCATCCACATCCAGCTCGCCGGCGAGGGCGAGGTCGGCCCCGGCG
Source organism: Actinomadura sp. KC345 (assembly GCF_004348515.1). GTDB lineage: Bacteria > Actinomycetota > Actinomycetes > Streptosporangiales > Streptosporangiaceae > Spirillospora. Next base: position 12,281 of record NZ_SMKH01000149.1, on the reverse strand, counting down.
GAGGCCCGCCCGGCGACCTCTTCCTGGAGATCGTCGAGAAGCCGCACCCGATCTTCGAGCGGGAGGGCGACGACCTGCACTGCACGGTCGAGATCCCGATGACGGCGGCGGCGCTCGGTACCAGCGTCACCATCGAGACCCTCGACGCGGCCGAGAGCGTCGACATCAAGCCCGGCACGCAGTCCGGCCAGGTCATCACGCTCTACAACCGGGGCGTCCGGCACCTGAACGAGAGCGGACGCGGCGACCTGATGATCCACGTGAACGTGGAGACGCCGGAGCGGCTCGACGAGGAGCAGGAGGAGCTGCTGCGCCGCCTGGCGGCGCTGCGCGGCGAGGAGCGCCCGCCGGGCCGGTTCGCGCCGGGGCAGCGCGGCGTGTTCTCGCGGCTCAAGGACGTCTTCAACCAGCACTGAAGAGCGGTGGCGGCGGCCTACGACGAGGGCCGCCGCGGCAGCTCGGAGCAGGGTGACCAGGGAGGCCCATGAGCCCGCCGGTTTTCCTCGCCGGGACCGACGCGCTGGAACGCGGCAGCGTAGTGCTCGACGGCCCGGAGGGGCGGCACGCCGCGGCCGTGCGGCGGCTGCGGCCCGGTGAGCGCGTCGACCTGACCGATGGCGAGGGCCTGCTGGCCGCATGCGTCGTCACCGAGGCCGGCCGGGCGTCCCTGACGCTGGACGTGCTGGAACGGCACCGGGAGCCCCCGCCGTCGCCGCGCATCGTGGTCGTCCAGGCGCTGCCCAAGGGCGACCGGGGCGAGCTGGCGGTCGAGACCATGACCGAGGCCGGCGTGGACGAGATCGTCCCGTGGTCGGCGTCCCGCTGCGTCACGCAGTGGCGGCCCGAACGCCGCGAGAAGGCGCTGGGGCGCTGGCGCGGAACCGCCCGGGAGGCGGGCAAGCAGGCCAGGCGGAGCCGGCTGCCTCAGGTCGCCGGGCTCGCGTCCACCGACGACGTCGCCGGACGGCTCGCGGCGGCGTCCCTGGCCCTCGTCCTGCACGAGGAGGCCGACGTGCCGCTCAGCACCGTGCGACCCCCCGCGGACGGCGAAATCGTCGTGGTGGTGGGGCCCGAGGGCGGCGTCACCGGCGAGGAGCTGGAGCGGTTCGCCGCGGCGGGCGGCCGCCCGGCCAGGCTCGGCCCGACCGTCCTGCGGACCTCGACGGCGGGGGTGGCGGCCGCCGCCGTCCTGCTGGCGGCGACCGGCCGCTGGTAGCGGGCCGCCGGTGGCGGGCCGGTCAGGGGGTGCCGGCCTCCGCGCTGCCCTGGTCGGCGCTCTTGGTGGACTCGCTCGGCGCGGGCGTCGTGGGGACCTGCGTGGGCTTGTCCGGGTCCGGCGACGTGGACGTCGGCGGCGTCGGCGTGGTGGTCGGCGCCTGCGACGCGGTGCCGCTCGGGCAGGGCTCGGGCGTCGGGGCGGCCGACTTCGACCCGGGCGACGCCGCGATCGTGGGCGATTCGGGCGGCGGCTGGACGCCGCAGGAGGCCGTTCCCGGCGGCGAACCGGCGTTCGGCGTCTCCGCGGTGCTCGGGGAGCCGGACGCGCTGCCGCCCGGCGCCGTCGGGCCGGGGGACCCCGGATCGCCCTGGGTGGCGGTGTGGCCGCCGACGGCGTGGTCGTGGCCGCCGCCCTGCGAGCCGTTGGCGCCCACCGACTGCTGGATGAGGTCGATGGTCTGCGGCGCGGTCACGCCGAGCCCGGCGACCGCCACGGCCGCGGCCACGGCGAGGACGGGACGCGCCCAGTTGACGGTGAACCGGTCGAACCCGAACCCGGCGGGGCCGAACCGTCCGAGACCGAACCGGCGGCCGGAGCCGTCGGCGATGCGGGCCCGGATGCGCTCCAGGCCGTCGCCCGCGGGGTTGACCGAGTCCGCCTCCGCGTTCAAGGCACGGCGGAGGATCTCGCCGTGCTCGTCGTGCGGGTCGGTGGTCATGAGAACTGCTCCAGGACGTTGCGTAGCGCGGTCATGCCGCGTGCCGTATGACTCTTCACGGCGCCGCGGGAGATGCCCATCGCGCTGGCGATCTCCGCTTCGGACAGATCCGCGTAGTAGCGGAGGACGAGCGCCTCCCGCTGGCGGGCCGGCAACCGGGACAGCGCGTCGATCACCGCCGAGCGTTCCAGTTCCCCGATGGCCCCGGCCTCCGCGCTCGGCGCGTCCGGCAGGCCCTTCGGGGCGTACTTCTCGACGACGGCGCGGTGCCGGAGCACCGACCGCGACCGGTTGACGACCGACTGGCGCAGGTACGACAGGGCCTTGTCGGGGTCGCGCAGGCGGCGCCATCCGCCGTGCATCGCGACGAACGCGTCCTGGACGACCTCCTCGGCCGTCCCCGCGTCCCGCACGAGCATGGCTGCGAGTCTTACCAGCGAGCGGTAGTTGGCGCTGTAGAGCGCGGTCACCGCCTGGTCGGCATCCCAGGCGACGGCCACCGCCCCCGCCGTGCCCCTGGCCACGAGGGTCTCGGTCACGTCAGTTGGACGCGCGCCCTCGTCGGTGGGTTTACGAAAGGGCATGTCTCGGTTTGCCTCGGTCACCTATCCGCCGCCTATGCCGTCCCCCGGCCGCCCATTCGTACGGTCGCCCTCCGGAACGGCGTGGATGGGGCGCGCCCGCCCGATCCAGGCGCGCCGCAATGCGTCGCGGACCGGGGGGTACGCCCTGAGCTGACAACCATAACCAGTGGCGGGGCGCGATGCCGCCCGCCGCGAAAGGTCGATCGCCGGAAACCCTATCCAGTGCGGGCCGCCGCGAGCCATGCCCGCGCGGGTCTCGATAGGATTCCGGGGCGGTCACGGGCCGCCGGCGAGGGGAGAGGGATGACCGACTGCCTGTTCTGCAAGATCGTTTCGGGGGACGTGCCCGCCAAGATCGTCCGGGAGTCGCCGGGCGCGGTGGCGTTCCGCGACATCAACCCGCAGGCGCCCACGCACGTGCTGGTCATCCCGAGGGCGCACCACCCGACCGTCGGCGAGCTCGCCGCGGCCGACGCCGAGCTGCTCGCCGAGGTGGTGCGCGAGGCCCACCAGGTCGCGGTGGACGAGGGCATCGCCGGCACCGGCTACCGCGTCGTGTTCAACACCGGCGCGCAGGCCGGGCAGACCGTGTTCCACGTGCACGCCCACGTGCTCGGCGGGCGTGGCCTCAACTGGCCGCCGGGCTGACCGTCCCGCCTGCTCGCCCCCGCCTGCCCGGTCTCCGGCGGTGCCCTCCCGGGCGCCCGGCGCCGCGGCGAAAACCATCCGCGACGCGCCGGGCGCGGCCAGTACGATGGAGCCGGTACATCTGGACACCCGAGGCAGACAGAAGGCAGGTCGGAGAGGCCGCAAGGCCCGGCTAATGGTCGAATCAACTCGCACGGGGCGCGACGACCGGACAGGCTCGCCCTCCCCCATCAAGATCGTGGTGCCGGACGACCGTTCGATGGTGAGCCTGCTGGGCTCCCGGGACGAGCTGCTCCACGCGATCGAGCAGGCGTTCGGCGACGGCATCGACATCCACGTCCGCGGCAACGAGATCACCGTGACCGGCCCCGAGGGCGAGACCGACCTGGTCTCGCGGCTGTTCACCGAGATGCTCGAACTGCTGAAGGGCGGCACCCAGCTCACCCCCGACGCGGTCGAGCGCAGCCTGGCGATGCTGCGCGGCGAGAGCGACGCGCGTCCCGCCGAGGTGCTGACGCTGGACGTGCTGTCCAGCCGGGGCCGCACGATCCGCCCGAAGACGCTGAACCAGCGGCGCTACGTCGACGCGATCGACAAGCACACGATCGTGTTCGGGATCGGCCCCGCCGGCACCGGCAAGACGTACCTGGCGATGGCGAAGGCCGTCCGCGCGCTGCAGGACAAGAAGGTCAACCGGATCATCCTGACGCGGCCGGCGGTGGAGGCGGGGGAGCGGCTCGGGTTCCTGCCCGGCACGCTCTACGAGAAGATCGACCCGTATCTGCGTCCCCTGTACGACGCGCTGCACGACATGGTCGACCCCGACTCGATCCCCCGCCTGATGGCCGCCGGGACCATCGAGGTCGCGCCCCTCGCCTACATGCGCGGCCGCACCCTGAACGACTCGTTCATCATCCTGGACGAGGCGCAGAACACCTCGCCCGAGCAGATGAAGATGTTCCTCACCCGGCTCGGGTTCGGTTCGAAGGTCGTCGTGACCGGCGACGTCACCCAGGTCGACCTCCCGAACGGGCAGCAGAGCGGGCTGCGCGTCGTCCAGGAGATCCTGGAGGGCGTCGAGGACATCCACTTCTGCCGCCTCGACAGCCGCGACGTCGTCCGGCACCGGCTGGTCACCGACATCGTCGACGCCTACAACCGCTACGACGAGGAGCAGGTTCCGGCGCTCAAGCAGGGCGCCGCCGGGCGCGGCGGGTCCCGCAAGCGGGGGCGGTAGTGAGCATCGAGGTCCTCAACGAGTCGGGCGTCGCGGTCGACGAGAACGCCATCGCGGAGCTGTCCCGGCACGTCCTGGACGGCATGCGCGTCCATCCGCTGGCGGAGCTGTCGGTGCTGCTGGTCGACGAGGCCGCGATGGCCGAGCTGCACGAGAAGTGGATGGACGAGCCCGGCCCCACCGACGTGCTGTCGTTCCCCATGGACGAGCTGCGGCCCGGCCACATGTCCGGCGGCGCCGACGAGGACGGCGAGAGCGACCCCGGGCTGCTCGGCGACGTCGTCCTGTGCCCGGCGGTGGCCGAGCGGCAGGCGCGCGAGGCCGGGCACGGCACCGGGGACGAGCTGGAGCTGCTGTGCGCGCACGGCATCCTGCACCTGCTCGGCTACGACCACGCGGAGCCGGAGGAGCACCGGGAGATGTTCGGCCTACAGGCCGGGCTCCTGACCTCCTGGCGGAAGAAACGCGGCGGCTGATGAACACCGCTCAGGCGTGGCTGTCCGCCCTCGCGGTGGGCCTGGTCTTCATGGCGGGCCTGCTGGCCGGTACGGAGGCGGCGCTCGCCCGGGTGTCGCGGGTCACCGTCGAGGAGATCGTCCGTGACGGGCGGCGCGGCGCGGGACGACTGGCCGAGGTGGTCGCCGACCCGGCCCGCTACGTCAACATGGTGCTGCTGCTGCGCATCGCCTGCGAGCTGGTCGCCACCGTGATCGTCGCGGACCTGTGCATCTCCTGGCTGGACGAGACGTGGCGCGCCTACGTCACCGCCGCCGCGATCATGATCGTGATCAGCTACGTGGTGGTCGGGGTCGCGCCGCGCACGCTCGGCATCCAGCACGCCGACCGGATCGCGCTGGCCGGCGCCGCGGTGATCCATCCGGTGACGCGGGTGTTCGGGCCGCTGCCCCGGCTGCTGATCGCGCTCGGCAACGCGCTCACCCCCGGCAAGGGCTTCCGGGAGGGCCCGTTCGCGTCCGAGGCCGAGCTGCGCGACCTGGTCGACCTGGCCGAGCAGCGCAGCCTGATCGAGCCGGTCGAGCGGGAGATGATCCACTCGGTGTTCGAGCTGGGCGACACGCTCGTCCGCGAGGTGATGGTGCCGCGCACCGACATCGTGTTCGTCGAGCGCGGCAAGACGCTCCGGCAGGCGATGTCGCTCGCGCTGCGCAGCGGCTTCTCCCGGATCCCCGTCGTCGGCGAGAACGAGGACGACGTCGTCGGCATCGCCTACCTCAAGGACGTCGTCCGCCGCAGCCAGGAGCACCGCGAGGGCGAGTCCGTCGAGACCGTCGACTCGGTGATGCGGCCCGCCACCTACGTCCCCGACAGCAAGCCGATCGACGAGCTGCTGCGCGAGATGCAGGCCCGCCGGACCCACCTCGCGGTCGTCATCGACGAGTACGGCGGCACCGCCGGCCTGGTCACGATCGAGGACATCCTGGAGGAGATCGTCGGGGAGATCACCGACGAGTACGACCGGGAGACGCCGCCGGTGACCTGGCTCCCGGACGGCGCCGCCAGGGTCACCGCCCGCCTCCCGGTCGAGGACCTCGCCGAGCTGTTCGACGTGGAGGTCGACGTGGAGGAGGTCGAGACCGTCGGGGGCCTGCTCGCCCACGCGCTCGGCCGCGTCCCCATCGAGGGCTCCACCGCCGAGATCGGCTCCGGCGGCGGGGACCCCGTCCTGTCCCTCAAGGCCGAGGCCGTCGAGGGCCGCCGCAACCGCGTGGGCACCGTGCTCGTCAGGCGCCTGGGCGCGACCGCGGCGGACGCGCCGGACACCGAGGGCTCCGGCCAGGCCCGCTAGCGGTACCGGGCCGCGGGCCCGCCGGTCACAGGGTCGCCTTGACGCTTCCGTCGGGGGCCGCCACCAGGACGGGGGCCTTGGCGCCCAGGTCCCGGACGGCGGTGACGTCGGACGCGTCAGGCGCCTCGGCGGCGGTGACCACGGCGGCGGCCTCCAGGTCCTCGGCGCCGCTGGAGACGGCCATCGCGACGGCGGCCTTGAGGGCCGAGAGCTTCAGGGACGGCAGGTCCACGCTCGTGGCGGAGTAGGTGCGGCCCGTCTCGTCGCGCACGGCGGCGCCCTCGGCGGCGCCCGCGCGGGCCCGCGCCGACCGGGCCAGGGTGATGATCTTCGCGTCCTCGGGGTTCAGCTCGCTCACGCCCCCCAGCGTACGGGGCCCGGTGGACGGGCATCGCAAGTGGCGGCGGTGACCGCGCGGATCTCTCGCAAGTCACTGCCAAGTGGGCGGCAAGGGACGCGCGCGATCGTCGAAAGACGAACCGAGCCGTTCTGGGGGAGAGGAAAGATGTCCCGTCTGCTTTACCGCCTGGGGAAGGCCGCCGCCCTGCGGCCCTGGCGGTTCATCGCCGTCTGGCTGGTGCTGGTCGCGGCGATGGCCGGCCTCGCGGGCGCCGGTGGCGGCGCCCTGCACGACAACTACACGCTGGAGGGGACGGGGTCGCAGCAGGCCACGGACCTGCTGGAGGAGCGCTTCCCGGCGCTGTCGGGGGCGGACGCCCGGGTGGTGGTCCACGCCGAGTCCGGGACGGTCGACCGGGCGGCGCTGGCGGCGGCGGCCGCGGAACTGGGCGAGCTGCCGCACGTCAGCGCCGTCGACCCGCCGCGGCCGAGCCCGGACGGGGCGACCGCGCTGATGACCGTCCGGTACTCGGTGCCGGTCACGGACCTGGAGCCGGGGGAGACCCTCGATCTGCTGAGGTCGGCGACGCGCGACCTCGACGAGGCCGGCCACCAGGTGGAGTTCGGCGGCCAGGTGCCGGAGAACGTCACGGCCCCCGGAGGCACCGCGGAGGCGATCGGGGTCGGCGCGGCGCTGGTGATCCTGCTGCTGGCGTTCGGGTCGGTCGTCGCGGCGGGGCTGCCGCTGGTGGTGGCGCTCGCCGGGCTCGGCGCCGGGGTGTCGGGGATCACGCTGCTGGCCGCGTTCACCGACGTGGCCACCACGGCGCCGACGCTGGCCGTCATGGTCGGGCTGGGCGTCGGCATCGACTACGCCCTGTTCATCCTGACCCGGCATCGAGAGGGCATGGCCGCGGGCCTCGGCGTCCCCGAGTCGGCGGGGCGCGCCAACGCGACCGCGGGCCTGTCGGTGATCTTCGCGGGATTCACGGTGCTGCTGGCGCTGTGCGGGCTGGTGCTGTCCCGGATCCCGGTCTTCATGACCATGGGTTTCACGACCGGGCTCGTCGTCGCGGCGACGATGCTGAGCGCGGTCACGCTGCTCCCCGCGGTGATGGGGCTGGCCGGCACGAGGGTCCTGCGGCGCCGCGACCGGGCCGACGCCTCGACGATCGTGGTGGAGTCGCCGCGGGTTAGGCGGTGGGCGCAGCATGTCGGGCGGCACCCGTGGCCGTGGCTGCTGGCGGCGTCCGTCCTGATGATCGCGCTGGCCGCGCCCGCGCTCGGGATGCGCACGTGGCCGAGCGACGCCAGCAGCGAGCCGACGTCCAACACCGCCCGCCAGGCCTACGACCTGGTCGCCGAGGGCTACGGCGACGGCGCCAACGGGCCGCTCGTCGTCGCGGTCGACCTGGAGAAGGTGGACCAGAGCGCCCTGCCCGCGATGCGCGAGCGGCTCGCCGGCACCGCCGGCGTCACGGAGGTCTCCCCGCACCGGCTGTCGCCGGGCCGGGACGCCGCGGTGATCATGGTCACGCCGGAGTACGGGCCGCAGGACGAGCGGGTGACCGGGCTCGTCGACCGGATCCGGGCGGACGCGCTTCCGGAGGGCGCGGAGGTCACCGGGCTGACGGCCGCCTACGTGGACCTGTCCCGGAGGCTGTCCGACCGGCTCTGGCCCGTGATCGGCGTGGTCGTCGCCACCTCGTTCGTCATGCTGATGGTCGTGTTCCGGTCGCTGCTGGCGCCGCTGAAGGCCGCGGTGATGAACCTGCTGTCGATCGGCGCCGCGTACGGGGTGCTCACGGCCGTGTTCCAGTGGGGCTGGGGCGCCGAGCTGCTCGGGCTGCCGCACAGCGTGCCGGTGTCGAGCTTCATCCTGCTGCTGCTGTTCGCGGTGCTGTTCGGAGTGTCGATGGATTACGAGGTCTTCATGCTCTCCAGGGTCAGGGAGGAGTGGCTGAGAAGCGGCGACGCGCGCGGCTCGGTGTCCACCGGCCTGGCCGCGACCGGGCGGGTGATCTCCAGCGCCGCGCTGATCATGGTGGCGGTGTTCCTCGGCTTCGCCGCCGACCCCGGCCTGGTCATCAAGCAGATGGGCGTGGGGCTCGCGGTCGCGGTGGCGCTGGACGCGACGGTCGTCCGGCTGGTGCTGGTGCCCTCCACGATGTCGCTGCTCGGGCGGGCGAACTGGTGGCTGCCGGGGCCCCTGGCGCGCGTCCTGCCGCACATCGACGTGCACGGCGGCTCCGAGCCCGCCGGGAAGGCCGCGCGGGAGCCCGAACCCAGCCGCGCGTGACGGCGGGGGAGTGATCACGATGGGCGGGCATGTCCCGGTTAGGCTGAGCGGGACATGTCGCCTGTCGTTCGCGTGCTCGGGGCCTTCGGCGCCGAGGTCGCCGGGGAGCCCGCCGACCTCGGCGGTCCCCGGCAGCGCTCCGTCCTCGCGCGGCTCGCCGCCGCCCGGGGCCGGATGGTCACCGCCGACCGGCTCGTCGAGGACCTCTGGGCCGGGACGGCCCCGCCCCGGGCCGCCGCGGGCCTCCAGTCGTTCGTGTCCCACCTGCGCCGCGCCCTCGAACCGGGCCGCCCGCCGCGCACGCCCGCGCGCGTCCTGGTCACCGAGCCGCCGGGCTACGCGCTGCGGCTGCCGGACGGGAGCGTCGACGCGTGGCGCTTCGAGGCGCTGATCGACGAGGCCGCGGGACTCCTGGAGAGCGACCCGGCGCGGGCCCGCCGCAGCGCGGAGGAGGCGCTCGCCGAGTGGCGCGGGCCCGCCTACGCCGAGTTCTCCGACCTGCCGTGGGCCGCCGCCGAGGCCGCCCGCCTGGACGAGCGCCGCCGCCTCGCCGTCGAGCGCCGCGCCGAGGCCATGCTGCGGCTCTCCTCCGCGGCCGAGGCCGTCCCCGACCTGGAGACCCACGCCGCCGCGAACCCGCTCCGCGAGGAGGCGTGGCGGCTGCTCGCCCTCGCCCTGTACCGCGCCGGCCGCCAGGGCGACGCGCTGGCCGCCATCCGCCGCGCCCGCGGGACGCTGACCGAGGAGCTCGGCGTCGAACCCGGCCCCGCGCTGCGCCGCCTCCAGAGCGACATCCTGGCCCAGTCGCCGGACCTGGGGGAGCAGCCGGCGCGGCCCGGTGGACGTGCCGTCCTGCGCGCGGCGCCCGAACCCGGGGAGCAGCACCCCGGCTTCGTCGGGCGCGGCCGGGAGCTCGCCCGGCTGGACGAGGCCGCCCGGGACGCCGCCGCCGGGCGCGGCGGCGTCGTCCTCGTCGGCGGCGACGCGGGGATGGGCAAGACCGCGCTCGCCGAACGGTTCGCGCGGACCCTGGCCGGGCGGGGCTGGACGTGCGCGTGGGGCCGGGCTCCGGAGACCGGGGGAGCGCCGGCGGCCTGGCCGTGGGCGGAGCTGCTGCGCGAGCTGGCCGGTGCCGTGCCGCCGGGCGCCGGGCTCGCCGCGCGCCTCGGGCCGCTGCTGGACGACGCCTTCACCTCCGGCGGGGACGCCGACGTCGGCACCGGACGGTTCCGGCTGCACCTCGCCGTCGGCGACTACCTCACCGAGGTCGCGGACGCGGCGCCGCTCCTGCTCGTCCTGGACGACCTGCACTGGGCCGACGACGAGACCCTCGCGCTGCTGATCAGGCTCGCGGGGCGCCTCCGCGACCGTCCCGTCCTGGTGGTGGCCACGTTCCGGCAGACCGAGACGGAGGCCGGGCTCGCCGCCGCGCTGGCCGCGCTCGCCCGCCACGAGCCGGTGCGGCTCGAACTCGGCGGGCTGTCGGCGGCCGAGGTCGCCGCGCTCGTCCGCGGCGTCTGCGCCGCCGGCCTCGGCGACGCGGAGCTGTCGGCCATCGCCGAGCGGACGGGCGGCAACCCCTTCTTCACCCGCGAGACGGCCCGGCTCCTGGACGCCGAGGGCCTGCCCGCCGCCACCCGCCGGGTCCCCGCCGGGGTCGGGGACGTCCTGCGCCGCCGCATCGACCGGCTCCCGGAGCCGGTCCAGGCCGTGCTGCGCGACGCGGCCGTCCTCGGCCGGGACGCCGGACTGGACGTCCTGGCCGACCTCGCCGGCGACGAGGAGACCGTGATCGACGCCGTCGAGGCCGGCCTGGGCAGCGGCCTGGTCACCGAGCCCGCGCCCGGCCGGATGCGGTTCGCGCACGCCCTGGTCCGCGACACCCTCTACGAGGGGATCTCCCGGGCCCGCCGCACGAGGCTGCACGGCCGCGTCGCCGCCGCGCTGGAACGGCACGCCCCGGGCGAGGTCGCCGCGATCGCGCACCACTACCTCGAAGCGGGCACGGACCCGGACCGCGCGGTCCGGTACGCGCGGCGCGCCGCGCGGGCCGCCGAGGCCCGCTTCGCCCACGGCACGGCCGCGGACCTGTGGGTCCGCGCCGTCGAGACGCTGCGCGCGCACGGCCCCGGGGTGACCCGCGACCTGCTGGAGGCGGAGGCCGCCGCGATCCGCGCGAGCGCGCTCGCCGGCCACGTCGTCGACGCCCGGGACCGGCGGCTGGCCGTCATCGGCGACGCCCGCGCGTTCGGCGACGTCCGGCTGCTCGCCCGGATCCTCGTGAGCTTCGACGTCCCCACGCTGTGGACGAGCCGCGAGTACGGGACCCTCGACCGCGCCGTGGTCGACGCCACCGAGGAGTCCCTCGCGCGGCTCCCGGGCGGGGAACGCGAGCTGCGCGTCCGGCTGCTGACCACCCTGGCGATCGAGATGGAGGGCGAGCAGCACGACCGCGGGGCCACCGCGTCCGAGGAGGCGCTCCGCACGGCCCGCGACCTGGACGTCCCCGAACTGGTCGCCGTCGCGCTGAACGGTGTCTACATCAACGCCTACCGCACCGCGGACGGGCTCGGCCGGCGGCGCCGCGCCGCCGCCGAGCTGCTCGATCTCGCGACCCGGCACGACCTCGGCACCTACCTCGTCCTCGCGCACCTGCAACTGCAGCAGGTCGCCCTCGCCGAGCTGGACTCCGCGACCGCGCGGCGGCACCTGGAGGAGGGGCGGCGGCTCGCCGACCAGTACGGGCTGCCGCTGCTCGCCGCGATCGGCGGCTGGTACGCCGGGCTGTCGCACGCCTTCAGCGCCACGTTCGAGGAGGCGGAGCGCACGTACGAGCGGCTCGGCGAGGCCATCGGCCGGACGAGCATCTGGTCGAGCGAGCGCGTCGTGGGGTTCCTCGGCCTCTTCTGCCTGCGGATCGTCCAGGGCCGGACCGCGGAGCTGCTGGAGGGCTCGTCCTGGCTGCACCACCAGTGGAGCCATGTCGCGGCCACCGCCGACATGCGCGCCCTCGCGCTGGCGTCCGCGGGCCGCCCGGCGGAGGCCAGGGAGGCCGTCGCCGGGGCCGGGCCCGTCCGCCTCGACTACTTCTTCGACCTGACCATGCCGCTGCGGGCGATGCGCGCGATGGCCCTCGGTGAACGCGACCTGGCCGAGGAGGCCTACGCGGCGCTGCTCCCCTACGCGGGGCACTTCGCCGGCGGCGCGACCGCCATCGCCACCCTCGGCCCCGTCGCGCAGGTGCTCGGCGACCTGGCGCGGTTCCTCGGCCGCCCCGCCGAGACCGCCGCCGGCCACTACCGCCGGGCCGCGGAGGTCGCGGACCGCCTGGGCGCCGCCCTGTGGACCGAGAGGGCGGGCGCGGCGCTGGCCCGTCTCGGCACCCCCGCGGCGTAGCCCGGGACGTCCGGGTCCGCGAGTGGGCGACAAT
>NZ_SMKH01000148.1 GCF_004348515.1 Actinomadura sp. KC345 | reverse complement strand
GGTTCGGCGAGTCGCTCGGCGCGCTGGTCCGCGACCGGCTCCCGGCGGGCCTCCGGGTCGGGCTGCTGGGGTCGGGCGGGCTCAGCCACGAGCCGGGCGGTCCCCGCTACCTGGAGATCGACGAGAAGTTCGACCGGCGGTGGATGGACCTGCTGGCCGAGGGCGACCACGGCCGCGTCCTGGACGAGGTCACCTTCGAGCGCATGGAGGAGGCCGGCGCCGGCGGCACGTCCGAGCTGCTGTCCTGGCAGGTCGTCATGGGCGCCATCGGCGAGCGGCCCTGCACGCCCCTCTGCTATGTCTGCGTGCCGCAGTGGCGCTGCGGTGTCGGCGCCGTCCTCTGGGACGTCTGAGCGCGAGAAAAGGGAACCCGATGTCACTTGAGCACTTCGACCCGCTCCTGCGCGCCAACGACCTCGTCCAGGACCTCAAATGGGACGCCGGCCTGCTGGAGGAGTTCCAACGGGACGAGGAGGCCGTGCTGGACCGCTACGACCTCCTGCCCGAGGAGCGGCAGGGCGTCCTGGAGCGCGATTTCCGGCGCCTGTACCTGATCGGCGTCCACCCGTACCTGCTCGGGCAGCTGTCCCGGCTGATCCACGGCACCGCCGAGAACGCCGGGACCTCCGTCGCGGCCACCGCGCTCGTCGCCTCCCTGCTCGGCGAGGACGCCGCCGGGACCTAGCCCGCGCTTTTTACGGACACCCGGGGGTTTCCACACCGCGAAACACTTCCTTCGCAACGGGCGAACCTGCACCCTAGACTGCAATCGACAGGCGGGGGTTCAGGAGGAACCGTGATCGCGAGACCGGAGGGCGGCCCCCGCGTCGTGGTGGGGGTGGACGACTCCGCGGGCGCCCGCTGCGCCCTGTCCTGGGCGATCGGCGAGGCGCGGCTGCGGAGGCTGCCGCTGCTGGTCGCCCATGCCGCGCCGCTGCCGCCGCACGTGTCGGCGGCCGGGCAGCTCGGCTGCGGCATCACCGACGCGCTGCGCGCCTCCGGCGCGGAGCTGATCGCCCGGATCCTGGCGGAGGTGAGCGACGGCCCGCCGGACGGCGTGGACATGACGGCGCTGGCGCTCGTCGGCGAGCCGGGCGCGGCCCTGGTGCGGCTGGCCGGCGACGACGACCTCCTCGTCGTCGGGCACGGGACCCGCGGCCCGTTCTCGCGGCTGCTGCGGCCCTCGGTGCGGCTGCACTGCGCCCGCAGCGCCCGCGCGACGCTGGTGTGCGTCCGCCCTCCCGCGTTCGACGCGCTGCTGGAGTGCCTGGCGGCGCGGGACGCGTCCCCGGGGCAGGTCCCCGGCTCCCGGTTCCGCCGGCTGGGCCGCCGCCTGCGCCACCCGCTCTGACGTCCTCCCCTCCCGGCGTTCCGGCATGCCCGCGGCGCTCAGGCCGGGGGCAGGTCGACCAGGGCGGCCAGAGCGGCGCGGTGCCGGTCGGGGGTGCCGAGGGCGATGGCGTCGGCCTTCGCGCGCTTCAGGTACAGGTGCGCGGGGTGTTCCCAGGTGAAGCCGATGCCGCCGTGCATCTGCACGCACTCCTCGGCCGCCTTGAGGGCGACGGCCGAGCAGTGCGCCTGGGCGACCGCGACCGAGATCGCCGTCTCGTCGCCGCCGTCGCCGCCACTCGCCTGGGAGGCCACGCATGAGGCCGCGTGGCGGGCGACCGCGCGGGCCTGGGTGATCGACGTCCACAGGTCGGCGAGGCGGTGCTTGAGGCCCTGGTAGGAGCCGACCGGCCGACCGAACTGGTAGCGCGTCTTCACGTAGGCGACGGTGTCGTCCAGGCACCGCTCGGCGAGCCCGAGCTGCTCGGAGGCCAGCATCGCGGCCCCGGTCAGCAGGGCGGCGCGGACGGCGCCCCCGCCCTCGGCGACCGGCCGCGCGGGCGCCCCGGAGAAGGCGAGGTCGGCGAGGCGGCGCGTCATGTCGAGGGACGTCACGGCGGTGCGGCGGACGTCGGCGGCGTCCACCGCGTAGAGGCCGCCGGCGGCCGGAACCAGGAACACCCCGGCGGCCATCCCGTCGGCGACGCTGGTGACCTCGCCGGTCACCGTGCCGTCCGACACCCGGACGGTCTCGGCGGAGTCACCGGGGCCGGTGCTGAACGGCACCGCGAGCACCGCGATCCCGTCCCCGGACGCCAGCCGCGCGAGCAGGTCGCGTTCTCCGGCGGCCATCAGCGCGGCCGTCGCCGTCACCGCGCTGCTCAGGAAGGGGACCGGGGCGGCGGAGCGGCCCAGCTCCTCCATGACGACGGCGGTCTCGCGCCAGGTGGCGCCGGCGCCGCCGGCGTCCTCCGCGACGGGCAGCCCCGCGCAGCCGAGCTGGACGGCGACGGCGTGCCACAGCGCCGCGTCGTACGGCTCCTCCTTCTCGGTCCCGGCGAGGACGGACGTCCAGGGCGCCTTGTCGTCGAGCACCTCCCGGACGCTCGCGCGCAGGTCGTTCTCGATCTCGCTGTACAGCAGGTCGCTCACTTGGGGAGGTCCTTCCACGCGACGTCCTTGTCGACCCGGATCTCGCCGGGCAGGCCCAGCACGCGCTCGGCGATGATGTTGCGCAGGATCTCCGAGGTGCCGCCCTCGATGGAGTTGCCCTTGGCGCGCAGGTACCGGTAGCCGGGCGAGCGGCGGGTGAAGTCGACCTCGGCCGGCCGCCGCATGGTCCAGTCGTCGTAGCGCAGGCCGTCCTCGCCGAGCAGCTCCAGCTCCAGGCCGGACACCTCCTGGTTGAGCCTGGCGAACGACAGCTTGGCTCCCGAGCCCTCCGGGCCGGGCTCCCCCGCGGTGAGCTTCTGGCGCAGCCGCACCCCGGTGAGCCGGGCGGCCTCGGTCTCCACCCAGGCCCGCAGGACGGCGTCGTGCAGGGCGGGCGTGCGCAGCTCGGGGCGGTCGCGCCACAGCGCGGCGACCACGCCGATCATGCCGCTCTCGCGGGGCGCGGCGGCGCCGCCGATGGCGACGCGCTCGTTCATCAGCGTCGTCGTGGAGACCTGCCAGCCCTGCCCCACCTCGCCGAGCCGGTGCTCGTCGGGGATGCGCACGTCGGTGAGGAAGACCTCGTTGAACTCGGCCTCGCCGGTGATCTGCCGCAGCGGCCGGACCTCGACGCCCGGCGCGGTCATGTCGCAGACGAAGTAGGTCATGCCGCGGTGCTTGGGGACGTCCGGGTCGGTGCGGGTGACGAGGATCGCCCAGCGCGCCTCGTGGGCCATGGACGTCCAGACCTTCTGGCCGCTGACCGTCCAGGAGTCGCCGTCGCGGACCGCGCGGGTGGCGAGCGCGGCGAGGTCGGAGCCGGCGCCGGGTTCGCTGAACAGCTGGCACCAGATCTCCTCGCCCGTCCACAGCGGGCGCAGGAAGCGGCGCTTCTGCTCCTCGGTGCCGAACGCGAGGATCGTCGGCGCGGCCATCCCGAGCCCGATGCCGTTGCGCTCCGGTTGGTTGGAGGGGGCGCCGGCGCCGGCGAAGAACCGGTCGACGGCGGGCTGCAGGGCGCGGGGCGCGCCGAGCCCGCCGAGGCCCTCGGGGTAGTGGACCCAGGCGAGGCCGGCGTCGAACCGCGCCCGCAGGAACTCCAGGGGCCCGGTGGCCGCGGGGTCGTGCGCCGCGAGGAACTCGCCGGCCCGCCGCTCCAGCTCGTCGGCGTCGGGGGGTGCTGTGCTCACGGGTCGGGACCTCCGCGCGGGCGAGGGTGGCGACCGGGCCACCCACCGGACATACCAACCAGTCGGTATGCCGCGTCCAGACTAGGAACCGCCGAGACGGCGAGTCAACCGTCCCCGGCCGGGGCGTCCGCCTGGGGCATCGCCAGTTCGGCCGGGAGGTCGTCGTCGTGCAGGACCGTCAGGGACGTGACGGCGCGGGTCAGCACGACGTACAGGCGGGCGAGTCCGCGGGCCTCGGCCGCGGCGATGGCGGCGGGCCCGGCGACGATCACGTGGTCGTACTCCAGGCCCTTGGCGAGCGTCGCCGGGACGACGAGGAGCCGCCCGGCGCCGTCGGAGTCGGGGCCGAGGACGGCGTGCTCCAGGCCGGCCGCCTCCAGCGCCGCCGCGTACCCGGCCGCCGCGGCGTCGGGCACGATCAGGCCGACCGATCCGGGCCGGGTGAGGGCCTCGCGGGCGGCGCCGGTGATCGCGGAGGCCAGGTCGGGGACGCGCCGCACCGCCAGGGCGCCCGCTCCGGGGCGCAGCGAGCGGGGCCGCTCCAGGCCGGGCGCGACGTGCGGGAGCAGCCGGGCGGCGAAGTCCAGGACGCTTCCCGGGACACGGAAGCCCAGGGTCAGCTCGGTGACGTCGCCGTCCTGCCCGAGGTGGGTGAGGACCTCCTTCCACGACCGCGCCGACCAGGAGGTCGTGCCCTGGGCGAGGTCGCCGAGGACGGTCGCCGAACCCGTCCCGCACCGGCGGCCCAGGGCGCGCAACTGCATGGCCGACAGGTCCTGCGCCTCGTCCACGACCAGGTGGCCGAGCGACGACGTGCGCTCGATGAGGTCGTTCAGCTCGTCGAGCAGGGCGCGGTCGGCGGCGGTCCACCGGGCCGTGCGGTGGGACCGGGCGGGCCTGGCCCACAGGATCGCGGCCTGCTCCTCCTCGTCCAGGAGGCCCTTGGCGGCCCTGCGCAGGAACTCCGCGTCCGACAGCAGCCGGTACAGGACCTGCTCCGGCGTGACCTTCGGCCACACGGCGTCGAGGACCTGCTTGACGGGCCGGCTGCGCGCCACCTGGTCCTGGACGCGGTCGTCCGGCGCCTCGCCGCGCCGTTCCATCAGCACGAGGATCTGGTGGGCGAGCCGCTGGGCGAACGCGGCGCGGCCGCTGCCGTACCGGGTGGTGCCGCGCAGCGCGGCGGCGGTCTCGCGGACCTCGTGCTCGGCCAGCCGGTAGCGGGCGGACCCGCGGCTGACGACGAGGCCCGCCTCCGGTTTGGTGATGTGCGCCCACAGCGCCTTGCGGAGCACGTCCGCCATGCGCGCGTCGCCCTTGACCGCGGAGACGTCCGCCTGCTCCTCCCCCGTGGGGGCGCCGAGCAGGTCATCGATCGTGGCCTGCTCGACGCTGACCTCGCCGAGGGCGGGCAGCACCGCCGAGATGTAGCCGAGGAACGCGCGGTTGGGCCCGACGATGAGGACCCCGGACCGCGCCAGCCGCTCCCGGTGGGTGAACAGCAGGTACGCGGCGCGGTGCAGGCCGACGGCCGTCTTGCCGGTGCCGGGCGCGCCCTGCACGCACACCGTGCGGGGCAGGTCCGCGCGGACGATCGCGTCCTGGTCCGGCTGGATCGTGGCGACGATGTCGCGCATCGGCCCGGTGCGGGGACGCTCGATCTCCTCGGTCAGGATGCGGGACGGGCCGGTCTCGCCCCCGTCCGGAGGCCCGTCCGGAGGCCCGTCCGGAGGCCCGTCCGGAGGCCCGTCCAGGGGCTCGTCCTCGAACGCGGTCAGCTCGCCGGCCTGGAAGCCGAACCGCCGCCGCAGCCTCCAGCCCATGGGGTCGGCCGGCCCGGCCTGGTAGAACGCCCGGGACACCGGTGCGCGCCAGTCCAGCACGAGCGGCCGCCCCTCGTCGCCGTCGTGGACGTGCCGCCGCCCCACGTACATGACCGCGGGCAGGTCCGGGTCGTCGCCGCCGTCGCGGCCGGCGCCTGCGCGGTCCATCCGCCCGAAGAACAGCGGCGTGCCGGGATGGTCCGCGAGCGCCGCGACGCGCTGGTCGAGCAGGGACTCCAGGAACTGCTCGGACACCCAGTCGGCGGCGACGTCGGCGGACAGGCTCCGGGCGTGCTCGCGCATCCGGCGCAGCGCGGCGCGGGACTCGGCCAGATGGGCGCGCTCGGCGGCCAGGATCGTGGACTCGGCGGGCATGCGGGCAGACCTCCGTCGGCGAGAGGCGAGTGGGGGCAAACCCACTACCTTACGCCTCTCAGGGCAACTGAGGGAGGGGACGCCGGTAAAGCCAGGCGGAGAAGAGGTCGTCCAGCGGACGGCCGGCGTGGCGGGCGGCGAGCGCGGTGAACTCCTCGGTGGTCACCGAGCCGTGGCGGTGCCCGGCGGTCCACGCGCGCAGGGTCCGGAAGAACGCGTCGTCGCCCGTCGCGCGGCGCAGCGCGTGCAGCGCGAGCGCCCCGCGCTTGTAGAGGTAGTCGTCGAAGAGGTGCCGGGGCCCGGGGTCGGCGAGCACGAGGTCCTTCGACCCGCCGGCCAGCCGCGCGTGCCACCGCCGGGCGTGCTCGGACGCGGGGGCGCCGCCCGAGTTCTCCGACCACAGCCACTCGGCGTAGGAGGCGAAGCCCTCGTGCAGCCAGATGTCCCGCCAGTGCGCGACCGTCAGGCTGTTGCCGAACCACTGGTGCGCCAGCTCGTGCGCGATGAGCGGCTCCTCGCCCCGCTCGCCGTCGACGTGGTTCGTCCCGAAGATCGACATGCCCTGCGCCTCGACCGGGATCTCCAGCTCGTCGTCGGCGACGACGACCGTGTACGCGCCGAAGGGGTACGGGCCGAACAGCTCGCAGAACGTGGCGATCATCTGCCCCTGGCGGCCCAGGTCGTGCAGCACCCGCCGTTCCCGCGCCGCCGGGTAGTGGACGTGCTGCGGGACGGGCCCGTCCAGCTCGGCCGACCGGTACCGCCCGATCTGGACGCTCGCCAGGTAGGTCGCGGTCGGCTCGTCCTGCTCGTACACCCAGGTGGTGTTCGCGCCGGCGCTGCTCTTGCCGGTGAGGCGGCCGTTGGCGACGACGGTGTAGGCGGACGCCGTGGTGACCGCGATCCGGTAGCGGGCCTTGTCGCCGGGCCGGTCGTTGCAGGGGAACCACGAGGGCGCGCCGGTGGGCTGCCCCGCGACGATCGAGCCGTCGGTCAGCTGCTCCCAGCCGAGCCCGCCCCAGTGGCTGCGGACGGGCGACGGGTTGCCGGTGTAGCGGACCTCCACGGTGAACGCGCCCGGATCGAGGGGCCGCGCCGGCGTGACGGTCAGCGTGCCGCGCCAGTGCCGGAACCGCGCCGGGGCCCCGTCCACCAGGACCCTGCCGATGCGGAACGGCCCGAGGTCGAGCGCGAACCGTGTGAGCGGCGCGGCGGCCGTCGCCGACAGCCGCGCGGTGCCGGCGAGGCGGTTGGGGCCGACCCGGTAGTCCAGTTCGAGGTCGTAGGCGCCGACCGTGTAGTCGTCGTGGCCGTGTCCGGGGAAGTACGCGGCGGTCCGGGAGCCGGGGGCGGGCGGGGTCTTCACGGTCGGTGCGGTTCCTCGTTTCGTCGTCCGGTGCCGTCGCGGCCCGCGCCGGCCGGGGTCCAGGCCGCGATCGGGTTGCCCAGCCACCGCGTGCCGGCGGGCAGTTGCTCGCCGCGCATCACCAGGGACGCGGGCCCGACCGTGGCGCAGGCCCCGATCGAGGCCGCGGGCAGGATCACCCCGTTGGAGCCTAGCGTCGCACCGTGCTCCAGGACGACCGCGTCGACCCGCATGATCCGGTCGTGGAACAGGTGGGTCTGCAGCACGCAGCCCTCGTTCACGGACGCGCCGTCGCCGAGCCGGACGAGGTCGGCCTCCGGGAGCCAGTAGGTGGCGCACCAGACGCCGCGTCCGACGCGGGCGCCGAGCGACCGGAGCCAGAGGTTCAGCGGGGCGGTCCCGAGCCACGGCTCGGCGAACCACGGCGCCGCGAGGACCTCGACGAAGTTGTCGGCCAGCTCGTTGCGCCACACGAACGAGCTCCACAGGGCCCGGTTCCCGGGCTTGATCCGCCCCACGAGCGCCCATTTGGCCGCGGTCGCGACGGCCGCGGCCAGCACCCCCGCGCCGGTGAGGACGAGGCCCGACAGCAGCGCCGCGGCACCGAACCCGTGGGCGGCGGCGATTCCCGCGAACGCGGCGGCGGCCAGGACGCCGGCCGCGACCGTGCACATCGCCGGGACGACGCGGCACGCCTCGACCGCCGCCCTCGCCGCCTTGAGCCGGCGGGGCGGCCGGTAGGTGCGGGACTGGTCGCCGGTGTCGGCCCTGCGGCTCAGCCGCACCGGCGGCATGCCGAGGTAGGAGGCGCCGGCCTTGGCCTTCTTCGGCGCCGCCGACAGGACGCCGATCAGCCCGCCCTTGGGCACCTTGCGGCCGGGACCCGTCATCCCCGAGTTGCCGAGGAACGCGCGCTCGCCGATGCGCGCCCGCGCGATCCGCATCCGCCCTCCGCCCAGCTCGTAGGGCGCGACCATCGTGTCGTCGGCGAGGAACGCCCCGTCGTCGACCGAGGTCATGGCGGGCAGCGCGAGGACCGTCGAGGCCTCCACGTCGCGGCCGACCCGCATGCCGAGGGCGCGCAGCCAGGCGGGGGTGAGGACACTGGCGTACAGCGGGAAGAGCCAGACGCGCGCCGTCGCCATCAGCCGGCTCGTGGCCCACGCCTGCCACGCCCGGCGGCTGTGCACCGGGTACTCGCCCTCGCTCAGCCCGGCGCCGAGGAGGCGCACGCAGACCAGGGTGATGAGCGCGAAGGCGCCCATGCCCGCGAGGGTGGCGGCGGGCACCGCCGCCAGGGCCGCCGCGAGGGCGTCCCCCGGGCTCGCGGCGCCGCGCGTGAAGAGGCCGAGGACCGCGATGCCGGGCAGCGCCGCGATCAGCGGCAGCAGGCCCAGCCCGAGGGCCGACGCCGCGTACGCCAGCGTCCAGCGGCGCCGCCGCGGCGGACGGTCGGCGCCGGCGTGCCGCTTGGCCCTGCCCTTGCGGACGGCGGGGGCGCCCGCCCAGCGCTGCCCGGCGGGGACCCGCCCGGTCACCGCCGAGCCCGCCGCGACCTGCGCCCTCTTCCCGACGCGGGCGCCGGGGAACAGCACGGCGCGGGCGCCGACGACGGCGTCCGCGCCGACCCGGACCGCGCCGACGCGCAGGACGTCGCCGTCCAGCCAGTGGCCGCTCAGGTCGGCCTCGGGCTCGATCGCCGCCCCGCGGCCGAGCCGGAGCATCCCGGTCACGGGCGGCGGGGCGTGCAGGTCGACGTCCGGGCCGATCCGGGCGCCGAGCATGCGGGCGTAGAAGGCGTACCAGGGCGCGGCCGACAGCTCGGCGGCGCCGAGGCGGACGGCGAGCTGCTCGGCCGCCCACAACCTCAGGTGGACGGCGCCGCCGCGCGGGTACGCGCCCGGCCGCAGGCCGCGCAGCAGGAGCCGCGCGCCGGCCGCCGCCAGCGCCATCCTGCCGGGCGGCGCGACGAACAGCAGCGCGCCCGCGAGGACGGCCCACCACGACACTTCCGGCGCCCACGGGAACGCGGCGGGGGCCAGGTGGACGGCGAGGTTGCCGAGGGCCGCCAGGCCCACGACCCACCGCATGGCGCCCATGGTCAGGAGGGGGATCATCAGAAGCGCCTGGACGGCGGACGCCCGTGCCGGCACCGGCCGCACGGCGCGCTCCGGCGCCGGCTCCGCCGCCGTCCCCTGCGGTACCCGGTCTCCGAGATGCGCGGCGAGGCCGCCCAGCGTGGGGTTCTCGTAGACGTCGCCGACCGACACCGACGGGTGGTGCGGGCGCAGGGCCGACACCAGCCGTGCCGCCGCGAGGCTGCTGCCGCCGAGCGCGAAGAAGTCCGCGCCGGGCGCGGTGGGGCTCTCGCCCAGGACCTCGGCCCACCTGGCCGCGAGCCACTCCTCGGCCTCGCTGAGCGGTTCGGCGCCGGTGCGCGGGTCCGTCCCGTCCGGGTCGCCCGCTCCGGGCGCCGGCCAAGGCAGTGCGTCCCGGTCGACCTTCCCGGACGTCCGCGTGGGGAGCGTGTCCACGGTGACGAGGCGAGGCACCAGGGCTGCGGGCAGCACCTCCCCCAGCCGCTCCCGCGCCGAGGCCGCGTCGAACCCGTCGCCGGCGACGAGGTAGCCGACGAGGAGCCGGTGCCCGGCGGGCGTCTCGCGGACCGCGGCGGCGGCGCCGGTCACGCCCGGGAGGGCCTGCAGCGCCGCGTCGACCTCGCCGAGCTCGATCCGGCGGCCGCCCAGCTTGACCTGGTCGTCGGCGCGGCCGACGAAGACGAGGCCGGCCGGGTCGGCGCGGACGAGGTCGCCGCTGCGGTAGGCGCGGTCCCAGCCGAGCGACGGCAGGGGCCCGTACTTCTCGGCGTCCTTGGCGGGGTCGAGGTAGCGGGCGAGGCCGACGCCGCCGATGACGAGCTCGCCGGTCCCGCCTGGGGCGACGGGGTCGCCCGCGGGGTCGACGACGGCGAGGTCCCAGCCGTCGAGCGGGAGGCCGATCCGGACCGGGCCGGCGCCGCCGAGCGGCGCCGCGCAGGCGACGACGGTCGCCTCGGTGGGCCCGTAGGTGTTCCAGACGCGGCGCCCCGGGACGGCCAGGCGGGCGGCCAGCTCGGGCGGGCACGCCTCGCCGCCGAAGATCAGCAGCCGGATGCCGTCGAGGGTCTCGGGGGGCCACAGCGCGGCGAGCGTCGGGACGGTGGACACGACCGTGATGCCCCGCCCGGCGAGCCAGGGGCCCAGGTCCGCGCCGGTGCTCACGAGTGAGCGCGGCGCCGGCACGAGGCAGGCGCCGTGCCGCCAGGCCAGCCACATCTCCTCGCAGGACGCGTCGAACGCCACCGACAGCCCGGCCAGGACGCGGTCGGACTCGCGCGCCGGGAACAGCCGCGCCTCGGCGTCCACGAACGCGGCGGCCGCGCGGTGGGACACCGCCACGCCCTTGGGCCTGCCGGTCGAGCCGGAGGTGAAGATGATCCAGGCGTCGTCGCCGGGCTCCGGGCGGCCGGCGCGTCCGCCGGGGGCGGCGCGGAGGGTGAGTTCGCGGTGCTCCCCGATGACGGCGCAGACGCCGGCCTCGCCGAAGACGGTCGCGGCGCGTTCGGCCGGGTCGTCGGCGTCGACCGGGACGTAGGCGGCGCCCGCGGCGAGGACGGCGAGGATCGCGACGTACAGGCCGGCGGTGCCCGAGGGGACGCGGACGCCGACCCGGTCGCCGCGGCCGATCCCCGCCTGCTCCAGCTCCTTGGCGAGGGCGGTCACCTCGGCGCGCAGGCCCTCGTAGTCGAGGCGGGTGGAACCGTCGTCCAGCGCCGGCGCGTACGGGTGCCCGCGCACGGTGGCGTCGAAGACGTCCAGGAGGGTGCGCTCGGGAGGCGCGCTCCGCGACCGGAAGACGGCATGCTCGGGCTCGGCCGTGAGTGGACGCAACATTCCCCCGGGGTCCAGGCGACCGGCGCTCCGGCCGGGCCTTGCGGGCTGCGGGGGGCGCGAATACCGCTGACCGGGACACTCTACTCGATGGCCGCGAACGGCCCCGGGCGGTGGTGCGCCTTGCCCGCCGCGCCCGGGTGTGTGACCTTGGGCGGCATGGCGGCGGTGGAGGGGAAAGCGGTGTTGGACGGCAGGGCCGCACTGGTCACGGGAGCCTCGTCGGGCATCGGCGCGGTCGTCGCGGAGGCGCTTGCCGGGGCCGGGGCCCGGGTCGGGCTGGTGGCGCGGCGCGAGGACAGGCTGGAACGGGTGCTGGCGCGGTGCCGCGCGCACGCGCCGGGTTCGGCGATGTGGGTCGCCGACCTCGCCGACCTGGACGGGATCGACGGCCTCGCCAAGGCGGTCGAGCGCGAGTTCGGGGCCGTGGACGTGCTGGTCAACAACGCGGGCATGCCGAAGCGGCGCCGCGTCCAGGACCTGTCCCCCGCCGAGGCCGAGGACGTGATGCGGCTGAACTACCTGTCCCCGGTGCGGCTCACGCTGGCGCTGCTGCCCGGCATGATCGCGCGCGGGCACGGGCATCTGGTGGCGGTGGGCTCGGTGGCGGCGCGGCTCGGCCCGCCGCACGAGGCCGCGTACTCGGCCTCCAAGGCGGCGCTGACCGCGTTCTGGGAGAGCATGGCGGTCGACCTGGACGGCACCGGCGTGCAGGTCCACGTCGTCCAGCCGGCGCTCATCGCCGGCACCGAGCTGTTCACGCTTCCCGGCAACGAGGAGCCCCTCAGCGACGTCTCGGAGGCGCTGCCGCCGCAGGAGGTCGCCGATGCCGTCCTGAACGTCCTCGACGAGGGACGCTTCGAGCGGTACGTGCCGGCCTGGTTCGACGAGATGGCCTCGGGCAAGGCCGCCGACGTCGACGCGTTCGTCGCGGGCGTCAAGGAGTGGACCCGCGACCGGCTGGTGTGACCCTCACCAGGTGTCGATCCACCGCCGGCGGTCGCCGGGCGGCGGCGCGGACGCGAACGCGGTGGTGATCCAGCGCCGGGTGTCGGCCGGGTCGATGACGTCGTCCAGCTCGAAGACCGTGGCGGCGTGGAGCGCCTTGCCGTGCTCGTAGGCGGCGGCGACCATCTTCCGGAACAGCTCCTCGGGGTCTTCGGCCTCCGCCAGCTCCTTGCGGAAGCCGAGCCGGACGGCTCCCTCCAGGCCCATGCCCCCGATCTCGCCGGTGGGCCACGCGAGGGTCGCGAGCGGCGCCTTGAACCCGCCGCCCGCCATCGCCTGCGCGCCGAGCCCGTAGCCCTTGCGCAGCACGATCGTGACGATCGGGACGCGCAGGTTCGCGCCGACGACGAACATGCGGCTGAAGTGCCGGACGGTGGCGGTCCGCTCGGCGTCAGGGCCGACCATGAAGCCGGGCGTGTCGCACAGGGACACGACGGGCAGGCCGTGGGCGTCGCACAGCTGCAGGAACCGGGCGGCCTTGTCGGCGGCGTCGCGGTCGATGGCGCCGCCCAGGTGCGCCGGGTTACTGGCGATCAGCCCCATCGGGCGCCCCTCGATCCGCACGAGCGCGGTGATGACGCCGATCCCGAACGCGCGGCGCAGTTCCAGCACCGACCCCGTGTCGGCGAGGTGGGTGACCGCGCGGCGCACGTCGTAGGCGCGCAGCCGGTTCTCCGGGACGACGTGCCGCAGGATCCGCTGGTCGTCGCAGGCCCACTCGTCCCGCGGCCCCTGGAAGTAGGACAGGTAGCGGCGAGCGGCGGCGACCGCCTCGGCCTCGTCCTCCACGACGATGTCGACGACGCCGTTGGGCTCCTGGTCGCCGATCGGGCCGATCTCCTCGGGCGCGAACACGCCGAGCCCGCCGCCCTCGATCATCGCGGGGCCGCCCATCCCGATGTTGGCGTCGCGGGTGGCGATGATGGCGTCGCAGCAGCCGAGCAGGGCGGCGTTGCCGGCGAAGCAGCGCCCGGAGGCGATCCCGACGGACGGGACGGTGCCGCTGAGCCGGCCCATGGCGTGGAAGGTCGGCACGTCCAGGCCGGACACCGACGAGGTGTCGGTGTCGCCGGGCCGTCCCCCGCCCCCCTCGGCGAACAGGACGAGCGGCAGGCGGCGCCGGCGGGCGATGTCGAGCATCCGGTCGGTCTTGCGGTGGTTCTGGTAGCCCTGCGTCCCGGCCAGCACCATGTAGTCGTAGGACATGACGACCGCCTGCGCGCCGTTCACGTCCCCGAGGCCGCAGACCATGCCGTCGGCGGGGGTGCGTTCGATCAGGTCCTCCAAGGACCGGCGCTGCCGCTGCGCGGCGACGGCCAGCGCGCCGTACTCGGCGAACGTGCCGGGGTCGCACAGGTCCTCGATGTTCTCCCGGGCGGTGCGGTGGCCGCGCGCGTGCCGCCTGGCGACCGCCTCCGGACGGGACGCGTCCAGGCCGGTCCCGTGCCGCCGCAGCGTCTCGGCGAGGTCGGCGCGGATCTCGCCGAGATCGGCCTCGGCCTCCTCGGCGGCGTGGTCGCCGCCCACCTCGGCGGGCTCGGCGAACAGCAGCGGGGCGCCCTCGGCGACCGTGTCCCCGGGCGCGGCGGCGACGCTCCGCACGATGCCCGCCTCGCCCGCGCGGATCACGTGCTCCATCTTCATCGCCTCGAGGATCAGGACCGGCGTCCCGGCCCGCACGAGATCGCCCTCGGCCACGTCCACGCTCACGACCGTTCCCTGCATGGGGGCGGGGACGGCCACAGTGCCGGGCGGAGCGTCCGGCGCCGCGGCGGGGGCGCCGGACTCGCCACGGGCCTCGTCGCGGACGCTCTCGACGTAGTAGCGGCGGTGCTCGCTCTCCAGCAGCTCCGCCAAGTGGTCGGCGATGAAGGAGGTGTCGAGGCCGCCGGAGGTGAAGCCGGGATGCCGCAGGACGCCCTGGAGGAGCGGGATGCTCGTGGCCACGCCCGCGATCTCGAACTCGCCGAGCGCGCCGTGCGCGCGGGCGGCGGCGGACGGCAGGTCCTCCGCGCGGGCGACGACCTTGGCCAGCAGCGGGTCGTAGCGCGGGCTGACGCGGTGACCGGCGTGGCCGCAGGTGTCGACGCGGACACCGGGCCCGGACGGCGGCGCGAACGCGGTCAGCGTCCCGGACCGCGGGCGCGGCGTGCCGTCCGCGTCGATGGTCTCGGCGTTGACCCGGACCTGGACGGCGCAGCCCGACGCGCGCGGCGGCCCGCCGCCCAGGCCGACGGCGGCGAGGTCCTCCCCCAGCGCCAGCCTGATCTGCGTCTTCACCAGGTCCACGCCGGTGATCTCCTCCGTCACGGTGTGCTCGACCTGGAGCCGGGGGTTGACCTCCATGAACCAGAACTCCCCGCCGGCGACGAGGAACTCGAACGTGCCGATGCCGTCGTAGCGGACGCGGGCGGCCATGCGGAGCGCCGCGTCCAGGAGCGCGTCCCTGACCTCCTCCGGCAGCGCGGGCGCGGGCGCGATCTCGATCAGCTTCTGGTGCCGCCGCTGGACGCTGCAGTCGCGCTCCCACAGGTGGGTGACGGCGCCGGACCCGTCCCCGGCCACCTGCACCTCGATGTGGCGGGCGCGCGGCACGTACTTCTCGGCGTACAGGCCGCCGTCGCCGGATGCGGCCAGCGCCTCCGACCGGCACCGCTCGTACGCCTCGGCCATGCCGCCGGGGCCGGTGACGGTGCGCATCCCGCGCCCGCCGCCCCCGGCGAGGGCCTTGAGCATCACGGGGCCGTGCTCGCGGGCGAACGCCTCCGCGTCCGCGAGGCTCACCGGGCCCGCCGTCCCGGGCGTCACGGGCACGCCCGCCTCCCGGGCGAGCGCGCGTGCGCGGGTCTTGTCGCCGAACAGCTCCAGCAGTTCCGGGCGCGGGCCGGTGAACACCAGCCCTGCGGCGGCGCAGCGCGCGGCGAACCCCGCGTTCTCGCTGAGGAACCCGTAGCCGGGGTGGACGGCGGCGACGCCCGCGTCCTTGGCGGCGGCGAGCAGTGCGTCCGCGTCGAGGTAGCCGGCGGGGCCCTCGCCGGGCAGTTCCCGCACCTCGTCCGCGCGGCGGGCGTGCGGGGAGGCGGCCTCGTCGCGGGTGCGGACGGCGACCGTCCGCAGGCCCAGTTCCGCCGCGGCCCGGACGACCCGCAGCGCGATCTCCCCGCGGTTGGCCACCAGGATCCCGCTCACCCGTCCTCCTCGCCTCGCCCGACCCGGCATGGCCTTCACTTTAGAGAGGCCTCACTCTAGAAGCCGGGCCGCGCGGCGCCGCGCCCGGGACCGGGACCGGGCTCGGCGGGCGGGTGATAATGGTGGTGTGAGGCCGCCACCTCACGATCACCCTCCGGAGGAACGACGACCTATGGGCACCGCCGGCCGCTCCGTCCGCGAGTCCCTGCTCGACGCCGCCGCCGGCCTCCTGGTCGAGCGCGGCTACCGCGGCGTCCGCATGCAGGACGTCGCGGCCGCCGCCGGTGTGAGCCGGCAGACCGTCTACAACGAGTTCGGCGACAAGTGGGGCCTGGCCCAGGCGGTCGTGATCCGCGACAACGAGCGCTACCTCGACGGCATCGACGCGGTCCTGTCCGAGCACGACGACCTGTACTCGGCGGTGACGGCCGCGGTCCTGTTCACGCTGGAGATGTCGGCGGACGACCAGCTGAAGAAGGCGGTGCTGACCGGCGCGGGCGGCGACGAGCTGCTCCCGCTGCTCACCACGCAGGCCGAGCCGGTCCTGTTCACCGCCAGCGCCCGCATCGCCGAGCACGCGCTGCGCCACTGGCCGCACCTGGACGGCGAGGCCCTCACCGAGGTCGCCGACGCCGCCGTGCGGCTGACGATGAGCCACATCATGCTCCCCTCCGGCCCGCCCGAGATGTTCGCCCGCTTCGTCGCCCGGATGGTGACCCGCTACCTCGCCGTGGCCGGCCCGCCCGCCGGCGGGAACGAGGCGGAGGACGGCGGCGGGTCGGCCCCGTGTCAGTAGACACTTACTCCGGTCGGCTACCGTGGGGGCCGACAGCGAGTGCGAGGAGGCGCGATGGACTTCGACCTACCGGAGGGCGCGGCCGCGGTGCGCGAGGGCGTGCAGGCGATCGCCGGGAAGTACGACCAGGAGTACTGGAGCCGGTGCGACGCGGACAAGCGCTGGCCCGACGAGGTCTGGCGGGAGCTGGTCAAGGGCGGCTGGCACAGCCTCGCGATCCCGGAGGAGTACGGGGGCGCCGGGCAGGGCCTGCTGGAGCTCGCGGTCGCCCTTGAGGCCCTCGCCGAGGGCGGCGCGGGCGGCGCCGCGTCGTTCATGTACCTGCTCACGCCCGCGTTCGGCGGGCTGACCATCGCCCGCCACGGGACACCGGAGCAGAAGCGCGAGTTCCTGCCGAAGATCGCCTCCGGCGAGATCGAGACCTGCTTCGCCATCACCGAGCCGGACGCGGGCAGCAACGCCATCGCCATCACCACCCAGGCGCGCCGCGACGGCGACGCGTTCGTGGTCAGCGGCCAGAAGATCTGGATCTCCGGGGTCGAGCGCGCCGACTTCCTGGTCCTGGTCACCCGGACGGTCCCGGCCGCCGAGGCGCGCCCTAGGACGTCCGGCTTCACCGTCCTGCTGGTGGACGTCAAGGAGGCCGTCGCCGAGGGCACGCTCACCTACCAGCCGATCCCCAAGCTCGGCACCAACACCGTCGCGTCCAGCACGGTGTTCCTCGACGACGTCCGCGTGCCCGCGGAGCGCGTCCTCGGCGAGGTCGACCAGGGGTTCGCCGTCCTGTGGGACATCCTCAACCCCGAGCGCATCCTCGCCGCGGCCGGCGGCGTCGGCTCCGGCGAGCTGGTCCTGAAGATCGCGTGCGAGTACGCCGGAGAGCGGGCGCCCTTCGGCAAGCCGATCGGGTCGAACCAGGCCGTCGCGTTCCCGCTCGCCCGGATCAAGGCGCAGGTCGAGCTGGCGCGGCTGATGACCTACAAGGCCGCCTGGCTGTGGGACCGGGGCCGCCCCTGCGGGTCGGAGGCCAACATCGCCAAGCTCACCGCCGCGGACGCGGCCTGGCAGGCGGCCGACCGCGCGTTCCAGACCTACGGCGGCATGGCGTACTCGCTGGAGTACCCCGTCGCCCGGATGTTCCGCGACGCCCGCATCGCCAAGAACATCCCGGTCGCCGAGGAACTCGTCCTCGCCCACATCGCCCAGCACGAGCTCGGCCTGCCCAAGTCGTACTGAGCTGCGGGTCGTACTGATCTGCGGGTCGTACTGGTCACCCGAACGCCGCGCGCAGCCGCCGCACGGCGAAATCCCTGGCGCGGGCACCGGCGTCGAAGATCTCCGGCAGCAGGAAGAACGCGTGCACGACGCCGTCGTAGCGGCGCAGCTCCACCGGCACCCCGGCGGCGGCGAGGCGGCGCGCGTACGCCTCGCCCTCGTCGCGCAGGATGTCGCACTCGGCGGTGATCACGGTGGCGGGGGCGGCGCCGGCCAGGTCCGGGGCGCGCAGCGGCGCGAGCCGGACGTCGGACGGGTCGGCGCCGCCCCGGTAGAGCTCCATGAACCGGGCGAGCGACCCGGCGTCCAGCCCGTATCCGGAGCCGTACTCCCGCCAGCTCGGGGTGTCCATCGCCGTGTCGGTCACCGGGTAGACGAGCAGCTGGTGCACGAGCGGCACCCCGTGGTCGCGGGCCAGCAGCGCGACGACCGCCGCGAGGTTGCCTCCGGCGCTGTCGCCGGCGACCGCGACGGCACCGGGCAGGGCGCCGTAGCGGCCCGGCTCCCGCGCCAGGGAGGCGACCACGGCCCACGCGTCGTCCACGGCCGCGGGGAACGGGTGCTCAGGCGCCAGCCGGTAGCCGACGTTCAGGGCCACGCATCCGGCGTCCGCGGCGATGTCACGGCACAGGCCGTCCACGT
>NZ_SMKH01000147.1 GCF_004348515.1 Actinomadura sp. KC345 | reverse complement strand
GTCGGGGACGGGGAGGCGGGCGGCGAGCCGGTCCAGCGCGGCGGCCAGGTCGTCCATCCCCGTGCCGGTGGCGGAGCTGACGGCGACCGCCTCCATGCCGCGCAGCGCGGTCCCGGCGAGCCGGTCGCGGGCCTGGCGCAGCGCGAGCTTCGGGTCGGCGGCGTCCGCCTTGGTGACCGCGAGAACGCCGAACCGGGCGCCGAGCGCGCCCAGGGACTCCAGGTGCTCCCCCGTCTGGGCCATCCAGCCCTCGTCGGCGGCGACGGCCAGCAGCACGGCGGGGGCGGGCGCGGCGCCCGCGAGCATGGCCGGGACGGACCGCTCGTCGCCGGGAGCGTCCACGAACGCCAGGCGCAGCCCCGAGGGCAGCTCCGTCCACGCGCCCGGCTCCCCGGCCTCCTTGCCGGTGAGGGCCCGCACGAGAGCGGACTTGCCGTGCCCACCGTGGCCGGCGGTGGTGACGACCTGCATCAGCGTCCCTCCCGGGGCGGAACGCGCAACCACCCGCACGGCGACGCGCCGTACGGGTGAATCATTGCGGGGGGTTGTGCCCTTGCGGGGCGAAAGAAAAGTACCACAGGGCATGGATGCGGGAGATCGTCACCGGGTCGGCTCCGGCCGGCCCCCGGCCGTCCCGGCGCCGCCCGCGCCGGAGTGGGACTCGAAGTCGTCGACCATCCGGTTCACCAGCCCGGCGAGCCGCTCGCGGTCGCCGGGCGACCACGCGGCGAGCGCCTCGGAGATCCAGCTCCGGCTGGACGCGCGGATGCTCTCGACCGCGTCCAGCCCGGAGCCGCTCAGCCGGACACGCTGGCACCGCCGGTCCACGGGGTCGGGCACCCGCTCGACGTACCCGGCGCGCTCCAGACGCTGCACCTGCCGCGTGACGTGCGGCGCCTCCACCGCCAGGCGGACGGCCAGCTCCCCGGGGCGCATCGGGCCGCCGTTCTCGGCGAGGGCGCGCAGCAGCGGGACGGCCGCGCGGTCGACCGGGACTCCCGCGGCGACGACGGTGCGGTCGTGCTGCCGGAACCGGGTCAGCATGTGCGCCACCCGGCTGATCGCGCGCTCGATCTCCACGACGTCGTCCGGGGAGGCCGGCGGCACCGCTGATGACATGGCGCTCACCCTACCGTCCACCGTTACTTAACTTAAGTAACGGTAGGATCGCCTTCCGGCCGGCTCCCCTCGACCGGCCGAGGGAGGTTGCGCATGACCGGCGCCCCGACCACGGCGCGCGAGACGGCCGGACCCCCGGACGCGGATCCCCGCGGCACCGGCCGCACGCTCCTGGCCCTCGCGTTCGCCGGGATGGCGGTGGCGGTGCAGCAGACCCTGGTTCTGCCGCTGCTGCCCCAGCTCATGATCCGGTTCGACGCCCCGATCACCGACGTGACATGGGTGTTCACGGCGTCCCTGCTGGCCGGGGCGGTCGCCACCCCGCTGCTGACGCGGTTCGGCGACATGTACGGCAAGAAGCGGATGATCCTGCTCGCCCTCGGCCTGCTGTTCGCCGGCTCGGTGGTCTGCGCGGTCTCCGGGTCGCTCGTCGCCCTGATCGCCGGACGGGCCCTCCAGGGCGTCTCGTCCTCGATGATCCCGCTGGCCATCGGCATGATCAGGGACACCTTCCCGCGCGAGAAGGTGACCACGGCGATCGGCGTCGTCAGCGCCACCATGGGCGCCGGCGGCAGCGCCGGCATGATCGTGACCGGGCTGATCGCCGACCGCACCGACAGCTACCGCCCGGTGTTCTGGATCGCCGCGGCGATGGCCGCCGCCGGGCTGGCCCTGGTCGCGGCCGCGGCCCGCGACGTGGGCGTCCACGCCGGCGGGCGGCCCGACTACCCGGGCGCGGTGCTCCTCGCCTGCTGGCTGGTCTGCCTCCTGCTCGGCATCAGCCAGGGCAACACGTGGGGCTGGACGTCCGGGGGCGTCCTCGGCCTGTTCGGGGGCGCCGCCGTCCTCTGCGCCGCCTGGATCGCGGTCGAGCTGCGCGTGCCCGCCCCGCTGGTGCGGCCGAACCTGCTCGTCGGCGCGCGGTCGCTGTCGGCCAACGTCGTCTCGGCCCTCCTCGGCTTCTCGATGTTCGCCGCGTTCACGCTGATCGCGGGCTTCGTGCAGGCGAGCCCGGACGAGGTCGGGTACGGGCTGGACGGCTCGGTCCTGGACGTCGGGCTCTACATGCTGCCGAACACGGTCACGATGCTGGCCTTCTCCTTCAGCGCGGGCCGGATCGCCGCCCGGATCGGTCCCGCCTTCACGCTCGCCATCGGGTCGGCCTTCGCGGGGCTGTGCTACGTCTGGCTGGGCGTGTCCAACTCCCACGCCTACGACATGCTCGCGTTCAGCTCCATCCAGGGCATCGGGTTCGGCATCGCCTACGCGGCGCTCGGCACGCTCGCCGTCCAGCACGTCCCGATGGACCAGAGCGGCATCGCGAGCGGCGTCAACTCGCTCGTGCGCACCACCGGCGGCAGCATCGCCGGCGCGGCCACCGCCTCGGTCCTGGCCGGGCACGTCATCGCCGGCACCGACGTCCCCGCCCTCGGCGCGTACGAGCTGTGCTTCTGGGTCGTGGCCGCGGCCTCGGGCGTGGCCGCGGTCGTCGCGATCGCGCACGGCCTGCGCCACCCCGACCGGCCGGGGTCCCGGCGGGGTCCCGCGCGCAAAGCCGCGGCGCGGGGCCTTGACGAATCGCGTCCGCGGCATGCCCTATAGGGATGCGGCCCGATTCGCAGTCCGGGCCGGAAACGCACCCAGGGCCGGATCTCGATCGGGCCGGGAACCCGTAACCGGGAGGACGACATGGGCGCCTACGCGGCCGCGTACGAACGCAGCATCGCCGACCCGACCCGGTTCTGGGGCCTGGCGGCACGGGACGTGCGCTGGCTCGTCCCGCCGGACCGGGTCCTGGACGACGGCGCGCCGCCGTTCTACCGCTGGTTCACCGGCGGCGAGCTCAACACCTGCGACAACGCGCTGGACCGGCATGTCGAGGAGGGGCGCGGCGACCGGCCCGCGCTGATCTACGACAGCCCCGTCACCGACACCGTGCGGACCTACACCTACGGCGAGCTGACCGGACTCGCCGCGCGGTTCGCGGGTGCGCTGCGCGCCCAGGGCGTGGACCGCGGCGACCGGGTGGTCATCTACCTGCCGATGGTGCCCGAGGCGGTCGTGGCGATGCTGGCGTGCGCGCGGCTCGGCGCGGTGCACTCGGTCGTCTTCGGCGGGTTCGCGGCGCGCGAGCTGGCGGTCCGCATCGACGACGCCCGGCCCAAGGCGGTCGTGTCGGCGTCCTGCGGCGTCGAGGCGGGCCGGATCGTGCCCTACAAGCCCCTGCTGGACGAGGCCCTGGAGCTCGCCGAGCACAAGGTCGACCGGTGCGTGATCCGGCAGCGCGAGCAGCTGCACGCCGACCTCGTCCGTCCGCGGGACGTCGAATGGGACGAGGCGGTCGCCGCCGGCGAGCCGGCCGAATGCGTGCCGGTCGCCGCCACCGACCCGCTCTACATCCTGTACACGTCGGGGACGACCGGGCGGCCGAAGGGCGTCGTGCGCGACAACGGCGGGCACGCGGTGGCGCTGCGCTGGTCGATGGAGAACGTGTTCGGCGTCGGGCCCGGCGACGTGTTCTGGGCCGCCTCCGACGTGGGATGGGTCGTCGGGCACTCCTACATCGTGTACGCGCCGCTGCTCACCGGCTGCACGACCGTCCTGTACGAGGGCAAGCCCGTGGGGACGCCCGACGCGGGCGCGTTCTGGCGCGTGGCGGCGCAGCACCGGGTCAAGGCGCTGTTCACCGCGCCGACCGCGATCCGCGCCGTCAAGAAGGAGGACCCGGAGGGCGCCCTGCTCGCCGGTCACGACCTGTCGGCGCTGGACACGCTGTTCCTCGCCGGGGAGCGCCTCGACCCCGACACCTACCGGTGGGCGTCGCGCGTCCTGGACCGCCCGGTCATCGACCACTGGTGGCAGACCGAGACCGGCTGGCCCATCGTGGCGAACCTGCGCGGGCTGGAGCCCATGGAGGTCAAGGCGGGGTCCCCGTCGGTGCCGGTCCCCGGGTACGACGTCCGGATCCTCGCCCCCGACGGTTCGCCCGCCCCGCCGGGGACGGACGGCGACATCGCGATCCGGCTCCCGCTGCCGCCCGGCACCCTGCCCACGCTGTGGCAGGACGACGAGCGGTTCGTCGAGTCGTACCTGACCCGGTTCCCCGGGCACTACCTCACCGGCGACGGCGGCCACATCGACGAGGACGGCTACGTCTGGGTGATGGGCCGCACCGACGACGTGATCAACGTGGCCGGGCACCGGCTGTCCACCGGGACGATGGAGGAGGTCATCGCGTCCCACCCGGCCGTCGCCGAATGCGCGGTCATCGGCGTCCAGGACTCGCTCAAGGGGCAGGTCCCGCGCGGGCTGGTGGTGCTCAAGAGCGGCGTCCTGGCCGAGCCCGAGGAGCTGTGCCCGGAACTGGTCCAGATGGTCCGCGACCAGGTCGGCCCCGTCGCCTCGCTCAAGGAGGTCACCGTCGTCCCGGGGCTGCCGAAGACCCGCTCGGGCAAGATCCTGCGGGGTGTCATGCGCGGGATCGCCGACGGGCAGGAGGTCTCCGTCCCGTCCACGATCGAGGACCCCGGCGTCCTGGACGCGCTGCGTCCCGTCCTGCGCAGGGCGACCTAGCCCGGATTCGGCGGGAGCGGCCGGCTAGGAGCGGGTCCGCTTGGGCCAGCACGCGGCCACCAGGAAGACGCCGACCGCGGCGAGGACGAGCTGGAAGACCGTCTCCCAGAGGCTCCAGCCGCCCTCCGTCAGGCCGAACAGCTCGGCCAGGCCCGTCCCGGCGAACGCGGCGACGACGCCGGCCCCGATGGTGAGCCAGACGGGCATGCCCTCCCTGCCCGAGGCGATCAGCCGCCCCAGCACCCCGACCGCGGTACCGAGCACGGCGGCCGCGGCGAGCCCGCCGATGGTCATGTGCGTTCCTCGGTCACGGGAATCCCCTACCCGTGTCGTGATCGGCGACACGGGCACGGGACGGGTCGGGGTCAGCGGACGAGCAGGGTCCGGCGGCCGGGAGCGACCAGTTCGCCGATGACGGGCGCGCCGGGGATCTCCCCGGCGACCAGCAGGCCGCCGGAGGTCTGCGCGTCGGCCAGCAGCAGCCGCTCCTCCTCGGCGATCCGGCGGAAGTCGGTGTGCGGGGAGACCCAGGACAGGTTGCGCCGCGTGCCGCCGGGGACGAACCCGTCCCGCACCGCGGCCCGCGCGCCGTCCAGGTACGGAACGGCCGAGGCGTTCACCACGGCCGTGGCGCCGCTCGCCCGCGCCATCTTGTAGAGATGCCCGAGCAGCCCGAACCCGGTGACGTCGGTCGCGCCGGTGACGCCGCGTTCCAGGGCGGCCAGCCCCGCGTCCGCGTTGAGCGCCGTCATCGTCTCGACCGCGTGCGGGAACACCTCCCCCGTCGCCTTGTGGCGGGCGTTGAGCACGCCGATGCCGAGAGGCTTGGTCAGCGACAGCGGGAGGCCGGGACGCGCGCCGTCCAGGCGCAGCAGCCGGTCCGGGTCGGCGACGCCGGTCACGGCCAGGCCGTACTTCGGCTCGGGGTCGTCGACGCTGTGGCCGCCGGCGATCGGGCAGCCCGCGAGCGCCGCGACGTCCCGCCCGCCGCGCATCACCTCGCGGGCCAGCTCGGCGGGCAGCGCGTCGCGGGGCCAGCCGAGCAGGTTGAGGGCCATCAGCGGCTCGCCGCCGATCGCGTAGACGTCCGACAGGGCGTTGGCCGCGGCGATGCGGCCCCAGTCGTAGGCGTCGTCGACGACGGGGGTGGAGAAGTCGGCGGTGGACACCACCGCCCGGCCCCCCCGGATCCGCATCACGGCCGCGTCGTCGCCGTCGGCACCGCCGAGCAGGAGCGCGTCGCCCCCGCCGGTGAGGCCGGTGACCACCCGTTCCAGCTCCGCCGCGGGGATCTTGGACGCGCAGTCGCCGCCGTGGGCGTACTGCGTGAGGCGTGCCGCGGGGGCGAGGGGGGTCACTGCAAGATTTAACGCACAACTACCTCAAATGATCAAGAAACGGACAGTACGGATACGGTCACCCAGGGCCGAAATCGCGCCCCGACCAGCCCGGAAATCCCGGAAACACTTGTCCGAACGATGTTCGGCATGGTGCGATTCAGCTCTGCAAGTCATCACTTACTCAAGGGGCGACATGGGGATCCAGGAAGAGCAGGACGAACTCGGCAAGGCCCTCGCGGGACAGACGATCTGCAGCGGCCTCGCCGACACCGCGGAGCGGCACGGCGACCTGCCCGCCTACTCCGACCGCGTCGACGGCGAGTGGCGGACACTGACGTGGGCCGACACCCGCACCAGGGCGCTGGAGACCGCGGCGGGCTTCGCGGCCCTCGGCCTGGAGCCGGGCGACGTGGTCGCGCTGATGATGCCGAACCGGTCGGAGCACATCCTGGCCGACCTGGGCGCCGTCCACGCCGGCGGGACCCCCACCACGGTGTACGCCACCCTCGCGCCCGACCAGGTCGCGTTCGTCGCCGGGGACTGCTCGGCCAAGTACGCCGTCCTCAACGGCAAGGACCAGCTCGACCGCTGGCAGCCCGTGCTCGACCGGCTTCCCGACCTCCGCAAGATCATCGTGGTGGAGGCGGACGACTGCCCGGCGGGCGACCGGTACCTCACCTGGGACGCCTTCACCGAGCTCGGGCGCAGGGAACTCGCCGCCGACCCCGCCGCCATCGACCGCCG
Source organism: Actinomadura sp. KC345 (assembly GCF_004348515.1). Taxonomy (GTDB): domain Bacteria; phylum Actinomycetota; class Actinomycetes; order Streptosporangiales; family Streptosporangiaceae; genus Spirillospora. The sequence goes on along the minus strand of NZ_SMKH01000147.1, from coordinate 11,389 downwards.
CTGGCGGGCGGTCAAGCCCGCCGACACCGTGACCCTCCTGTACACCTCCGGGACCACGGGCGACCCGAAGGGCGTCCTGATCACGCACTCGATGGTGCTGCACGAGGCCGCGATGGTGAAGCGGAGCTCGGTCCTGCCCGACCACCCGTCCGGCATCTCCTACCTGCCGTTCGCCCACATCGCCGACCGCGTCCTCAGCTACTACCTCCCGGTGCGGCTCGCGTCCCACATCCACTTCTGCCCGGACCCGGCCCAGCTCACCGGGATCCTCGGCGCGGTGCGCCCGCACTCCTTCTTCGGCGTCCCCCGCGTCTGGGAGAAGATCATGGCCGGCATCCAGGCCGTCCTGTCCGCCGAGCAGGACGAGGCCAAGAAGCGGGCCGTGGCCGCCGCCCTGGAGGCGGGCCGCGCCTACGTCACGGCCCAGGAGTTCGGCAACACGCTCACGCCCGAGATCACCGCCGCCTTCGAGAAGGCGGACGAGGCGGTCCTCACCCCGATGCGCGCGATGCTCGGCCTCGACCGCGTCTTGCAGGCGTCCAGCGCCGCCGCCCCCCTGCCCGTCGAGGTCGCCCGCTTCTTCGCCGGGCTCGGCCTGAAGATCTTCGACGCCTACGGGATGACGGAGACCACCGGCGCCATCACCGCCAACCTGGCGGACTCCTTCAAGCTCGGCACCGTCGGCCGCCCCTTCGCCGGCGTCGACCTGAAGCTCGCCGACGACGGCGAGATCCTGGTCCGCGGCGCCACCTGCACCCCCGGCTACCTGCACCGCCCTGACGCGACCGCCGAACTCATCGACGCCGACGGCTGGGTCCACACCGGCGACGTCGGCCGCCTCGACGACGACGGCTTCCTCACCGTCGTCGACCGCAAGAAGGAGCTCATCATCACCGCCGGCGGCGAGAACATCGCCCCGTCCCTGATCGAGAACCACCTCAAGGAGCACCCGCTCGTCGGCCAGGCCCTCGCCTTCGGCGACCGCCGCCCCTACGTCGTCGCCCTCATCACCCTCGACGGCGAGGTCGCCCCCGTCTGGGCCGCGGCCCACGGCGTCGACACCACCGACCTCGCCGCCCTGGCCGACAACCCCCTCGTCCTCGACGAGGTCGCCAAGGCCGTCGACGACGCCAACGCCCGGCTGGCCCGCGTCCAGCAGGTCAAGAAGTGGCGGCTGCTGCCCGCCGAGTGGACCGCCGAGAGCGAGGAGCTCACCCCGACCCTCAAGCTCAAGCGCCGGATCGTCCACTCCAAGTACTCGGCCTCCATCGACGACCTCTACAGCGGCTAAGATCACCGGCGGAGGCGTGTGAGCGCCTGGTGGCCTCCCCGGCCTTCAAAGCCGACGGTCCCGAGGATCTCGGGACGGCGGGTTCGATTCCCGTACGCCTCCGCCAGGACGCCGGACCGCCCGGGCCTCTCCAGGCCCGGGCGGTCTCCTCGTCGTGGCCGCCTCCGTCGTGAGGCGTCCGGTCAGGGCTCGTCGAAGTAGCCCCAGGCCCGGGTGACGTCCCTGAGCTCGGGCGGGACCGTGTCCGGGTCGGGCAGCGGGCGAGGGGCCTGGATCTCGCCGGACTTGAGCTTCGCGCCCCAGTCGCCGAAGACCGCGCGGTAGGGGCCGTGGTCCTGCTCGCCGTACTCCAGCATCCCCGGCTCCCACTCGACGCCGAGGTAGGAGCAGATCTCCTTGGTCACCTGCTCCGGCGCGGTCGTCAGGTCCTCGTAGCGCACGGTGACGCCGGGCAGTTCGTTGCGGGCCGCCTCGATGCTCTCGGCGTAGCGGAGGATCTCGGGGACGACCGTCTCGGGCACGGAGTTCTTGCGCCGCGCCAGGACCGACTCGACGATCGAGGCGGGGTGGCGCAGCAGGAAGATGTAGCGCGCCTGCGGCCACGCCGCCGCCAGCCGCCGCCAGACCAGGGCGTTGGACGGCGTCTTCTCCACGATCTGCGACTTGCCGCTGCGCTGGAGCTCGTACCAGAGCACCTGGTCCCAGAGCATGTACTCCAGTTCCTTGACGTTCAGCCCCAGCTCGCCCATGACGTCGCCGGTGAAGTCGCGGCTCGGCTTCACCTTGAGGTGGCGCAGGTGCAGCTCGTGCGGTGCCCGGATCTCCGTGTGGCTGTTGAGCAGCACGCGGAGCAGGGTGGATCCCGAACGCACCGAGCACAGCACGAAGACCGGCGACTCGACCAGCCGGGGGACCTGCGACGGGGCGTAATCGTCACCTCCCTCGCCGGAGGACGGGTCGTCCCGTGTCCGGGCCGGGGTGCGGGCAGGGGGCCGGAGGGCCGCCGCCAGCAGGTTTCCCCGCCGCCTGAGGCCCGTGGTGACCTGATTCTTCTTCGGGGCGCTGCTCATGATGCGTAGTCGGAGATCAATCTGTGTCGAGGAGTACGGTGACCTAGGCAATCTAGGGGCTGCGTCCAAGGAAAGCATCCCCTCTCATCACATCCTCAGACTCTCTCACCGTGGCCTCAGGCGAATCCTCCGCCCCCGGCCGGACGTACAGGCGCGAACTTCTCGTTAGCCGTGGCATTCGGGGGTACCGTCACGCTATGGGGCGGATCACCGTCCGCAGGCCCGTCCTGCGGCTGCACACCTCCGGGTCGCGTGGACGCAGGCCCGACACCCTGGCCGTCGAGGAGCCGCTGGAGATCCGCGTCGCGGGCAAGCCGCTCACGATCACGATGCGGACGCCCGGGCACGACTTCGATCTCGTGGCGGGCTTCCTGGCGGCCGAGGGCGTGATCGGCGGCGCGGACGACCTGGCGGCCATGCGCTACTGCGCCGACACCGAGGAGCAGAACACGCTGGACGTCGTGCTCGCCCCCGGGGTGCCGCCCCCGGACGACTCCATGACCAGGGCCTTCACCACGACGAGCGCGTGCGGTGTGTGCGGGAAGTCGAGCATCGAGGCACTGCGCGCCGACCGGCCGTACGAGGTGCGCGACGACCGGCTCCAAGTCACCCCGGACGTCCTTGCGGCCCTCCCGGGCCGGCTGCGCGAGGCGCAGCGGGTGTTCGACCGCACGGGCGGGCTGCACGCGGCCGGGCTGTTCGACACCGCGGGAGGGCTGCTCGCGCTGCGGGAGGACGTCGGGCGCCACAACGCGGTCGACAAGGTGGTCGGCTGGGCGCTGCGCCAGGGGCGGCTGCCGCTGGCCGGGACGGTGCTGATGGTGAGCGGGCGCGCCTCGTTCGAGCTGACGCAGAAGGCGATGACGGCGGGTGTCCCGGTGCTGGCGGCGGTGTCCGCGCCGTCGTCGCTCGCCGTGGACCTCGCCGAGGACGCCGGAATGACCCTCATCGGCTTCCTGCGGGGCGAGACCATGAACGTCTACTCGGGAACGGAGCGAGTCGCCCTGTGAAAGGGCGTACTTGTCATCACGGACCGAAAACCGCTCGGTAACTTGTTGGGCTGCCCTCAAGAAACCCCGGGGCTCACGGGAGTTGACTCGTCCCCCAATGGAGTCCGCGCGTGTGCGCACACACCGCGTGACGATGCCGGCACGTGGAAATGAGGACCGGAATGGCGAGGCCTCTGGCAGGCGGCGGACCGGCGTCCGGGATCGACGAGCGCCATCCTCCGATCAAGCCTCGGCGCGTGTCCTTCGACTGGTCGGAGACACCGCTGCACTGGGTCCCGGGCGATCCCGTCGCCACGCACATCATCAACTCGTTCCACATCGTCCTGCCCGAGGGCGAGAAGTGGTTCATCCAGTGCGTGAAGGACGCCCGCCCCTACATCAAGGACGAGCGTCTCCTGGAGGAGATCAAGGGGTTCATCGGGCAGGAGATGGTGCACGCCCGCTCCCACCAGGGCGTCCTCGACCAGATCCTGGAGTCCAACGGGATCGACGTCTCCAGGATCACCGACGCGGCGGCCAAGGGCAACGCCGACCGCCCGGCGCAGATGGCGGAGCTGAAGAAGAAGAACCCGCGGGCGTGGCGGCGGCGGCTGCGGTTCGAGCTGGCCGCGGTCGCCTCGATCGAGCACTACACCGCCGTCCTCGGCCAGTGGATCATGGACAACGACCGGTTCGAGAAGGCCGGCGTCGACCCGACCATGCTGGACCTCCTGCGCTGGCACGGCGCCGAGGAGGTCGAGCACCGGTCGGTGGTGTTCGACGTGTACCGGGCGGTCGGCGGCGGCTACCTCACCCGCGTCGCCGCGTGGGTGGTGTCGCTGTTCTTCCTGTACTGGGCGCTGATCGGCGGATCCCTGTACCTGCTCAAGCAGGATCCGACCATCAGCAAGCGGGTGACGCCGCTGCGCGTCTACCGCTCGTACCGGCGGTCCGTGCGCCTGGGGCACGTGCCGGGCGTCTTCAGGCTGCTGCTCGGTGAGGCGCCCGTCTACCTCAAGCCGAACCACCACCCGTCGAAGGTGTGCTCGACGCCACGGGCGCTGGACTACCTCAGGCAGTCCCCCGCCGCCAGGGCCGCGGGCTACGACCCCTACTAGCCACGCCACCGGATTCATCCACTACCGGACATACGACCCCCACTAGACTCGGGCGCCATGACACCCCCGGTTCCACCCGTCACCCGCCGCCGGATCCGCGGCGACGGAGTCGACCTGGCCGTCGTCGAGCAGGGCGACCGGTCGCGTCCGACCGTCCTGCTCGTCCACGGCTACCCCGACACCCACGCCGTCTGGGACGAGATCGCCGAGCGGCTCGCCGGACGGTTCCACGTCGTCCGGTACGACGTGCGCGGCGCCGGCGCGTCGTCCCGGCCGACCGGGCGCAAGCGCTACACGTTCGGGTACCTGATGGCCGACATGCAGGCCGTGATGGACGCCACCGCACCCGACCGGAAGGTCCACCTCGTCGGCCACGACTGGGGCTCGATCCAGGCGTGGGAGGCGGCGTGCACGATGCCGGACCGCTTCGCCTCCTTCACCTCGATCTCCGGGCCGTGCCTGGACCACGTCGGCCACTGGATGCGCCGCAGGCTCGCCCGCCCGACGCCGTCCAACCTGAGGCGCGCGGCGGGACAGGCGGCGCGGTCCTGGTACATCTACTTCTTCCAGACGCCGTTCCTGCCGGAGCTCATGTGGCGGGCCGGGCTGGCCAGGCCGTTCGCCCGCGCGCTGGAACTGGGCGAGGGCGTCTCGCCGCGCCCCGGGCACCCGGCCGGGACGATGGCGCGCGACGGCGCGTCCGGGGTCGGCCTGTACCGGGCGAACATGCTGAGACGACTGCGCAGGCCGCTGGACCGGCGCACGGACGTGCCGACGCAGGTCATCGTCCCCACCAGGGACCTGTTCGTCTCGCCGTACCTGGTGGGCGGGCTCGCCGCGCGCGTCCCGAACCTGTCGATCCGGCAGGTCGCGGCCGGGCACTGGGTGCCGCGCAGCCATCCGGACGAGATCGCCGGCTGGATCACCGAGCACACCACCGGGGCGCAGGACGGCCCGCCCGGCGCCGGCGGGCCGCGGCCGCCGGAGCGGGCTCCGCTCGACATGGCCTGAAACCCCGCCGCTCCGGGTACCCGTAGGGTGATCACGCACCCGGGGAGGCGGAATCGCATGGCGGACGCCGTGGTCGTCGGCGCCGGGCCCAACGGGCTCGTCGCCGCCAACGTGCTGGCCGACGCCGGCTGGGACGTGGAGGTCCTCGAAGCGCAGCCCGAACCGGGCGGGGCGGTGCGCAGCGACCGGGGCGTCCACCCCGCCTACGTCAGCGACACGTGCAGCGCGTTCTACCCGCTCGGCGTCGCGTCCCCCGCCATGCGCGCCCTCGGCCTCGAACGGCACGGGCTGCGCTGGCGGCACGCGCCCGCCGTCCTCGCGCACCCGCTGCCGGACGGGCGCTGCGCCGTCCTCGAACGCGACCCCGCCGCGACCGCCGGCGGCCTGGAGGCCCTCGGGAAGGGCGACGGGGAGGCGTGGCTGCGGCTCTGCGGGCTGTGGGACGAGATGGGGGAGGAGCTCCTGCGCGCCCTGCTCACGCCGTTCCCGCCCGTCCGCGCCGCGCTCCCGCTGGCCGTGTCGGCGCGGCGCGCGGGCGGGCTCCGCGTGCTGCGCTCCCTGCTGGCGCCCGTGCGCGCGTTCGGCGAGCGGGAGTTCGGCGGGCCGGGCGGCCCGCTGCTGCTCACCGGGTCGGCGCTGCACACCGACATGCTGCCGGAGACGACCGGCGGGACTGTGTTCGGCTGGCTCCTCGCGATGGTCGGCCAGCGGTACGGCTGGCCGGTGCCCGAGGGCGGCGCGGGCGCGCTGACGGCGGCGCTCGTCCGGCGGCTGGAGTCCCGGGGCGGGCGCGTGCGCTGCGCGACCCCGGTCACGTCCGTCGTCGTCCGGGACGGGCGGGCGCTGGGCGTGCGCACCGCGTCCGGCGAGCCGGTCCGCGCCGTCCGGGCCGTCCTGGCGGACGTTTCGGCGCCCCTCCTCTACGGCGGCCTGGTCGGCTGGGACGACCTGCCCGGCTCCCTCCGCGAGGACATGCGGCGCTTCGACTGGGACCACGCCACGTTCAAGGTCGACTGGGCCCTGTCGGGCCCGGTCCCCTGGGCGTCGCCGGGCGCGGAGCGGGCCGGGACCGTCCACCTCTCCCCCGGCATGGACGCGATGAGCGACTACAGCGCCCAGCTCGCCACCGGCCGCGTCCCGTCCGAGCCGTTCGCGCTGCTCGGGCAGATGACGACCGCCGACCCCACCCGGTCCCCCGCCGGCACGGAGTCGGTCTGGGCGTACACGCACGTGCCCCACCGCGTGAGGGGCGACGCCGGGCCGGACGGCATCACGGGAAGGTGGGACGAGCGCGAGCAGACCGCCATGGCGGCGCGCATGGAGGACGTCCTGGAACGCTTCGCGCCGGGCTTCCGCTCCCTCGTCACGGGCCGCCGCGTCACCGCGCCCCCGGCCTTCCAGGAGCGCAACGCCAACCTGCTGAACGGCGCCCTCAACGGCGGCACCTCGATGATCCACCAGCAGCTGGTGTTCCGCCCCGTCCCCGGCCTCGGGCGCGCGGAGACCCCGGTCGCCGGACTGTACCTGGCGTCCGCGTCCGCCCACCCGGGCGGCGGCGTGCACGGCGCCTGCGGCGCCAACGCGGCCCGCGCGGCCCTCGCCCACTCGTCCCCGGCGGGCCGCCTCCTGACCCCCGCCCTCAGCGCCCTGACCCGCCTCCTCGCGCCCTAGCCGCCCGGCGCGGAGTTCGTTTACCGGCTCGGGGTTTTCCCGGAGGCCGGAACATGCGACCTTTGCAGGAAGCCCGGCGACAGGCCCCCTCCCCCGGCGGCCGTCGTCCCACGGGTCCGAACCGGCACCGGAGCGTGAGGCATGCGGATTCGCGACATCCTGCGGAGGAAGGGAGACGCGGTGGCCACGGTGCGGCCCGAGGCCACCGTGCGCCAGCTGCTCGCCGTCCTGGCGGAGCACAACATCGGGGCGGCGGTGGTCTCGCCGGACGGCGCGTCCATCGCGGGCATCGCCTCGGAGCGCGACGTCGTGCGGGCGCTGCACGAGCGCGGCGCCGGGCTGCTCGACAGGCCCGTCTCCGACATCATGACGGCCGAGGTCCGCAGCTGCGGCCCCGCCGACAAGATCGACGACCTGCGCCAGGCCATGACCGAGCACCGGTTCCGGCACGTGCCCGTCGTCGAGGACGGCGCGCTCGTCGGGATCGTCAGCATCGGCGACGTGGTCAAGAGCGCCATCGACGAGCTGGAGAGCGAGCGCGAGCACCTCGTCGACTACATCCAGCGGGCCCCGTAGCCCGAGCTCAGACGTACGCGGGCAGGGGGCGTGCGGCCGGGGCCGCCTCGACCTCCCGGTGGGCCAGGGCCAGGCGTTCGACCGCCAGGCGCAGCGTGTCCGGGGGCAGGACGTACGGGAGCCGGACGTAGTCCTCCAGCACGCCGTCCACGCCGAACACCGGGCCGGCGACGACCCGGACACCGCGCCGCTCGGCCGCCTCCGCGACGAGCGTCGCGACCGGCGCGCCGATCCGCGCCCACAGCGACATGCCTCCGGCGGGCAGCCGGAACTCCCAGCCGGGCAGCAGCTCGCGCAGCGCGCCGGCGAGGGCGTCGCGGCCGCGCAGCAGGCTCTCCGCGCGCTCGGCGCGGACGTCCTCCACCCGCAGGAGCAGCTCTTGGACGATCAGCTGGTCGAGCACCGGGCTGGCCATGTCGAACGGCTCGCGGGCCAGCACGAGGCGGCGCGCCAGCGGCGCGGTGGTGCGGATCCAGCCGATCCTCAGGCCGCCCCACATCAGCTTGGACGCCGAGCCGATCGTGACGACCCGGCCGCCGGAGTCGAAGGAGGCCAGCGGCGGTTCGCGCGGCGCGTCGAGGTCGTGCGCGAGGTCGGCGAAGGTCTCGTCGGCGACCAGGAACGCGTCGGCGCGGCGGGCGGCGTCGACGAGCGCGGCCCGGTCCGCGGCCGGCATCAGCCGCCCGGTCGGGTTCTGGAAGTCGGGGATCGTGTAGGCCGTCCGGACGGCGGCCTGCCGCATGGCGCCCGCGGCGAGCTCGACGTCCCAGCCCTCGTTGACGCCGACGGGGACGAGCCGTGCGCCGCGGCGGCGCAGCGCCCCGAGCGCGTGCGGGTAGGTGGGGCGCTCGACCATGACGGCGTCGCCGGGCTCGATGAGGACCTGTGTCAGCAGCGTGAACGCGTGCTGCGCGCCGGTGGTGACGACGATCTGGTCGGGACGGGTGGGGACGCCGCGCGCCGCGTACCCGTCCGCGATGACCTGCCGCAGGCCCGCCAGCCCGGCGGGCTCGTAGCCGGGACCCGAGCTGTGGCGGGGCAGCTCGTCGACGGCGGCGGCGACGGCCTCGCCGAAGATCGCCGGCGCGCCGGGGGTGGCGCAGCCGAGGTCGATGAACCCCGCGTCGTCGGGGACCGGGTGCGCCCTGCCGAAGCGTCCGCCGGGGGCCGCGCCCGGCGGCTCGGCCGACGACATCCGCACCGGGGGCAGCACCGTCCAGCTTCCGGCGCCCTGGCGGCTCTCGACGTAGCCCTCGTCGCGGAGCCGGTCGTAGGCGGCGGTGACGGTGGTGCGGCTGACGCCGAGCGCGGCGGCCAGGTCGCGTTCGGCGGGCAGGCGGGTCCGCAGGGCGAGCCGGCCGTCCTGGACGAGGCCGCGCACCGACCGGGCCAGCGCCGCGTAGACGGGGCGCTCGCGCGACACGTCGCCCAGCAGCCGGGCCAGGTGCGCTCCGCTCACGTATCGAGTGCTCACACAAACCACTTTCACATATTGGCTCTATGAAGACCAGTCCACTTCCGGCAAGGTAAGCCTGGACGATGGCCGTTCACGGGGTGAGGAGCGAACCAATGGCCTTGTTGGCTCGCCGTCTGGTGCAGCTGTACGTCGGATTGGCCTTCTACGGGCTCGGAATCGCCCTGCAGGTGTCGTCGGGGCTCGGCAACGACCCCTGGGACGTCTTCCACGAGGGCCTCTCCCGGCGGGTCGGCCTGTCGATCGGCGCCTGGATCATCATCGCCGGCGCGCTGGTGATGCTCGCGTGGATTCCGCTCCGGCAGCGCCCCGGGATCGGGACGATCAGCAACGTCGTCCTCGTCGGCGTCTTCGCCGACCTTTTCCTGTGGCTGCTGCCCGCCCCGGAGGCGCTCGGCGTGCGCTGGGCCTACCTGGTCACGGCCATCCTGGTGGGCGGCTTCGCGACCGGCTGCTACATCGGCGCCGGGCTCGGGCCGGGACCGCGGGACGGCCTGATGACCGGGATCGCGGCACGGGGCCACTCCCTCCGCGCGGTCCGGACGGCGATCGAGCTGACCGTGCTCGCCGCCGGCTGGCTGCTCGGCGGGACCGTCGGCCTCGGGACGGTCCTCTACGCGCTCGCGATCGGGCCGCTGACGCACGTCTTCCTGCCCGCGCTGACGATCGGGCGCCGGGAGTCCGGACGGTCCCCGGACCCGGAACCCGAGAGCGAACCCGCCCGCGTCTAGCCCCGCCCCGCGGGCCCTCGCTCAGTGTTCGGCGGCGAGGGTGGCGAGGACCGAGGAGAACTCCTCGGGCAGGACGAGGGAGTCGCCCTCGTAGCGGGTTTCGAGGTAGGTCAGCTCACCCGCGCGCCACCAGTACAGGTGCGGGGTGAGCGACCCCGGGCCCTCCTCATAGGCGCGGTGCGCCTGGGCCTGCAGCTCGTTGGCCGCCGCCACGGCGGCGCGGTAGCGCGCCCTCGGGCAGCCCTCGTTGATGCGGAGCGGGTGGGCGACGATGAGGCTGCGGTTGGGGGCGATGACCAGCGCGCCGTACGGGCCGATCGGCAGGTACTCCTCCAGCCACGCCAGGTGGGTCACCGCGTAGAACGTCCAGCCGTGCAGGACGGAGACGCGGACGCCGCCGAGGTCCTGGTCGTCCACCTGGAGCGCCCCGTCGCCGCGGACGTTGGCGCGGCCGAGCATGAACAGCGCGTCGCCGGAGACCGGCCAGCCGTTCATGTCCTCGGTGCTGACCGTCCGGACCGAGGTGGGCGTGTCGACGACCACGACCTCGATCAGGCCGGGCGCGAACGGCCGGGCGGCCAGGACGCCGTTGTCGGCCTCGGCGGGGTAGATGCGGGTGCGCAGCAGGTGCTGGGCGAGATCGAAGTCGCTGAGGTCGAGCGGCTCCTCCATCGCGGTGACGATCGTGGTGACGTGGTCGGAGACGAGCGCGGGCCAGTCGTCGCGGGGCACCAGCCGGGCGAGCTGCCGCAGGTCGCGCATGCTCACCGGCAGCCGCGTGGGGCCCTCCAGCAGCACGATCTCGCCGGGCGCGCGGTGGCAGGTGTAGCCGAGGCTCTCGGCCACCAGCGCCAGGAGCGAGTCGAGTGTCCCGTCGTCCCAGGGGTCGGGACGGGCGTGGCGGCCGCTCATCGCGCGCCTCCCGGTGTTTGGGGGGCCGGTGTTCGGAGGGCCGGTGCTTGAGGGGTGAGCGCTGACGCGCGGTCGGGAGCGGATGCGCCCGTCCCGCCGGGCAGGGCGGTCGTGTCGAGGACGGCGGGGGCGCCGAGTTCCAGCGTGCGCTGGTGGGGGCCGTGCCCGGCGGGGACGCCCGCCACGACCGGGACGCCGAGCGGCCCGAGCCGGGCGGAGAACACCGCGTCGAGTTCGGCGGGGTCGCCGCAGTCCCGCCAGGAGCCGAGCGCGAACCCGGCCGCGCCGTCGAGCCAGCCGGCCTGGGCGAGCTGGACGAGCATGCGGTCGATCCGGTAGGGCGCCTCGGTCACGTCCTCCAGGAAGACGATGCGGCCCGCGGCGGGCGGCGGCGCGTACGGGGTGCCGAGGAGGGCCGTGAGGAGCGACAGGGTCCCGCCGGTGAGCGGGCCCTCCGCGCGGCCCGGCCGCAGCGCGTGCGTGCCGGGAAGGGCCACGTCGCCGCCGAACAGCGCCGCGCGGAGCCCGTCCCCGGCTCGCCTCTTG
>NZ_SMKH01000146.1 GCF_004348515.1 Actinomadura sp. KC345 | reverse complement strand
GCGGGCGGGGGCGGCGCCCCCCAGCCCGGCCGCTGTGGCGGTGGGCCATAGGGCTGCTGTCCACCGCCGTACGGTCCCCACGGACCCTGCCCAGTACTCATCGTCATCCCCGAACTGTTGCGATCGGCCGACTGATAGTAACCGGCAACGGTGCACACGAAGCTCCGGAAATGGGCGGAATCCAACGAGGGCGTCAGCCGAGAGGTCGCGCAGTCGACGAGGAAGCTGCGCCAAGAACCCATGGAGTTCGCGATCTCGTCGCCTCGACCGGCCGGGTCAAAGCAGGCGAAGGCCCCGGCCGAGCGGCCGGGGCCCAGGGGTCGAGGGACTCAGGTGTCCAGGTCGTGCCGCTTCACGCGGGAGAGCAGTTCGTGGAAGGCGGCGGGTGAGAGGGAGAGGTGCCCGGCGTCGGGCGCCTTGCTGTCGCGGAGGCCGACTGTCCCGTCGAGGCGTGCGACCTCGACGCAGTCTGATTGAGTCGTGGCGCCACCGCTGTGGCTGGACTTCCTCCAGGTGGTCATGAGTACCGCTCCATGGTGTCTTTGAGCAGGCGCAGTGACGCGTCTTTGGGGAGGGCTACGTCCCCGATGAGGTCGAACCAGACGCGATAGGAGGATATCTCAGCAGCATCCTGGACGAGCCGCCCGCCACCTTGTGCGTCCGTGTAGACCACGTCGGCCCCGTTCACGGTCATGATCTTGAACGAGCCGTCTCGGCCTACGTGACTTCCCACTTCCGTCGGGACGACTCGGACTCTGAAGTTCGGCCAATGGGCCAACTCGACCAGGTGCGCGAGCTGTTCGCGCATGATCTCCCGTCCACCGACCGGCTGGTCGAGTACCCCCTGATCGAGAAGGACCCAGATCCTCGGCCTGGGACGGCGGTCCAAGCACGTCTGGCGACTCAGACGCGCCCTGACTCCCTCTTCGACGTCCTCTACGCCGCATCCCTCGAAGATTGCCCGCGCGTAGGCCTCCGTCTGGAAGAGGCCGGGCATCCACCCGAGTTCCCAGATCCTCAGGTGGGACGCGGTCGCCTCGTGCTCCAGGTGGGTTTGGAACCACTCGACCTCGTGGCCGGCCTTGGCGAAGTTGACCAGCCGCTGGAAGCGGCCGCCGGTGTTCCAGGCGGTGTCGAGGTGCATCGCGTGCGCACCCTGCATCTTCGTGTCGCCCGATTCAACACGGGCTACCAGAGACCGGTCCCGGTCGATGATTTGTCCCACTTCGGCGAGCGAGAGATTGCGTTCGTGACGATGTCTTCGCAGCTCAAAGGCTATGTGATCCCAGAGGTTGCCGTCTGGGTCGAACGGGGGGTGTGAGCGCATGATCACCTTTCGGTGTCGCATTTCATGAGTTCTCCTGGCCAAAGGTAGCGGGAAAGAGGGAATCTTGCCGCAAGGAAATGGCGAGGGGTGAGTGCGTTGAACGCAAATATTGACATCTCCGGAGAACTGGACATCACGTGCGTTCCCGACAAGGTGGGGGTCGGCCGCGTGCGGTCCCTGGTGGAGTTCCAGCTCGGCGACTGGGGCCTTTTTCGGATGGCTTCGGATATGTGTCTGATCGCGAGCGAGTTGGTCACCAACGCGCTTGAATGTGCGCCAGGCCGCGAAATCCGGGTGCTGCTCAGGCGAGAGCCGGAAGGTGTGCTGCTCGGTGTCTGGGACCCCTCGGACGAGATGCCGAAGGTCCACGCACTCGGTGAGATCACCTTGGCGGACGTGGCGCCCGACCGCGAAGCGCTGGACCTCGGTCACGAGGACGGCATGGGAGGTCGCGGGCTCCCCATCGTCGAGGCGCTCTCCTCCGAATGGAAGGTCGAGAAGACTATGCCTCATGGGAAATGGGTGTGGTCGCGCATCGAGCTCTGACCGGGACGTCCAACGTGGAAAGGGGACATCTCATGAATCCTTTTGGCCCCATCGGCACTCGCTTGGAGCGGCACGTCCTGCGGTGGCGGACGCGTCGCGGGCGCGAGGTCGCGGTGCGGCATCTGGATCTGCTGGCGGTCGCGCTCAAGCCGAGAGGCTGGCGATTCGTCCGGCTGTACGAGACGCCGGAATATGCGATCCCGGTTCCCCAGCTCTGGGTGTATGCCAGCGGTGTGACGGACGACGCTGGAGTATTGGTGAGCGTCCTGGCTACGCCCGGTGGCACGTGGGGCTACCACGACTCCAAGTGGGGACGTCATGGATTCCTGTCCCCTTGCGGCGACACGAAGGCAGCGGCGGACCGTGTCGACCGCTTCCTCAAGCACCGGCTGTACCCCGGTACCTGGTGACAACGCATCGGCGTCCCGTGAACCGGGCGCCCGACGCGTGCGTCCGAGAATGTAGTTCTCGCCATTTGATGATGGGCTAATCGTCCAGGCTCCGGGATACGGTGAGACGGCTTTCGTGCCGAGAAATCAGGGAGTCATGGTGGCCAATGAGATTGTCGTGCCCATTCTGCCGTGCGCGGACATCGATGAGATCGTCGATTTCTACCGCATGCTCGGATTCGAGCTCACCTACCGGCAGCTGCGTCCGTATCCGTGTGCCGGCGTCCGGTACCGCGATGCCGAGCTGCAGTTCGCCGGCATTCCCGGTTTCGATCCGGAGCAGTCCTACGGCTCGTGCATCGTCGCCGTGGACGACACCACGGAGATCTTCGAGGAGTTCGCCGCGGGGATGCGTGCCCTCCACGGGAGACTTCTGGTGGGGGGCATCCCGCGCATCACCCGCCCGCGCAAACGCAAGAACGCCGGCGGCGCCTCGGGGTTCAGCGTCGTCGATCCTGGCGGCAATTGGATCCGCATCTTCCAGCGCAAGGACACCGGTGCCGACACCGCCCCAGCCACTGAGCCTTTGGCTCGCGCCCTGGAGAACGCCGTCGTCCTCGGCGACTCCAAAGGAGACGCCCGCCAAGCCGCCAAGATCCTGGACGGCAGGCTCGCCAAGGCCGATGCCGCCACGCCGGTTCCGGTCCTGGTCGAGGCGCTGGTCTACCGCGCCGAACTGGCGCTCCGCCTCGACGAGCCCGGCCGCGCCGAAGAGCTGCTCGCCCGCCTGGACGCGCTCGACCAGACCGACGCGCAACGCGCCTCGCTCGCCGAGTCTCTCGCCACCGCCGCCGACCTCCGACCTCGGAACGCAGGTGATTGACGCGCTCCCGGCATGAATGCCGGGGATCCGGCATCCCGGAAAAGATCTTCGTGCGCGACGAGGTGCGGCGCCCGGCCGCCCTGGATCGCGGTCGCAAGGGACTTGCCAAGGCCCCCGCCCCCTGGACGGTGAGCACTGTACGTGAACAAACCAAACCCGAAAGGGGGTATTTTCCATGTCTGAAACTGAGGAACAGCGTCAGGCGCGTCTTGAGAGCGAAAAGGCGCAGCGCGACGCCGCCGCTCTGCGGGCCCAGCGTGACCGGGACGCAACGGCCGCGGCCGAGCGAAAGCGGCGCCTCGACGAGGCGCAGCGCCTCGTCGAGAGGAATCGCCGCCGATTATCCCGGTTACCGCCGGTGATCAATAGACCGGCCTGCTCCATGAGCAGGCCGGTTTCTGTGTCCGGGTCGGATCACAGGGGGATGGGACGGTGGCACAGGATCGCGTCGGCGATCTCCTCGGCGGACGCCGATTCCAGTTCGGGTGGCGGCCAGAAGATCAGGTCGGTGACCGCCGGGTGCGATGTGTTGCTCTCCAGTACCAGCAGATACCAGTCCTGGTCTGGAGAAGGACTGGTCATGATCCTTTGGACTATCTCCACGAGTTCGGCCCGTGTGACGTCCGGAACCCGTGGATGCCGCGGCCACGCCGCCCGGAGAGCGGCTTCCTCACGGGACTCCGAACCCCAGTACTCCCGGAATTCCTCGTAGTCGTGCCCGGTGGCCTCCTTGAACGCGGCCACCGCCTCCCGGGCCTCGGCACCGCCGAGACCGGCGATCCGGTCGATCTCACGCCCCAGCTCATCAAGGCGCTCGGCGGCAACGACCGGGGGCAGCAATTCGGGACGCAGCTCCATCCGCGCATTCTTACCGGAGCCTCCAGCCGTCCTCCACTGCTGCGCCCGCGCGATCGACGCGTCGGGACGGCTGGGCTCGGCCGTCAGGTGGTGGCCGGGGCCGTGTCCTTGTGCGCGGTGGCTTCGGCGTCGCGGGTGCGTCGTTGGCGGGGGATGAAGAGCACGATGGCCGCGCCGGCGGCGGCCGCGGCGGCGCCGATGGCGAAGCACAGCTGGAAGGCGCCCTGGGACGGCACGGGAGGGGCCCCCGGCGCCAGCTCGATGGTCTGGCTGGTGAGGACGACGGCCATGACGGCTCCGGCGGTGGTCGTGCCGATGGAGCGCATGAGGCTGTTGAGGCCGACGCTCGCCGCCGACTCGGCGGCCGGGACGTTGGTGAGGATGAGCGTGGGCATGGCGGCGTAGCCGATGCCGACTCCGGCCGAGATCACGCAGGTCGCCGCCATCAGCTGCCAGGGCGCGTCCATGAGAAGCGTGGCGACCAGGTAGCCCAGCGCGAGCACCCCGGCTCCGGCGGACATGGTGACGCGTGCGCCGAGGGAGGTGAGCATCCGGGAGGACAACGGGGTGAACAGCATCATCATCAGCCCGCCGGGCGCCATCCACAGCCCGGCTTGCAGGATGGTCTGTCCCATCCCGCCCGCGGCCCCGGGCATCTGCAGCAGCTGCGGAACGACGATGGCCTGGGCCATCATGCCGAACCCGATGAGCACGGCCGCGATATTGGTCAGCAGGACGGGCCTGCGCGCGGAGGTGCGCAGGTCGACCAGCGGGTCACCGTCGCGCAGCTCGTACCATCCCCACAGCAGGAGCACGACCACGCCGCCGCTGATCATGCCGATCGTGGACGGGCTGCTCCAGCCCCAGTCGTTGCCCTTCGAGACCCCGACCAGCACTCCGACGAGGCCCGCGGCCAGGCCCAGCGCGCCGACGACGTCCAGCCGTCCGGGATGGGCGTCACGCACATGCGGGACGACCGTGGCCGTCAACACGGTCATCACCACCGCGAGACCGGCGGAGACCCCGAACAGCACGTGCCAGTCGAAGTCCTGCGCGATCCACGCCGCCAGCGGCAGACCGAGCGCGCCGCCGACGCCCAGGGTCGCGCTGACGCCCGCGACCGCGGTGTTGCGCAGGTGCGGCGGCGCCGCCTCACGGACCATGCTGATCGCCACCGGGACGTACCCCATCGCGATGCCCTGCAGCACGCGGCCGACCAGCACCACGGAGACCGTGCTGGACACCGCGCACAGCAGCGAGCCGATCAGCAGAATGATCGCCGAGACGACCAGGACGGGCTTCTTGCCGTACATGTCGGCCAGCCGGCCGCTGATGGGCATGGCCACGCCGCCGCCGAGCAGCGTGGCCGTCACCACCCACGACGCCGTGCTCGGCGAGGTCGACAGCAGCCTCGGAAGATCGCTCTGGATCGGGATCACCAGCGACTGCATCAACGACGCGGACAGACTGCTGAAACACAACACCACCACGACGGCTATCGCCCTGCCCGTCGTCCGCGGCGTAACGGGAGCACCCTGAGAACTCATGCCACCTCTCGAACCCAATGACTCGCGCAAGGACATGTGTATGCTACATATTCCGTGCCGTGGTCGTGCCCGCCGGGGGGAGCCGAGCCATCGGAAGCGCAACGGAGGGTCGAGGTGTTGGCCGTTCAGAACCGGCATCGCGTTCCTGGCGGGCTTCGCCGCCTACCGCACACGCCCCGCCCGCCGGTGAGTGCCATGCCTGAACGCGGGGCTATCTCTCACTCGGGTTCGGCCTGGTCGCCGGCCTCGGCCAGCTTCGCACGGAGCCACTCGGGAAGGTGGTCGTCGTCGCGAGGGAAGTGCTCCTGGTCGAGCGCGAAACTGGCGGGCGAAGGCGGCGGTACGAACTCGGGTTCGGAGTCGTAGTCGAACTCGATCGAGTGGGACGACGACCGGTCGACCGTGAGGGTGGCGGTGAACCACGTCCCTCGACCTGGTACGTGCATCGCATGGCGCAGGTCGTCCATCGCGTCCGTGACGGTGATCGGCGCGAACGCCGCCGTGGTGCTCCCGTCTGACAGCAGCACCTCCAGGAACTGGGAGCTGTAGTCGACGGTCGAACTGACCGTGAACGTCAGCTGAGACCAGTGCTCCGGCGCCACCCGCACCAGCCCGCGCACCGCCTCCTCGATGTACGGTGCCTGATCAGGCATACCCGGTGGCACCAGAACCTCCTCGGACGTACGTATCGTGCGAAGCTCGTCTCCGCCTGGGTCCAGGCCCGCTGTTCGAGACGTTCGCAGAAGGCCGGTCGCCCCGGGCCGCGATCGTACAGCCACGCCGTCGTCGTGGTGACCGGCCGCCGACCGTCCCGGGACCGGCCGGTCCGGTGGCGGTCAGTGGGTGGCGCCGAGTTCGATGAACAGGACGCCCGCGGCGATCAGGGCGATGCCCAGGCCCATGACCTTGGTCAGAGCCTCCTTGAACAGGACGCGCGAGGCGACGGCGGTCAGCGCGACGCCGGTGGCGGCCCAGATGCCGTAGGCCACGCCGACGCTCAGGCCGTCGTACAGGGCGAGCGCCAGCAGGGCGAAAGCGGCCAGGTAGCCGCAGGACACCGCCAGCAGCCATGCCTTGTGCCCGCCGGGCTGGGACGCCATCCGCAGGGACAGGGTGCCTGCGACTTCGGAGAGGATCGCGCCCATGAGGAACAGCCAGGTCATGCGGTGGTCTCCTCCTCCCGGCGGTGGGCGTTCTGGGAGCCGAGTTCCACGCACAGGACCCCGGCGATGACCAGGGCGATGCCCACGCCCATCATGGCGGTGAGCGCGTCGCCGAAGATGACGGCGGCGAGCACGGCGGTCAGCACGACGCCGGAGGCCGCCCAGATGCCGTAGGCCACGCCGACGCCCAAGCCGGCGCGCAGAGCCACGCTGAGCGCGGCGAACGCGCCGAGATAGCCGACGGTCACGAGCGCGTACCAGGCCGGGTGATCCACCGCGGCGCGCAGCGCCAGCGTGCCGGTCACCTCCAGCAGGATCGCCGCGAACAGCGGCATCCACTTCTTCATCGGGACGCCTCGTCGTTCAGCGGGTCCCCGGCGACCGCGAGGACCCGGGCACGGTCGTGTTCGGGGACGAAGAAGACGCCGGTGGATCGGCGGCGTGCAGCGGTTCCAGCGCGCCGCCCGGGATGCGCCGCCGGGTGTCGCTCTCCATCCGGGCGACTTTACCTCCCGGAAGGTGAGCGGCATCCGCCGAGTTACGGAATGACGCCGGACGTGATCTTGGCCGGGCCCGTGCCGCAGGAGGAGAGGCGGTGTCAGCCGAGGGGGCGGACCTGGAGGATTCCCTCTTCGGTCACGCGGGATTCGAAGGCGGGCTGGCGGGCGGTGGCGGGTCCGTGGACGACCGCGCCGTCGCGGACGCGGAAGGTGCTGCCGTGCCAGGGGCAGATGACGCAGGCGTCGGCGTTGTCGTCGGTGACGATGCGGCCCTGGTGGAGCGGTCCGGCGAGGTGGCTGCAGCGGTCGGTGAGGACATGGACGTCGTCGCCGGTGCGCAGCACGAACAGGCCGATGTAGCCGAGGCGGCGGTGTACCGGCCAGCCGTCCGGGAGCTCTTCGGTGGAGCACAGGTCGTGCCAGCCGAGGGCGACCAGGTGCGCGGTCTGGTCGGCGTGGCTGGCGCCCGCGGCCTGGCGGAAGGCGAGGTGGCCGCCCAGGTAGCCGCCCGCCAGGAGGGCGGTGAGGCCCGCGAACCCGAAGGCGCGTCCGGCGCCGTCCCGTCCCTGGTAGCGGGCCAGGAAGGACGCCGAGTACAGCGTGCTGGCCGTCGCCATGCCGGCCGCGTGGACGAGGCCGACGCGCTGCTGCTCGCGGTGCATCGCCGCCCAGTCGGCGATGCCGGTGAGGACGGTCGGGACGGCGCCGGCGAGCCCGGCGGCGACGAGGGCCTGCGAGGCGCGGCGCGTGCCCGGCATGAGGTCGAGGACGGCCGCGGACATCCACAGGCCCATCGGGACGTCGGTCAGCGGCGGGTGAGCCGGGTGCCCGACCGGGACGCCGTGGAGGGCGTCCTTGACCGGTCCGGGGCGCAGCGTCCGCCGCACGGCCGTGGACAGCACGCGGATGGTGCGGTCCAAGCCGCGCGCATGCTCCAGGCCCTCCGTCGCGTCCGCCAGGCGCGTCGACCCCTGCGGCCGGGACATGCGCCGGAAGATGTTCGCCCTGCGGTCCATGCCCCTCCTTCGCGGCCGTGCCGAGACGCCTGGTGCGACATTAGTCTTCCGCGTCCGCCTGCGGCCAATCATTCCTTCCTGGAGGGAGGGGGACTAAACCGGGGGTCAGCGCGCCAGGGCCTCGACGGTGACGGGGACGCCGTTGAACACCGCGTTGCCGGACAGGGGATCGATCTCACGTTCGTCGGTGACGGCGTTGACGTTGACGCCCGCGTGCTGGTGAGCGACCCCCGTGCGGGTGCCGGGACGGTCGTGGCCCCAGCCGTGCGGGAGGCTGACGACGCCGGGCATCACGGTGTCGGTGGGCTCGGCGACGGCCTCGACCGCACCCGTCCGGGACACGACGCGGACGCTGTCGCCCGCGGTGACGCCCAGGCGGTCCGCATCGGCCGGGTTGAGCTGGAGCGTGCAGGTGTTGGAGCCGCGCACCAGTTCGGGGAGGTTGTGCAACCAGCTGTTGTTGGAGCGCAGATGGCGGCGTCCGATCAGCACCATCCCGTTGGACGGCCTGGCGGCGCGCAAGGCCGAGTGCAGGCGGTCCACGACGGCGGCGAACGTGGACGGGCACAGCTCGACCCGGCCGGACGTCGTGCAGAGGACCTGCTCCAGGCGCGGCTCAAGGGCGCCCAGGTCGAGGCCGTGCGGATGCTCGGTGCGGAGCTTCGTCAGCGTGAGGCCGGACGGGTCGGCGCCGAAGCCGTCCCCGTACGGGCCGAGGCGCAGCATCATGTCGAGCCGTTGCTCGGTCGGCGTCCCGCTGTCGAGCATCTTGCGCAGCTCATCGGGATCGCGTCCCTGCACGGGCGAGCCTCCGGCGGTCGCGGCCTTCGCCAGGGTCGAGGTAATGATCACCTCGTCCAGGGCCGCCGGGTCGCCGTCCGTCCCGGAGGCGAGTACGGCGAGCCGCGCCAGGATGTCCGACTCGCTGGGCCGCCCGTCCGGCAGCGGCACGATCGGCGGCGAGTAGCGCGCGTAGTTGCGGACGGCGAGCCCCACCAGCGCGACGTCGTAGTGCGGCGTCTGCACGGGACGGGGCGGCGGCAGGACCACGGTCGCGTGCCGGGTCGTCTCGTTCAGGTACGGGTCGACGCTGACCATGAACTCCAGCCCGGCGAGCGCGCCGTCGAGCCGGGCGGCGTTCGGCGCCGACAGCGCCGGGTTCCCGCCGATCGTGATCAGCGCCTTGATCTGGCCTTCCCCGGGCGTCTCGATCTCGTCGACCAGCGTCGCGACGGGCAGTTCGCCGTTGACCTCGGGCAGTCCGCGGACGCGGCTGCGCCACCGCCCGGTCGTGAACGGCTTCTTGCGCCGGTACGCGGGAGCGTGCGCGGGGAGCGGGAACATCGCGCCGCCGGGACGGTCGAGGTTCCCGGTGAGGACGTTGAGGACGTCCACGAGCCAGCTGTTGAGCGTCCCGTAGGCCTGGGTGCAGGTGCCGATGCGGCCGTAGACGGCGGCGCGCCCGGCCGCGGCCAGTTCGCGCGCCGTCCGGCGGATCGTGCTCGCCTCGACGCCCGTGGTCTCCGCGACGCGCTCGGGCGCGAAGTCGACGGCGAGGGCGCGCAGCTCGTCCAGGCCGTTGACGCGCCCGTCCAGGTGCTCGGGGGACGCGACCAGATCCTCGGCGAACAGCGTGTGGACGAGCGCCATGAGAAGGAAGGCGTCCGTGCCGGGACGGATGAACATGTGCTCGTCGGCGAGAGCGGCCGTCCGTGTACGGCGCGGGTCCACGACGACGACCTTGCCGCCGCGCGCCCGGATCGCTTTGAGGCGTCCGGGGAAGTCCGGTGCGGAGCACAGGCTTCCGTTCGACTCCAGGGGATTGGCGCCGAGCATGAGCAGATGGTCGGTGCGGTCCAGGTCGGGCACGGGGATCGCGAGGGGATCGCCGAACATGTGCCCGCAGGCGACGTGTTTGGGCATCTGGTCGGCGGTGCTGGCCGTGAAGAGGTTGCGGGTGCCGATCGCCTTCACGATCGCTCCGGCGTAGAGCGGCCCGGCGAGCGAGTGCGCGGTCGGGTTGCCGATGTAGACGGCGACCGAGTCGCGCCCGTGCCGCGCGATGACGTCGGACAGCCTGTCCCGGACGGTCTCGAACGCCTCGTCCCAGCCGATGGGCGCGTGCTCCTCGCCGTTCCGGACGAGCGGCTCCGCCAGCCGGTCCGGGTCACCGTCCAGGCTGCCCAGGGTCGCGCCCTTTGGGCAGATGAACCCCATGCTGAACGGGTCCTTCGCGTCACCGCGGACGCGTGTCACCGTCCCCGCGTCGTCCAGGGCCAGTTCGAGCCCGCACAGGGCTTCGCAGAGGGGGCAGGTGCGGAAGGCCGTGCGGTCACCCATCGAGACACACTCCTTGTAAGTGGTTCCTTTCCCATCATGGCCTCTCTCCCGGTGAGGCGCCATGACGTGACAGGTCAAGCATGGCCGGAACGCCGATCCGGAGTTATCTTGACAAAGAGGACTTTTCGGCAGCGCTGGGAGCTGCTATGGAGCCGTGGGCGGTCTGGCTGCTGGTCGCCGCGCTGCTCGGAATCGCCGAGATGTTCACGGTCACGCTGGCCCTCGGCCTGCTGGCCGTCGCCGCCCTCGCCGCCGGGCTCACCGGTGCCCTGGGCCTCCCGCTCGCAGCCCAGGTCGCGGTCTTCGCCGTCGGCTCGCTCGCCGGCCTGGTCGTCGTCCGCCCGGTCGCCCGCCGCCACATCGCCCAGCCGCCGCCGCTGCGCTCGGGAACCGCCGCGCTCGTGGGCCGCGAGGCGATCACCCTCACCGAGGTGAACCGCCAGGGCGGGCGCGCCCGGATCGGCGGCGAGGAGTGGACGGCCCGCCCCTACGACCCCGGCCTCGTCATCCCGGCCGGCGCCCTCGCCGACGTCCTCGCCATCGAAGGGGCCACGGCCCTGCTCTATCCGGTCTCCACCGAGGAGCAACGATGACCGACATCGCCATCACCGTCCTCATAGCCCTGGCCGCCGGAGTGGCCCTGCTCGTCACCGCGATGATGCGAGCCGTGTGGATCATCCCGCAGGCACGGGCCCGCAACGTGGAGCGCCTGGGCCGTTACCACCGCACGCTCGAACCCGGCATCAGCTTCGTCATCCCGTTCGTCGACCGCGTCAAACCCAGCCTCGACCTGCGCGAGCAGGTGGTCTCGTTCAAGGCCCAGCCGGTCATCACCGAGGACAACGTCGTCGTCCACATCGACACCGTGCTGTTCTTCCAGGTCACCGACCCGCGCGCCGCCGACTACGAGATCGTGAACTACATCAAGGCGATCGAGCAGCTGACCGCGACGACCCTGCGCAACGTCATCGGCACCCTCGACCTGGAGGCCACGCTGACGTCCCGCGACCGGATCAACACCGCGCTGCGCGGCGTGCTGGACGACGCGTCCGGCAAATGGGGCATCCGCGTCACCCGCGTGGAGATCAAGGCGATCGAGCCGCCGCCGTCCATCAAGGACGCGATGGAGAAGCAGATGCGCGCCGAGCGCGAGAAGCGCGCCGCGATCCTGACCGCCGAGGGCGCCCGCGCCTCCAAGATCCTCACCGCGGAGGGCAATGGCAGCACCTTCTGGGTCATCCCCAGCGAGGTGACCACCGCCCTACAGGCCGTCTCCCAAGCCTTCAACGGCACCCTGGACGAAGCCAAGTCGGCCTCGGAAAGGCCACGCACCAAGACTCACCTCAAGAACTGACCGAGCCCGACACCGCCTACGAGCTGCCTCGTACTCCTCCTCGGTGATGAGGAGGCTTGAGGGGTCCGTCGCCCAGGCGGGGAGGGGCATGCTCGGGCTCTCTAGCACTCGGTCCGGTATCTGGCCGGAGCCTATAGGCCGAGGTCAGGGATCGTGGGCGAACGGCGAAGCGGCCGGGCGGGGGAGGCCGCCCGGCCGCTTCTGGGCGTGTACTGCAGGGGAACACGCCCTGGGAGGAGGGAGGCCCCGAGGCCGGGCCGTCCCTCCGGGGTGGGTCATCGGGGTCCCACGCGAGGTTGCGGCCAACCTAACCCCATAAACACGAATCGTTCAAGAGAGCGAGGATTGCGTCTCTATTGGGGCGCGGGGTGCACGTGGCATGCTTGGCGTCCGATCCAGGTGGTCCGTGGGGGGCACGGGCCGGAGGCGAGGCGATGACCATGCGGGGAAAGACGGTCGCGGCCGCGGCCATGGCCGGGACGCTGGCGCTGGCGGCCGCCGCGTGCGGCAGTTCGGGGGACTCCGAGGCGAAGGGCGCCACGTCGCCGCCCGCGCCGTCCGGTGAACCCTCGGCCGGGACGAAGCCGGCGCAGCCCGCCAAGGAGCCGATCATCCTCGCGTTCGGCGGGGACACCCACTTCGAGGGCATGCTGCGCTCCCGCCTGAGCAAGCCCAAGACCGCGTTCGGGCCGATCGCGAAGAAGCTGAGCGCCGCGGACCTCGCGATGGTCAACCTGGAGACGGCCATCACGACCGGCGGGACGAAGGCGCCCGGCAAGGAGTTCGCCTTCCGCGCCCCGCCGAGCGCGTTCAAGGCGTTGAAGGCCGCCGGAGTGGACGTCACCTCCATGGCCAACAACCACGGCATGGACTTCATGGAGGGCGGCCTACGCGACTCCTTGACCGCCATCAAGCGCACCGGGTTCCCGACCGTCGGCATCGGCAAGAACGCCGATGAGGCGTTCCGTCCTTACCGCGTGACCGTCAAAGGCAACAAGCTCGCCATCGTCGGGGCGACACAAGTCCTGGACGACAACCTGATCCAGGCGTGGACGGCCACCGACACCCAGGGCGGCCTTGCGTCCGCCAAAGACGTCCCGCGGATGGTCCAGGCGGTGAAGGAGGCGCGCAAGGGCTCCGACGTCGTCATCGTCCACCTGCACTGGGGAGCGGAACTGGAGCCCTGCCCGCTGCCGCGCCAGAAGGAACTCGCCGAGAAGCTCATCGCGGCCGGCGCGGACATCCTCGTCGGCGGGCACGCGCACATCCCGCTGGGCGGCGGCTACCAGGACGGTGCGTACGTCCACTATGGCCTGGGAAACTTCGTGTTCTACTCGGCCAACGGCAAGACGGCGGAGTCCGGCGTGCTGTACCTGAAGGTGGAGAACGGCAAGGTCACCAAGGACAAGTGGGATCCCGCCCGGATCTCCGGTGGCCTCCCCATTCCCTTGAAGGGCGCCGAGGCGAAGTCCGCGGTGAAGCGGTGGAACGGGCTCCGGCAGTGCACCGGACTCGACGCGCGTCCGTCCTGAGGGCGTTGAGCTGGACTCTCCCACCCTGGGAGCCACCAGGGTGGAGCCTGTGAGCAACGATCTCCTGCCGATCGGGCGCTTCGCGCGGCTGTGCCGGCTGAGCGTCAAGCAACTCCGGCACTACGGCGACCTGGGGCTGCTCGCCCCGGCGTGGACGGACCCGGAGTCCGACTACCGGTACTACCGGCCCGGCCAGGCCCGGGACGCGCTGATGATCGGCCTGCTGCGGGCGATGGACGTCCCGCTGCCGGTCGTGGCCCGCGTCCTGTCCGGGGACGGGGGCGGCGACCTGAAAGCGGCACGCGACCGGATCGAGGCCGACATCGCCCGCAGGCAGCGCGGCCTGCGGCTCCTGGACCGCGTGCTCGCGGAGGGGCTGCCGGAGAACGACGTGTCGATCGTCCGGGAACCGGCGCGGCGCGTGTTCGTCGCGCGGGAGCCCGCGACGCCGGCGACGATCCCGGACGCGACGGCGCTGTGCGTGGGGCGCCTCCTGCCGCGGATGTCGCCGGAAGGCGTCCTGATCGGCCTGTTCCCGCTGGACATGGAGGAGGAGTTCGACGTCCGCGTGACCGTCCAGGCCGCGAATGGCGACGACCTCCTGCCGGGCGGTGCGTTCGCGTCGGCCCGCCATGTCGGCCCGTACGAGGAGATTTCGCTCACGGTCCATGGCGTGCTCGCGTGGTTCGGCGACTACGGGCACACGCCCGCCGGTCCCGTCCGCGAGGTGTACCTCAACGACCCCGCGACCACGCCGCCCGAACGCCTGGAGACCCGGGTGATGGTTCGCGTGGAGGATGACCAATGAGCTGGTATGAGGAGATGCGCACGATCCTCCGCCTGGCCGTGCGGTAGGGAAACCGGGAGCTTTCGTCGGCCTTCCGCAGAGGCGTAGTTTGCCCGGAAGCAGGGTTTCACGGGAAACGAGCTTCTGCGGAAGGCGGGCGGGCTTCTCATGCGAGACCAGCGGGTGAGGTCGGGCGAGATCGAGCTGGCGGTGCGGGTGCGCGGCGAGGGACACCGGCCGACGGTGGTCCTCGTCCACGGCTACCCCGACACGGGCGCGATGTGGGACGAGGTCGCCGGGCGGCTCGCCGCGCGGTTCCGCGTCGTCGTCTACGACGTGCGGGGCGCCGGAGCGTCCAGCAGTCCATCCGACCCGCTGGACTACCGGCTTGACGCGCTCATGGGCGACCTGGAGGCCGTCCTGGACGGTGTGGGCGCCGATGAGCCCGTCCACCTGGTGGGCCACGACTGGGGCTCGGTGCAGGGCTGGGAGGCCGTGATCGGGGAGCGGCTGCGCGGCCGGATCGCCTCGTTCACCTCGATCTCCGGGCCTGACCGGCGGCACATGGCGCGCTGGGCGCGGCAGGCCGTCCGCTCGGGGCCGCGGGGGGCGGCGGAGGTCCTCGGGCAGGCGCGCCGGAGCGTCTACATGCCGGTGTTCATGACGCCGAAGGTGGGGGAGGTCGCGGCCCGCGTGCTGGCTGCGGGCTTCCCGCGGGTGATGGGGTTGCGTGAGGGCGCCGAGCCGCGGTCGGGGCACCCGGCCGGGACGCTGCCGGTGGACGCCCGCAACGGGCTCGGCCTGTACCGCGCCAACATGGGCCGCCGCAACGCCCGTACCGCCGGATCCGCACGGCCGGCCGACGAGGGGCGGACGGACGTTCCCGTCCAGCTCATCGTCCCCGTCAAGGACAAGTACGGCTCGCAATCGCTGCTGCTGTCGGCACGCGGACCCGTGTCCCGGCTGTAGCTTCCGCCTCGACATGGAGCGCTACGGCGTCGGCGTCTCCGCCATCTGCCCTGGAGCGATCGACACACCTATCACCGGCCGGACCCGCTTCGTGGGCATGGCCCCAGGCGTGGACGGTGACCTGCGTGAGCGGGTAGGCCGTGCCGTAGAGCGGCGGGGGCTCCCGCCAGAGAAGGTCGCGCGGGCCGTGCTGCGGGCCGTCCGGCGGGACACTCCGGTCGCGTACGTCGCCGCAGAAGCACGCCTGGGCCGTGCCCTCTCCCGGGTGTCGCCCACAGCGAACCGAGCGATCGGCCGCATCGGCCGCATCGCCGGGGACCGCCTCCTCGCGAACGCCGGAAGCCGCCAGAGCTGACGTCAGGCGACGTCCGCGCATCGCTTGAGGGTCTGGGTGGGGGTCTCCCCGAAACGCTGCCGGTAGTGGGCGGCGAAGCGGCTCATGTGGAGGTAGCCGGCGGCCCCGGCGACCTCCGTGACCGTGCGCGGGCCGGGCCGGGCCTCGACGAGCGCGGTGCGCGCATGGTCGAGCCGTATCCCGCGCAAGAGCTGCGTCGGGGTCAGGCCCCACTGGTCCTGGCAGATGGCCTGGAGCTGCCGGACGCTGATCCCCACGGCCACGGCGATGTCGATGACGCCGATCGGACGGTGGTGATTGGCGTCGACCCACGCCCGGATCGTCTCGGCGAGGTGGTGCGGTACCCGGCCGGGCGCCTCCGTGAGGCTCTCCATGGCGGTGTGCGGCAGGCCGAGGAGGATGGCGGTGAGCAGCGACTCCTCCAGGCTCCGCGCCGCGAGCGGGTGCAGGCCGCCCTGCGCGGTCGCGTGGTCGAGCACGCCGCAGACGTGCCGCCAGGTGCGTTCGACGATCGAGGTCGGCGCGATCCCCGGCCCGTCCACGTTGTGGAACCGCAGCGGCGGGCGGTGCTGCCGTCCCAGGTGGGCGGAGAGGTGGTCGGCGAGCCGCCCGGTGCTCGTGGCGATGACGAGGCAGCCCAGCGTCGGGTGCGGCGTCATCCGCATCGCCTCGTCGTGGGACAGGACGAGGCTGCCCCCGGCGGTGTCCTGGTTCTTGGTCGACCGGTACTCGACGCCCATCGGCGCGATGGGCGCGCACATGGCGAAGTGTCCTTCGGTCGGTGGCGTGTCCACGATGACCCCACCGCCCCCGTAGCGCACCCAGACAAGGTTGACCGCTCCTACGGCGATGGCGTTGACGAGGCCGTCCAGCGGGAGGCCCGGCTCCCTGGCCTGGAGGTCGTGCCCAACGGCGAACGGTTCGACCGTGTCGTGCAGGACACGAATGTCCTTGCTGGCGACCCGCTGGTAGGCCGACAGGGGCGGGGAGGTCTCGGGAGAAGTCATGTTCGTGTCGGCGGCGCCGTTTCCTGAGGGTCGGTGGACAGGACACCACGGGCACGCAACCGCGGCATGACCTCCGCGGCGAAGTAGCCCAGTTCATCAGCGTAATTGAGGAACGACAGAGCGATACCGTCGAATCCCGCATTCGCGAACTCCGCGAGCGCGTCCGCGACGTCGTCAGGATCGCCGATCACCGGGCAGCTTCCGTGGCCGGCGGCGAACCTGCCCCGGTAGACCTCCAGCATCTCGGGCGTGAACGACTGCGCGTGCAGCCCCTGCAACCGCATCACCTCGTCCACGGCGGGCCAGTCGGCCTGCTCGTCGGCGTAGTAGCGCAGGAACTCCTCGGCCTCGGTCTTCGTCGGCCGGCAGACGACGTGACCGAGCGTGAAGACCCCGACCGTACGCCCGTAGGACGCGGCCTCCGCGCGGATGGCCTTCACGATCTCCGCGCCATCCTCGGGGCCGCCGACGACGGTGAACGCGCGGCTGGCGTTGCGCGCGGCGAACGAGCGCCCCTGCGTGGACGACCCCGCGTTGATGACGGGGAGGCTGTGGCCGTTGTACGGCTTAGGCCTCCCCACGACGTTCTTGAGCTGGAAGAACGTGCCCTCATGATCGAACGGCTCGTCGGTCGACCAGATGCGCTTGACGACGTCCCACCACTCCTGCGCGAGCCCGTAGCGGGTGTCGTGGTCGTCGGGCAGCGTGAGACCGAACATCTCGTACTCGGGAGCGTGCCAGCCCGCGACGATGTTCAGCCCGATCCGCCCCTTGCTGAGATGGTCGGCGGTCGCGAGCTGCTTGGCCGCGACGACCGGATGGTGGAACGCGGTGTGGACGGTGCTGAACACGCGGAGCCGTCCGGTGTGCGCGAGGAGGCCGGACGCCCACACCAGCGGGTCGAGGGCGCTGCGGTGAAAGTCGGTGTCGGGACCCCAGTCGGTCCAGCGGGCGACGGGCAGCAGGAAGTCGATGCCCGCCTCGTCCGCCAGCCGCGCGAGACGGAGATTGTTGTCCCAGGTCGCGTGCCACCTTTCCGGGGCGTTGGTGATCGCGAGCCCCGATTCGGTGTTGGGTGAGAACAAGCCGAGCTGGAATCCCATGCCGACCCCTTTTCCGTCCGTCCGCGTTGGGCATTGCCCGCCCAGTATCGGAACCGCCCGGCGGGCGGGCAACGTCCGGATGCAGCCACGGTACGGACTTTTTCGCCGCAGGCCGCCTCGACCAGGTCCCGGCACTGGGACGGAGGAAAACATTCGCTCAAATCGGGATGGTGCCGAGAGCGAGCCGGTCGAAAGGCTCCACGGGACCGCTCGCCTCATTTGCGCGGCCGTCCGTCATCGCGTAGACGACCACTTGCGAGGCCGGGTCCCGCCGCTGCTCCCTGGCCCAACTCGCCAATTCCTGGACGACCTCGGCCAGGTGCGCGCCGCAGGAATCTCCTGCCCGGCCGTCGTCCGGCGCGGAGGCCGTCTCCAGCCGCACATGGAAGCACGACAGGCGACCGCAGCCGGGCATCGAGCAGGTCAGATCCCCGTCGAGGGGAAGGGGAGCAGGGCGCATCAAGCGGTACTTTCGGCATCGCGAAGGGCGGGAATGCTGCCCCAGAGGTAGGGAATCCCTGCCCCTCCGGAGAGGAGGGAGCACAGATCGCCTCCATGGCAGCGGCTGGGCGTGCGACTCCAATGATGCCCCACGGCACCCCCTTCTTCAACGCGAACGAGATAGTCCACCGCGCCGACGGGCTAGTCTAGAATAGACTAATATCTACGGATTCATTGCAATTTGGTGGTCCGCGCTGGGCAGGGCGTTGTGGCCCCGGCTCCGCGCTGACGCCGTCGAAGTCCCGTACAGTGGCGAGCATCATGAAGGCCCGCGTTCTCACCTTCAACACGCTGTTCCGAGGCCGTTCCCGGGATCGCCTGGACGTATTGGCGCAGCTCATGGAGCGGGCGGACTACGACGTCGTGTGCCTGCAAGAAGTCATATCGCCGCTGAACCTGTCCCGCCTGCGGAGCGCGCTGAGGTCGTATCCGTTCATCGCGCATGCGCAGACGTTTCCGGTCGTGCGCGGCGGCTTGGTGACCCTCTCCCGCTGGCCGATCAGCCGCCGTCACTACAGGCCGTTCGCTCCCACCCGCC
>NZ_SMKH01000145.1 GCF_004348515.1 Actinomadura sp. KC345 | reverse complement strand
CCCTTGCCGACCCCGCTCTTGCCGACCTCGCTCATCGCCCGCCTCCGTTGCGGCCGTGGACGGCGAAGACGGCCGCGATCCCGCCGAGCAGCGCGGCCGCCGCCACCCCCGTGTGCGTCCAGATGGACGGCAGATCGCGGGTCGTGACGACCGGATCCGGCGGGAGCCCGTACACCTCCGGCTCGTCCAGGAGGAGGAAGAACGCGCCGTCGCCGCCGACGCCGTCCTCCGGATCGTGGCCGTACAGGCGCGCGTCCTCCACGCCGATGCCGTGGAGCTGGTCGACGCGCAGGGCGGCGCGCTCGCGCAGCTCGTCGAGCGGCCCGTACTGGATGGAGTCGGTCGGGCACGCCTTCGCGCACGCCGGTTCCAGGCCCGCGCCCAGCCGGTCGTAGCACATGGTGCACTTCCAGGCCCGGCCGTCGCCCTTGCGCTGGTCGATCACGCCGTACGGGCACGCGGGGATGCAGTAGCCGCACCCGTTGCAGATGTCCTCCTGGACGACGACGGTGCCGAACTCGGTGCGGAACAGCGAGCCGGTCGGGCAGACGTCCAGGCAGGCGGCGTGCGTGCAGTGCTTGCACACGTCGGACGCCATCAGCCAGCGCATGTCCGTCGCACCGCCGCCGGGGGCCTCGCCGGGGGCGTTCTCGTGGTCGATGCCCGAATCGGCGCGGCCCATGGGCTTGTCCTGCTCGATGAACGCGACGTGCCGCCAGGTGTCCGCGCCGAGGCCCTGGGTGTTGTCATAGGACATGCCGGTGAACTCGAGGCCGTCCTCGGGGATGGCGTTCCATTCCTTGCAGGCCACCTCGCACGCCTTGCAGCCGATGCACACGGACGTGTCGGTGAAGAAGCCCATCCTGGGGGGTGGGTCGGCGTAGCCCGCGTTCTCCGTGACGTCGGGCTCCGGCCCCGCCAGCAGGTTCCGTCCGACCAGGCTGCTCATCCCACGACCTCCCATTCCCCGGCCTCCGATCCGCAGGGCGCTGGGCACCTTCCCGGGGAGCCGCGCCCTACACCTCCCGGAAAGCGTCTCCGGGACGCCCGCCGGCCGGTGGCGCCGTCCATTGACGCCGATTTCGGCGGCTGGATAGCTTCTGGGGATGACGGCTGAACGGGTCGATTACGCGGGACCGCT
This sequence comes from Actinomadura sp. KC345, assembly GCF_004348515.1. Lineage (GTDB taxonomy): Bacteria > Actinomycetota > Actinomycetes > Streptosporangiales > Streptosporangiaceae > Spirillospora. The sequence continues at coordinate 17,669 of NZ_SMKH01000145.1, read as the reverse complement.
GGACCAGACGCTCGGTCTCCTCGTGGTCGAGGCGTCCGATCAGGAGGTCGTGGCCGAGCTGGAGGTCACCGGCAAGCTCATGCAGGCGTACGGGATCGTGCACGGCGGCGTGTACTGCGCGATCACCGAGTCGGTGTGCAGCATGGGCGCGGCGCTGACGGTCGGGCTGGACAGCCAGGTCGTCGGCGTCAGCAACCACACCCGGTTCATCCGGGCCGTGCGCGGCGGCAGGCTGACCGCCCGCGCCCGCCCCGTCGACCGGGTGGACGACCACGTGACCTGGCAGGCGACGATCACCGACGAGAGGGACCGCGTGGTCGCCGAGGGCACCGTCAACCTCCTGCGGCTCACCCCCTCCGGCTAGTCCGGCCCTCCTGGGGCGGGCCGGGGTCAGTCCTGGGACATGGTCTTCCACTGGCGGTCGGCGACGGGGCGCCAGGTGCCGTGGCGCTCGTGGAAGAGGGCGAACGCCTGGGAGCCGCACCAGTCGTCGGGGAGCAGTTCCGCCGGGAGGCCGGGGTCGAGGAACGGGAACCGCCGCCATTCCTGGACGAGCCTGGTGTGCGCGGCGAACGTCCCGGGATCGTCGACGGGACGCAGGGCGCGGACGGCGTCGAGGAAGTCCTCGTAGGCCAGCTCGATCTCGTCCAGGTTCCACGCCTGCGCGGCCACCTGCCGCGCCTCGGACAGGTCGCCGAGCCGCCCGGTGAACAGGGTGGAGGAGTCCGCGACGCCGATCTCGGTGAGGACCCCGCGGACCTCCGGCTCGCGCTCCGGATGCGGGCTCACCCACACGCCCGGGGCCAGGTTGCCGAGCCCGCTCCAGGCGAGCCGGGTCCGCAGCAGATGGCGGAGCCTGCGGCTGGTCTCGGGGACGGTGGCCATGACGATGAGCCACTGCCCGTCCCACGCGCCGACCGGCCGGCCGGAGCCGTAGATCCGCTCGGTGCCGTCGGTGAGGAGCCGCTCCCCGGACGGGGTGAGCCGCCAGGCGGTGCGGCGGCCGTGCCGTTCCCCGGCGACCCAGCCCTCGGTGGCGCTGCGGGCGAGCGCCTGCCGGACGGCCTTCTCCTCCACCCCGAGCAGGCCGAGCGCCCGCAGGAACGCCGCCGTCCAGACCGGCTCCCCGGCCGGGAGGACGAACTCGCCCAGCACGGTCAGCAGCAGCGACCGGGCGCTCGCGGCGCCGAGCTCGCGCCGCCGCCGGAACTGCGGCCCGGTGTGCGGCGCGTGATCGCCCGTTCGGGGCATCTGCTCTCCCTCCAGCCCGTGGTGTCCCTGCCCGTGGCGTTATGGGGCCTTCGCGGACCCGGCCGTCCATGGAACGCTGTCCAGTATCGCGCGGCACCCGCCGCGCGGCACGGTCATTCCACAAGTCTATTGACTGTCGTTTTGTCGATGTAGAGCATGTGTGGCACGGTTCCCGGCGAAGGGAAGGCCCGATGACCGTTGAAACGGCGACCGCACCGGTCCAGCCCGGCACGTTCAACGCCTCCGAATACCTGCTCCAGGCGGCGGTCCGGCCCGATACCGCGGGCCGGACCGCGCTCACCGGTCCGGGCGGTGACGTCACCTACGCCGACCTGGCCGGCCTCGCCGGGCGGATCGCCGCCGGGCTGGAGGGCCGGGGGGTGCGCGCGGAGGAGCGCGTGGTCCTGTTCATGGCCGACGGTCCGCTCATGGCCGCCGCGATCCTCGGCGCGATGCGGCTCGGCGCGGTTCCCGTCCCGGTGTCGACGATGCTGACCGGCGTGGAGCTCGCGGCCCTCCTCAACGACGCCCGCGCCAGGATCGTGCTGGTCAGCGACCGGTTCGCGGTGGCGGGCGAGGCTGCGCTCGCGCACGCGCCGGGCATCCGCCAGGTGGTGGTCGAGGGGGACGCGGCCCTGCGCGCTCCGGAAGGCGTCCGGGTGAGCCGCGTCGACGACCTGGTCGAGGATGGGCGGGCGCGGGGAGGCGAACTGCTCGACCCCTACCTGACCTCGGACGACTCCAGCGCGCTGTGGCTCTACACGTCCGGGACGACGGGCCGCCCGAAAGGCGCGATGCACCGGCACGCCAACATCCGCCATGTCGTGGAGACCTACGGCCGCCAGGTCCTCGGCATCACGCCCGAGGACCGCTGCTACTCGGTCGCCAAGCTGTTCTTCGCCTACGGGATCGGCAACTCGCTGTTCTTCCCCCTCGCCGTGGGCGCGACGACGGTTCTGGACCCCGACCGCCCCACGCCCGCGTCGGTGGCCGAACGGCTGGCCGAGTACCGCCCGACGCTGTTCTTCGCCGTCCCCACCTTCTATGCCGCGATCCTGAACGCGGACGTGCCCGCGGAGGCGTTCGCGTCCGTGCGGCTCGCGGTGTCGGCGGGCGAGCCGCTGCCCGCCGAGCTGTGCCGCCGCTTCACCGCCACGTACGGAGTGGAGATCATCGACGGGATCGGCTCGACGGAGTGCCTGCACATCTTCCTGTCGAACCGCCCCGGGCAGGTCCGCCCCGGCACCACCGGCACCGCCGTCCCCGGGTACGAGCTGCGCGTCGTGGACGCCGACGGCGCCGACGTCGAGCCGGGCACCCCGGGCTCGCTGCTGGTGAAGGGCGAGTCGATCGCGACGGGGTACTGGTGCCGCACCGGCACCACCCGGCAGGTGTTCCAGGGGGAGTGGCTGCGCACCGGCGACACGTACGTGGTCGACGGCGACGGCTACTACACGTGCCTCGGCCGGACGGGCGACATGCTCAAGTCGGGCGGCATCTGGGTGTCGCCGGCCGAGGTGGAGGCGCGGCTGCTGGAGCATCCGGCCGTGTCGATGGCCGCGGTCGTCGGGCTGCCGGACGCCGACGGGCTGGACAAGCCGGTCGCCTGCGTCGTCCTCAAGGAGGGGGCGTCCGCCGGGCCGGGAGGGCTGATCGACTTCTGCCGCGCGGGGCTCGCGTCGTTCAAGCGCCCTCGCGAGGTGCTGATCATGGAGAGGCTCCCGACGACCCCGACCGGCAAGCTCCGCCGCTTCGCCGTCCGCGAGCTGGCCGCGGCCCTGCTCGACACCCCCTGACCGCGGTGCCGGACCCGTCCGGGCGAAACGGCCCGTGAGCAAATGTGCTACAAACTCTTGACGTTGTGACCGTGTCCTGTGGAGCATGAAGGGACACGGCCGGCACGCGGAAGGACGTCTCATGGCCAACCCCGACAGCTCGGCCCCGCATGTGGAGTTCCGGGTGGACCCGTCCGGCTACCGGCACTGGTCCCTGGACGTCGACGGGCAGGTCGCCACGCTGACGATGGCGGTGGACGAGCAGGGCGGCCTGGTCCCCGGCTACGAGCTGAAGCTCAACTCCTACGACCTGGGCGTGGACATCGAGCTCTACGACGCCGTCCAGCGGCTCCGGTTCGAGCATCCGGGCGTCCGCGCGGTCGTGGTCACCAGCGGCAAGGAGAAGATCTTCTGCGCGGGCGCCAACATCCGGATGCTCGCCGGGTCCCCGCACACGTGGAAGGTCAACTTCTGCAAGTTCACCAACGAGACCCGCAACGGCATCGAGGACGCGACGGCGAACTCGGGCCAGACCTACCTGGCGGCGTGCAACGGCACCGCGTCCGGCGGCGGCTACGAGCTGGCCCTGGCCTGCGACCACATCATGCTGGTGGACGACCGGTCCGCGGCGGTGTCGCTGCCGGAGCTGCCGCTGCTCGGCGTGCTGCCCGGGACCGGCGGCCTGACCCGCGTGTCGGACAAGCGGCACGTCCGCCGCGACCGCGCCGACCACTTCTCCACCAAGGCCGAGGGCCTCGGCGGAAAGAAGGCCGTCGCGTGGCGGCTGGTGGACGAGGCCGTGCCCCGCACCGCCTGGGACGCGACGGTCGCCGAACGCGCGAGCGAACTGGCCGCCCGCTCGTCCCGGCCGCGGGACGCCGCGGGCGTCACGCTCACGCCGCTCGGCAAGACGCGCACCGCCGAGGCCGTCGTCTACCGGCACGTGTCGGCGGACCTCGACCGGGACGCGGGCACCGTCGAGATCACCGTCACGGGCCCGGACTCGGCCCCCGAGGGCTTCGACGACGTGCACCGCCAGGGCGCGGACTTCTGGACGCTCGCCATGACCCGCGAGCTGGACGACCTGATCCTCGACCTGCGCACCAACGAGCCGGACCTCGGTACCTGGATCTTCCGCACCGCCGGCGACGCCGGGAACGTCCTGGCCCATGACCGGCTCCTGCTCGGCCATGCCGGCGACTGGCTCGCCAACGAGATCCTGCACTACCTCAAGCGCACGCTGAAGCGCCTCGACGTCACCAGCCGCAGCCTCATCGCCCTGATCGAGCCGGGCGGTTGCTTCGCCGGCTCGCTCCTGGAGATCGCGCTTGCCGCCGACCGGTCCTTCCAGCTCGACGGCGTCTTCGAGGACGTCGACCCGGACGCCGACCCCGCCGCGATCACCGTGGACGCGATGAACCTCGGCCCGCTGCCGATGGGCAACGGCCTCACCCGCCTGGAGACCCGCTTCCTCGGCGACGACGCCGCGCTCGCCGCCGTCCGCGACGCCGAGGGCAAGCCGCTGGAGGCCGCGGACGCCGAGCGCCTCGGCCTGGTCACCTTCGCGCCCGACGACATCGACTGGGACGAGGAGGTCCGCATCACCGTCGAGGAGCGGTCCGGCTTCAGCCCCGACGCGCTGACCGGCCTGGAGGCCAACTACCGCTTCCCCGGCCCGGAGACCCTGGAGACGAAGATCTTCGGACGGCTCACCGCCTGGCAGAACTGGATCTTCGCCCGCCCGAACGCGTCCGGCCCGGACGGCGCCCTGCGCCGCTACGGCACCGGGCGGCGCCCCGACTTCGACCGAAAGCGAGTGTGACCATGCGAGCGAGCGGGGCCGACTACTCCGAGAAGATCCCCAACAACGTCGACCTGCACGAGGACCGGCGGCTCCAGCGCGCCCTGGAGTCGTGGCAGCCCGACTTCCTGACCTGGTGGGAGTCGATGGGCCCGACGCTCCCCACCCGGGACGTCTACCTGCGCACGGCCGTCGACGTCGGCCGCGAAGGCTGGGCGCACTTCGGGCACGTCGCCATGAAGGACTACCGGTGGGGCATCTTCCTGGCCGAACGCGACGGCGACCGCCGCATCGGCTTCGGCCAGCACAAGGGCGAGCCCGCCTGGCAGAAGGTCCCGGGGGAGTACCGCGCCGACCTCCAGCGCCTCATCGTCATCCAGGGCGACACCGAGCCCGCCTCCGTCGAGCAGCAGCGCAACCTCGGCGCGACCGCGCCCAGCCTCTACGACCTGCGCAACCTGTTCCAGGTGAACGTCGAGGAGGGCCGCCACCTGTGGGCGATGGTCTACCTCCTGCACGCCTACTTCGGACGCGAGGGACGCGAGGAGGCCGAAGAGCTCCTGCACCGCAACTCCGGGAGCGAGGAGTCACCGCGCATCCTGGGCGCCTTCAACGAGGAGACCCCGGACTGGCTCTCCTTCTTCATGTTCACCTACTTCACCGACCGGGACGGCAAGTACCAGCTCGGCACGCTGAAGGAGTCCGGCTTCGACCCGCTCTCGCGGACGTGCGAGTTCATGCTCAAGGAGGAGGCCCACCACATGATGGTCGGCACCACGGGCATCGACCGCGTCGTCGAGCGGACCGTCGAGCTCATGAAGGAGCATGACACCGACGACGTCACCGGCCACGGCGCGATCTCGCTCGACGTCGTCCAGAAGTACCTGAACTTCCACTACTCGGTGTCGCTCGACCTGTTCGGCTCCGAGACGTCCAGCAACGTCGCGAACTACTACACGGCCGGGCTCAAGGGCCGCTGGCTGGAGGGGCGCCGCAAGGACGACCACCGTCTCACCGACGACGCGATGATGGTGGACGCCCTCGTCGAGGGCGCAGTCGGCCAGACCGAGGTCGCCGCCCTGACGGGCCTGAACACCGACCTGCGCCGCGAGTACATCGCCGACTGCCAGAGCGGCGTCAACCGCTGGAACCGCATCCTGGCCGACGCGGGCCTCCCGCAGCGCCTCTCCCTGCCCAGCATCGCGTTCAACCGCAGGGTCGGCGCGTTCGCGGGCATCGAGGCGACCCCGGACGGCGAGATCATCACCGCCGGGGAATGGGACCGGCGCAGCGGCGCCTGGCTCCCCACGGAGGTCGACAAGACGCACGTCCGCTCCCTGATGCGCCCCGTCCACGAACGCGGCAGGATCGCCGGCTGGATCGCCCCGCCCCGCAACGGCATCAACGGCCGCCCCTTCGACTACGAGTACGTGAGGCTGTAGCCCCTCAACGGGCGAGGTGCCGCGATATGACCATGCGCTGGATCTGGTTGGTGCCTTCGAAGATCTGCATCACCTTCGCCTCGCGCATGAAACGCTCGACGGGGAAGTCGCGGGTGTAGCCGGCGCCGCCGAGGACCTGGACGGCGTCCGTGGTCACCTTCATCGCGTTGTCGGTGGCGACCAGCTTGGCGATGGACGCCTCCCGGCCGTAGGGGCGGCCCGCGTCCTTCAGCCGCGCCGCCGCCAGGTAGGTGGCCCGCGCCGACTCGGTAGCGGCGGCCATGTCGGCCAGCACGAACGCCAGCCCCTGGTGGTCGATGATCGCCTTGCCGAACGCCTCCCGCTCCTTGGCGTAGGCGACGGCGGTGTCGAGCGCGCCCTGGGACAGGCCCGTGGCGACGGCGGCGATGCCGAGCCGCCCGGCGTCCAGGCCGGCGAGCGCGATCGACAGCCCCTGCCCCTCGTGCCCGATCAGGTTGGCGGCCGGGACGCGGGCGCCGACGAACCGGACGGTCGCGGTCGTCGACCCCATGAGGCCCATCTTGTCCTCGGGCTCGTCGAACTCCAGCCCGGGGGTGCCAGCCGGGACGTGGAAGCAGGAGACGCCGCGGGCCCCGTCATCGGACGTGCGGGCCATGACGGTGTAGAAGTCGGCCTTGCCGCCGTGGGTCGTCCACGCCTTGGCGCCGTTCAGCACGTAGGAGTCGCCGTCGCGGACGGCCCTGGCCCGCATCGCCGCCGGGTCGGAGCCCGCGTGGGCCTCCGACAGGCAGTACGCGCCGAGGCTCTCGCCGGACAGCATGTCCGGGAGCCACCGGGCGCGCTGCTCGTCCGTCCCGTAGGCGAACAGCGGGAAGCACGACAGCGCGTGCACGCTGACGCCGACGCCCACGCTCGCCCACGCCGCGCCGATCTCCTCCAGGACCTGCAGGTAGATCTCGTACGGCTGGGCGCCGCCCCCGAACTCCTCCGGGTACGGCAGCGTCAGCAGTCCGGCCCGCCCGAGCGTCGCGAACACCTCGCGCGGGAACGTGCCGCTCCGCTCGTAGTCCGCGACCCGCGGCGCCAGCTCCTTCGCCGCGATCTCGCGGGTGAGGGCGACGAGGTCCTCGGACTCGGGGGTGGGCAGGTGCCGGACGGCGGGCATGGCGGACTCCTTTCGGCACCCCCACAGTACCGAGCGCACCGGTGCCGCCCGGACGGCGCGGGCTAGACGGTGGCCGACTGGACCGCGTGCTCCACCAGGGCGACGAGGACGTCCCTCGCCACGTCGCGGCGCCGCACGTCGCACAGCATCACCGGGACCTGCGGGTCGACGTCCAGGGCGTCCCGGATCTCCTCGACGGTGTAGCGGCGGGCGCCGTCGAAGACGTTGGCGGCGACGACGAACGGGATCTCCCGCTGCTCGAAGAAGTCGATCGAAGCGAAGCTCGTGGAGAGCCGCCGCGTGTCGACCAGGACGATCGCGCCGACCGCGCCGTAGGCGATCTGGTCCCACATGAACCAGAACCGCTCCTGCCCCGGCGTCCCGAACAGGTACAGCCGGACGCCGCCGGAGAACGTCAGCCGGCCGAAGTCCATGGCGACGGTCGTGGTCGTCTTGCCCTCCACGCCGTGCAGGTCGTCCACGCCGGCGGAGGCGTCGGTGAGGGTCTCCTCGGTGCGCAGCGGGCGGATCTCGCTGACCGCGCCGACGAGGGTGGTCTTGCCGACACCGAACCCCCCGGCCACGAGGATCTTCAGCGTGTGCTGGGGGACGTCGTCGTCGTACCCCTGCGGGACGAGCCGGCTGTCAGAGGCGGCGGAGTTCATCGAGGACTCTCATCAGTATGCGGTGATCGGGACGGTCGGGCTGCTCGCCGGGGTCGCCCTGCGGCATCTCCTCGACGAGGCCGTACTGGTGCAGGTCCTCCAGCAGGATCTGCACGACCCGGTACGGAAGATCGGTCTCCGAGGCGAGGTCGGCGGGGGTGGACGGACGCCGGCAGAGCTCCAGCAGCCGCCGCTGCTCGCGCGAGAGCCACACCCGGTCGCCCGGGGTCCGGCCCGTCGCGACGAGGATGGTGACGAGGTCGACGGTGAACCCGCGGGGGCGGGTGCGCCCGCGGGTCATCGCGTACGGCCGGACGATCGGGCCCGCGTCGTGCCCGACCCAGCGCTCTCTCGGCGTCTCCACGACGGCTCAGTCCGAGGCGCCCGGGGCCGGTGGCTCGCCCTCGGGCCCGGCGGGCGTCCGCGGCGAGGCGGACAGGTGCCGCCGCACCCGCTTGATCAGCATCGTCGTCTCGTAGGCGACGAGGCCGGCGTTCCCGCCGGCGTCGCTGAGCACGGCCAGGCAGCTTCCGCTGCCGGCCGGCACGACGAAGAACAGGCTGTCGTCCAGTTCCACGACGGTCTGCCGCACCTGCGTGGCCTCGAAGTGCTCGCGGGCGCCGTTGGCCAGGCTGTGGAAGCCCGACGACAGCGCGGCGAGGAACTCCGCGTCCCTGCGGGTGACCTCCCCGGACGCGCCCATGACCAGGCCGTCCCTGGACAGCAGAACGGCCTGGCGGACCTCGCCCACCCGTTCGACCAGATCGTTGAGCAGCCAGTCGAGCTCGCCGGTGGCGTGGCCCTGCCGCGTCATGAGTCCCCCCATACGTCATGTGGATCGAGATCGCCCGGCCCGTCGTCGGCGTCCCTGCCGCGCAGCCAGCCCGACTGTAGCGAGGCCATCAGCGTGCGGCTGAACTCCGGATTCGGCTCCTCGAAGTCGTCGTCCGGCCGCGCCGCCGGCTCGGGACGCCCGGTGACCGGCCGTTCGCGCAGCTGGGGAGCGAGGTTGCGCTGCCGGACCCGGCGCGGAAGCCGCCCGGTGATCTCACTGTCCTCGGCCTCCACCGGTTCCGGATCCGTCTCGGATGGCCGGGTTCGGTCAACGATATGGCCCGGCGTGCTGGAAGACGCGGGCGAATTGAAGGTCACGGGCGGGGCATTGGAATCCTGCGGGCTGAACGGGGCCGGCGCGCCCGGCGGACCGGCCAGCGCGGGGCGGACCGGGCGGCCGAGCCGTGCCGTGCCAGGGACGCCCGGCGCGACCGCTTGGACGGTCTCTGCGCCGTACGCCTGCAACTGCTCGTCCAGGACCACCAGGGACTGCGGGATGAGGACGATCGCGGTCGTGCCCCCGTAGGGCGAGGGATGGAGCGTGACCTTGATGCCGTGCCGGGCCGCCAGCCGCGCGACGACGAACAGCCCGAGCCGCTCGGTGTCGACCAGGTCGAACTCGACGGCGCTGGCGAGGCGCTGGTTCAGCTCGTGCAGCTCGTCGGGCTGCAGGCCGATGCCGCGGTCCACGACCTCCACCGCGAGGCCGTTGGCGACGGTCTCGATCTTCACGGTGACGTCGGTGGCCGGCGGGGAGTAGGCGGCGGCGTTCTCGATCAGCTCGGCGAGCAGGTGGACGACGTCGGCGACCACGTCCCCGGTGACCGCGGCCGACGAGGCGCCGATCAGCTCGATCCTCCGGTAGTCCTCGACCTCGGCGATCGCGGCGCGCACCACGTCCTCGGCGGCGACCGGTTGGTCCCAGGCCCGGACGGTCGGCGAGCCGGACAGGATGACCAGGCCCTCGGCGTGCCGCCGCATGCGGGTGGTCAGGTGGTCGAGCCGGAACAGGTCGTCCAGCTCCTCGGGGCTGGACGCGCGCCGCTCCATCTGGTCCAGCAGCCGGAGCTGCCGGTGCAGCAGCGACTGGCTGCGCCACGACAGGTTGACGAAGACCCGGTTGATGCTCTCGCGCAGGTCCGCCTCACCGATCGCGGTGCTGATGGCCGTCCGCTGGACGGTGTCGAGCGCCTCGCCGACCAGGGCCACCTCGCGGGTCCTGGCGGCCTCCGGGCGAGGCGTCTCGGTCTCCAGGTCCACCGGTTCGCCGCGCCGCAGCCGCGCGACGACGCGGGGCAGCCGCTCGTGCGCCAGCTCCTGCGCCGACCGCTGCAGCCGCCGGAGCTCGGCCGCGTGGCGGCGGGCGAACAGCAGCGACAGCACGAGGGAGGCGACGACCGCGAGCAGCCCGACGCCGCCCGTGAGGTAGACCCGCAGCCAGATCCGCCGGTCGGCCGGCTCGACGTCGTCCTGCCGGATCTCCTCGCTGGCCTTGAGGACCGCGCCGAGCCACATCTGCCCGGCCGTCGCGGTGGCGGTCTTCCAGCGTTGCGGGTCCGGGGCCCTTCCCCGCTGCACGACGGAGTTCTCCAGCGCCACGAACTCGGCGTAGGCGGGGGATCCCGCCAGATCCCCGATGGTCCGCGCGGCGCGGCCGCTGAACTGGACCTCGCCGAGCGCGAACAGCTGCGAGCGGCCACCCGCCCACCGGGCGAACGCGGCCCGCTCGGTGGACGCCAGCCGGCCGCGCAGGTTGGAGAGCAGCAGGTCCTCGCGGAGCACGAAGTCGTGCGCCCAGAACATGTAGAGGGCGCCCTTGTTCTGCTGGAGGACGGTCACGTCCTCCAGGGCCACGAGCGTGCTGAGCAGCCGTGCCGTGGTGTCGATGACGCCGCTGTAGGCGTCGATCGCCTCCAGCGCGGAGATGTCGCGCGCGTTGATCCTCGACCGGGCACCGGCCAGCCGGTTGAACTGCTCGCCGGTGTCGCGCATCCGCCGCACCGCCGCGCCGGGCATGTTCCCGAGGAGGTCGGGGGAGAGCGCCACGGCGCGGAAGGCGTCCGCCGCCTCGTCGGTCTTCTCCGTCGCCTCCCGGAACTTCTGCGTCGCCGCGGTGGACGGCGACGCCAGCGCCGCGACCGCGGCGGCGCGTTCCCCCTGCACGGCCTGCATGGCGAGTCTGGACGGGTCGCCGACACGGTCGTAGCCGTCCGCGTACTGGTTCTGCCGGACCGCGTCGTCGATCGCGGGAGCGGCCGAGAACGCCCAGAGGACCACCAGCGACACGAGCGGGATCGCCAGGAGCGGTATGATCCGCCGTCCGATCGGGCGCGTGCGCGGACGCCCGTGCGATCGGTGCACCTGTTCGGGACTCGACAACGGCCCACTCCTGCTGGTCGGCGGCCACTTCCAAGGGTGAGGAACTATACTCACGCCGATTTGCCCGGGCCACCGTCTCAACTGCTGGACACGGGCCGGAAAAGGAGAATGGCGCCTGCCTGTGGCGGGGCCCCTGAATCCCTGCTACGGGATGCGATTTATCGTCGTTTTATCATCGTTCTCCCAGGTCAAAGGTATACGGCTGGGCGGCGATTCCGATGCGGGCATTGCGGAATGCGGATCGGTCGCGTGGTCATGATCGACACCAACGGTGGAGGCGACGGGACGGACCGTGACCGTCAAACGGGCCGGTCGCCCGCGAAGTGAGGTCCGGGAGCGGCCAATGTCGGCCGTCTTCGAAGCGAAATCGTTTCCTTTTGCGGGAAATGACGCGTGTCAACCTCCGGGTTGATTCGTCCCTCGAACAGGGCCGCCCTTCCGGACCGCCGGGAGTCAGCGCGGCGAGAGCGTCTCGGCGATCGTCCGCAGCGCCGGACGCGGGTCCTCGCCCTGCCCGGCCAGCACTTGGACGGCGACGTGGTCGGCGCCCGCCTCCAGGTGGCCGGTGAGCCGCGCCGCCACCGCCGCCGGATCCCCGTGCGCGACGAGCGCGTCGGTGATCGCGTCGCTGCCTTCCCCGGCGACGTCCTCGTCGGTGAAGCCCAGCCGCTTCCAGCTGGAGACGTAGTTCCTGAGCTTGAAGTAGAAGCCGATCTTCTCCCTGGCGAGCGCGCGGGCCCGCTCGGGGTCGGTGTCGAGCACGACCTTCTGGTCGGGTGCGAGGAGCGGGCCGTCGCCCAGCAGCTCACGCGCCCGGCGGGTGTGCTCGGGCGTGGTCAGGTACGGGTGCGCGCCGCCCGCGCGCTCCGCCGACAGCCGCAGCACCTTCGGCCCCAGCGCGGCCAGGACCCGTCCCTCCACCGGGACGCCCTCGGCGTCGAGCCGGTCCAGATATTGGACGATCGTCTCGTACGGGCTCCGGTACTCCTGCGTCGCCTCCGGGTGGCCGATGCCGGCGCCGAGCAGGAACCGCCCGCCGTAAGCCCCGTCGAGCCGGTGGTAGGAGGCGGCCACCTCCTCCGCGGGCGTGTCCCACATGTTCACGATCCCGGTCGCGATCACGATGCGGTCGGTGGCGGCGAGGAGCCGTTCGGCGATCTTCAGGTCCCCGCGCGGCGAGCCGCCGATCCAGATGGCGCCGTAGCCGAGGTCCTCGACGTCCTTGGCCAGCTCCGGATCCAGTTCGCTCCACGGGCGCCAGATTCCGAGACGTCCCAGTTCGATCTTCGTCATACCGCCTCCAACACCTCGTCCTGCCGTTTCATGCCTCCCTTCCCCGGTGCCAGGATGTGACCCATGACCGACCGGCCCCGCCTGCTGCTCCTGGACGGCCACTCGCTGGCGTACCGGGCGTACTACGCGCTGCCTGTCGAGAACTTCAGCACGACCACCGGGCAGCCGACCAACGTCGTGTACGGGTTCGCGAACATGCTGGCCAACGTGCTGCGCGACGAGCGCCCGACGCACGCGGCGGTCGCGTTCGACGTGTCGCGGCGGACGTTCAGGACCGAGGCGTTCCCCGAGTACAAGGCGACCCGGTCGCGCTCGCCCGAGGGGTTCGGCGGCCAGCTGGAGATCCTGGACGAACTGCTCGCCGCGATGAGCCTGCCGGTGCTGCGGATGCCCGGCTACGAGGCCGACGACGTCATCGCGTCGCTCACCGCCAGGGCCGAGGCGGACGGCCTCCAGGTCCTGATCGTCACCGGCGACCGGGACGTGCTCCAGCTCGTCGGCGACGACGTCACCGTCCTGTACTTCTACCGGACGGCCTCGGAGATGATCCGGTACACGCCGGAGGCGGTGCGGGAGAAGTACGGGCTGACCCCGGCGCAGTACCCGGACTTCGCGGCGCTGCGCGGCGACCCGTCCGACAACCTGCCGAGCATCCCGGGCATCGGCGAGAAGACGGCGGCGAAGTGGGTCCGGGAGTTCGGCTCCCTCGACGCGCTGCTGGACCGCGCGGACGAGGTGAAGGGCAAGGCGGGCGAGAAGCTGCGCGCCGCCGCGGACTCCGTCCGGCTGAACCGGCGGCTGACCGAACTCGTCCGCGACCTGGACCTGCCGGTCGGGATCGGCGACCTGCGGCGGCGGCCCTACGACCTGTCCGCGTTCACGTCCCTGCTGGACGAGCTGGAGTTTCGCAACGCCAGCCTCCGGCAGCGGCTGTTCGCCGCCGACCCGGGCGGCGGCCGGCCGCCCGAGGCGGGGGCGCGGGAGGCCGGGACCCCCGAGCCGATCGAGGGCCGTGAGCTGGGTCCCGGCGAGCTGGCGCCCTGGCTCCGGACGAGGGCGGCCGGGCCGACCGGGCTGGCCGCCGACTGGACCTGGGCCCGCGGCGCGGGCGGCATCGCCCGGATCGCGCTGGCCACCGGCGACGGCCACGCGGCCTCGTTCGAGCCGTCCGGCCTCACCGTGGACGACGAGCGGGCCTTCGCGGAATGGCTGGCCGACCCCTCCCGTCCCAAGGCGCTGCACGACGTGAAGTCGCTGCTGCGCGTCTTCGGCGAGCGCGGCTGGCGGCTCGGCGGGATCGCCGCCGACACCGCGATGGCCGCCTACCTGCTCCTGCCCGGCCTGGCCGCCTACGGGATCGCCGACCTCGCCGGACGGCATCTCGGGCGCCGGCCGCCCGCCGACGGAGCGGCCGGGCTCATGCTGAGCGCCCGCGCCGTCCTCGACCTGGCGGGCAGGTTCGCCGCGGACCTGGCGTCCACGGGCATGGACGAGCTGCTGCGCGACGTCGAGCTGCCCCTGTCGGCCCTGCTCGCCAAGGCGGAGCGCACCGGCGTCCACGTCGGCGCGGAACTCCTCGGAGAGCTGGAACGGCACTTCGCCGGCGCGATGGAGCGCGCCGCCGACGAGGCCGCCGAGATCGCCGGGCGCCGCTTCAACCCCGGCTCCACGAAGCAGCTCCAGGAGGTGCTGTTCGGAGAGCTGGGCCTGCCCAGGACCAAGAAGATCAAGTCCGGGTACTCCACCGACCTCGACGCGCTGACCTGGCTCGCCACCCAGACCGACAACGGCCTCCCGCAGGTCCTGCTGCACCACCGCGACCAGGCGCGGCTGCGCACGACCGTGGCCGGGCTGATCAGGGAGATCGGCGCGGACGGCCGGATCCACACCACGTTCCAGCAGACCGTCGCCGCCACCGGCCGGCTCACCTCCACCGAGCCGAACCTCCAGGTCATCCCCGTCCGGACCGAGGAGGGGCGGCGCATCCGCCGCGCGTTCCTGCCCGGCGACGGCTTCGAGTCGCTGATGACGGCCGACTACGGGCAGCTCGAACTGCGCGTCATGGCGCACCTGTCGCAGGACCCGACGCTCCTCGCCGCGTTCGAATCCGGCGAGGACCTGCACACCACGACGGCCGCGCAGGTGTTCCGGGTCGCCCCGGACGCCGTCACCCCGGACATGCGCCGCAAGATCAAGGCCATGTCGTACGGGCTGGCGTACGGCCTGTCGGCGTTCGGCCTGGCCAAGCAGCTCGGCATCGCGATGGCCGAGGCGCGCCCGCTGATGGACGCCTACTTCGAGCGGCTCGGCGGCGTCCGCGACTACCTCGACCACGTCGTCGCCGAGGCCCGCGCCACCGGCTACACCCGCACGCTCCTCGGCCGCCGCCGCTACCTGCCCCATCTGACCAGCGACGACCGGCAGCGCCGCGAGACCGCCGAGCGGATGGCGCTCAACGCCCCGGTGCAGGGCTCGGCCGCCGACATCGTCAAGATCGCGATGCTGCGCGTGGACGAGGCGCTGACCGGCGCCGGGCTCGCCAGCCGGCTGCTGCTCCAGGTCCACGACGAGATCGTCCTGGAGGTCGCGCCGGGTGAGCGGGACGCGGTGGAGGAACTCGTCCGCACCCGCATGACCACGGCCTACCCGCTGAGCGTCGGCCTGGAGGTCGCCATCGGCGCCGGCCCCGACTGGAACGCCGCGGCCCACTGACCCACGCGGCCCACTGACCCACGCGGCGCACCGACCCACGCGGCGCACCGACCCACGGCGGCGGATACGATCACAGGGCCCGTCGCTGGGTAGGGCAATCTCGGGGGAGGCACGCATGGAGATCGAGATGATCGTCGAGATCCCCAGGGGATCGCGCAACAAGTACGAGATGGATCACCGGCTCGGCCGCATCCGGCTGGACCGGATGCTGTTCACCTCGACCCAGTATCCGGTCGACTACGGCTACATCCCGGACACCGTCGCCGACGACGGCGACCCCCTGGACGTGATGGTGCTGCTGGAGGAGCCCACGTTCCCCGGCTGCCAGATCACCGTCCGCAGCCTGGGGGTGTTCTGGATGCACGACGAGGGCGGGCCGGACGCGAAGATCCTCTCCGTCCCGTCCAAGGACGTCCGCTACCGCGAGCTTCGCGACCTGGGCGACGTCCACGAGCACATCCGGGACGAGATCGCCCACTTCTTCGACATCTACAAGAGCCTGGAGCCGAACAAGAGCACCGACGTGCGCGGCTGGCAGGACCGGAAGGTCGCCGACGAGACGATCACCCGGGCCGCCGAGCGGGCGCGCGACGCCGCCGCGGCCACGTCCTGACCCGGGCCGGGAACGCCCTGGGGTAAAACGTCGCGCGAGCGGCTTTACCGGGCGGGCCGGGCGGCGCACCATCGGGAGTGTGAGCCCGCCCAGTGACATCCAGCCGGTGGTCGGTGAGCCGGTGGTCGGTGAACCGGTGGTCATCGTGGGCGCCGGGCCGGTCGGGCTGGTCACGGCGCTGCTGCTGGCGCGGCACGGCGTGCCGAGCGTGGTGCTGGAGGCCGCCGCCCGGCGCGAACCGTCCGGGTCCCGGGCCATCTGCTTCCAGCGGGACGTCCTCGACGTGCTCGACCGGGTCGGCTGCGCCGGGCGGATGATCGCCCGCGGGGTGACGTGGACGACCGGCCGGACCTACCACCGCGGGGACGAGCTGTTCTCGGTCGCCTTCCCCGACTCCGGGGACGGCTCCGTCCCGCCCTGGATCAACATCTCCCAGGCCGAGGTGGAGGGGTACCTTCGGGACCTCGCCGCCGCCGAGCCGCTGGTCGATCTCCGGTACGGGCATCCCGTCAGCGGGCTCCACCAGGACGGACGCGGAGTCGAGGTCGACGCGGGCGCCATCGTCCGGGGCAGCCACCTGGTGGGCGCGGACGGCGGGCACAGCGCCGTCCGGCAGCTGCTCGGCATCGGCTTCCCCGGGCGGACGTTCGCCGACAGGTTCCTCATCTGCGATATCCGGGCCGAGCTGCCGTTCCCGAGCGAGCGGCGGTTCTACTTCGACCCCGAATGGAATCCCGGCCGGCAGGTGCTCGTCCACCAGTGCCCGGACGGCACCTGGCGGATCGACTGGCAGGTCCCCGCCGACCTCGACCTCGACGCCGAACGCGCCTCCGGCGCGCTGGACGCCCGGATCCGGAAGATCGTCGGGGACGTCCCGTACGAGATCGTGTGGGCGACCGTGTACCGGTTCCACGAGCGCTGCGCCGCGGCGTTCGCCTCGGGCCGCGCCTTCCTCGCCGGCGACGCCGCCCACCTGTACGCGCCGTTCGGCGCCCGCGGGCTGAACTCGGGCGTCCAGGACGCGGAGAACCTCGCCTGGAAGCTCGCCTTCGTCCGGCACGGCCGGGCGCCCGCCGCCCTGCTCGCGTCCTATGACGCCGAGCGGCGGGCCGCCGCGCGGGAGAACCTCCGCGTCACCACCCGGACGATGGAGTTCCTGGTCCCGCAGACGCCCGCGCAGCACGCCCACCGGCGCGAATGCCTGGAGAAGGCCCGGACGCACCCGGAACCGCGCACGATCATCGACTCGGGCAGGCTCGCCGAGCCGTTCTGGTACCTGGACTCGCCGCTGACCACCCCGTCCGGCCCGGTGGACGGGTTCCCGCGCGAACCCGGCGCCGCCCGCCCGCCACTTCCGGGCGTCCTCTGCCCCGACGGACCCTGCACCGTCTCCGGGGAGCCCACCCGCCTGCGCCGCCTCTTCGGCACGGACTTCGTCCTTCTGACGGCGAGGCGCCACGCGATGGAACTCCCCACCGACGTCCCGCACACGATCCACGCGCTGGACGACATCGACACCGGCGGGAATCTGCGGGCGGCCCTGGAATCCGGCCCGGACACCGTCCACGTCGTCCGCCCGGACGGCCACCTCGCCGCGGTCCTCCCGGACCCCGGCCCCGGACCCGTGACCACCGCCCTGCACCGGGCCTGCGCCCGCTGAAACCTCGTTGGCCGGGAACGCCGGGAGCATGGATCATTGGGTGGATGAGCATCCGGCTTGCGTGGGGCGTGGTGGCTTCGGGCCGGTGCGCCTGGGC